>CAMDLO010000010.1 GCA_945901765.1 Cyanobium sp. NIES-981 | reverse complement strand
CCGCTGCGCGATCTGGCCGCACGCCCCCTGTTCCGCCAGTGCCTGCGGCAGCAGGGCCTGGCCCGCCGCACCAGCCTGGAGCAGCTGGGCCGGGAACTGGCCGCCACCTACAGCCCCGGGGTGCTGGCCCAACTGCTCGACCTGCTGGAGGAGTTCGGCCAGATCAACCTGCCGCGCGACGGCTTGCCCCCTGCCAACGCCCCACGGCGACGGCAGGTGCGCTGGCTGCCGCTGGGCCGTCGCCTGCGCCCCCTGGCCGGCGGCATCGCTCTGGCGGCCGCTGCTGCCCTGGTGTGGATGTGGAGCGGTGCCGAACTGGACCGCCTTCTGTTTGAAGACTGGGGCTGGAGCGGCGGCGCCGTGCTGGTGCTGGTGCTGGCCCTGATCGAAGCGCTGCTGCTGGCACCACCACTGCGCCACTGGCGTCGCGACGCCCTGCTGGCCAGCGATCTGGCGGGCGACAGCCGGCATGCCTGGCGCTGGCTGAGCGCCGCCTGGGTGCAGCCGCGGCGCGGTGAGGCCGTGCTCAACCTGATCATGCTGGCCGTGATCCTCGGCAACTCCGCCCTGCAGCTGCCCGATGTGATCCTCCGCTACGCCCTCACCAGCCTGGCCACCCTGATCGCCGTGGCCCTGGTGCAGCCCGCCGCAGCCCCGCCCCGCTGCTGGGGCGGCGCCTCCGGCGCGGTGGGGGCCCTGATCGGTCTGGCGGGGAGCCTGAGCCTGCTGCAGCGTCGGGATCTGGGCTACACCGTGAACCCGCTCACCATCCCCGCCTGGGTGCTGCTGCTGATCTACGCCGGTCTGCAGCTCTCCTGGCAGAGCCGGGAGCGCCATCAGGCGGCGGCGAGCGGCGTGAGCGCGGACCGCTGGGGCGAACTGCTGGCCAGCCCCTGGTGCTGGGGGCTGCTGTTCGGCGCCGGCTGGGGCCTGGTCAGCTGGTTGCTGCAGCTGCTCCACAGCCTCCAGAGCGCAGCTCAGGCCTGAAGCAGGCGGGCGGCGGCCTGCATGTAACGGCCCCAGAGTTCGGCCACCAGGCCACCGCTGGCCGCAGCCGCCGGCGTGTTGTCGTCGTTGCCCATCCAGATGGCGGTGAGCACCCCCAGCGAGGGGGAGTAACCCACGAACAGGGCATCCACCCCGTCGTTGGTGGTGCCCGTCTTGCCGCGGGCATCCGGCACCAGGGCCGCCGCCCGGCCCGTGCCGCGCTGCACCACCTGCACCAGCAGATCGTCCATCGCCGCGGCCAGCTCCGGGCTGAGCAGCTGGCGCGGCCGTTCGCCGAGCGGCACCGTGACGCCCCGCTCCGGGCAGCGTTCCAGCGCCAGCACCGACTGGCAGATCCCCAGGTCGTAGATGCGGCTCACCCCATGCATCGGCACCGAGCGGCCGCCGTTGGCCACCACCGCATAGGCGCGCGCCAGCTCATAGAGATAGGTTTCACGGCCGCCGAGCACGGTGTTGGTGTCGGGCTCCAGCGGCGTGGAGATGCCGAGGCGGCGCGCCTGCCGCAGCACCTGATCGAGGCCGGCCCGCTGCGCCACCCGCACCGCCACCACGTTCTCCGAGCGGGCGAAACCATCCGCCAGCGACACCGCCCCTGCCCCGCCCGAACGGCTGCAGCCCTCCACGTAACTGAGCGGGGCGCAGGCAAACGGATCCGACGGCGCCGCCCCCGCCGCCAGCGCCGCCAGGAACGGAAACAGCTTGAAGGTGGAGCCCGGCTGGCGCAGGGCCTGCACCCGATCAAAACTGGAGCGGCTGTAGTCGCCGCCACCCACGTAGGCCAGGATTTCGCCGCTGGCCACGTTGAGCGTGATCAGGGCGCCCTGGCTCAGCCCGGCCGCCGCCCCTGGCCCCTCCAGGAACCGCTGCAGCTGCTGCTGGGCCAGCTGCTGCAGCTGCGGATTGATCGTGCTGATCACCGCGTAGTTGCCCGTGGCGGCAGCGCCGCTGAGGTTCAGGCCGAAGCGGGTGCCCTCCAGCTCCCCCACCACGTAATCGCTGAAGTAGGGATAGCTGCTGAACAGCGACTCCCGGCAGGCGGTGGCGTCGATGTTGAGCGGCCGGCGCTGGGCATCGATCAGGGCCTGGTCGCTCAGCCAGCCCTGCTCGTGCATCAGGCCCAGCACCAGGTTGCGCCGCTCCAGCCCCGCCCCCGGATCATCGGGATTGCAGGGGGAATAGCCATTGGGGCTGGGCAGCAGACCCACCAGGAACGCCGCCTCCGCCCGATCGAGGGCACGGGCCGATTTGCGGAAATAGAGCTGGGCTCCCTGCTCGAAGCCGTCCGTACCCTGCCCGAGATGGGCGCGATCGAGGTAGAGCTTGAGGATCTGATTCTTGCTGAAGCCCACCTCCAGCTGCAGCGCCACCCACAGCTCCCGCAGCTTGCGGCTGATGCTCACATCGCGACCCACCTCTGGATAAACGAGCCGCGCCACCTGCTGGGTGAGGCCGCTGCCGCCACCGCTGCGCAGCAGGGCCGAGCGCACCGTGCCGAACAGGTCGATGCCGCTGTTCCAGCCGAAGCGCGCCTCCTCCGAGGCGATCAGCGCCTGACGGAGATGCAGGGGGTAATCCTGCAGGCTGGGCAGGGCCGTGGCCGACCCCTGCCGGGCGTCGATCTGCTGGCCGCTGGCCGCAAAGATCTTCACCGGCCCGCTGATCGTGCGGATCTTCGAGCCGCCGCCCACACTGGCCGCCACCAGCATGCCGCTCACCAGCAGGGCCGAACCGGCCAGGGCCGCCACGCCGAGGCGGTGCACCGCCCGCTCCAGGGCGCTGCGGGGGTGCAGGTAGCGCAGTTCCGCCGCCTCCCCCTTGAGGGGCGAACCCAGCTGCACCGCATCGCCATCGCGCAGCTGAATCCAGCGGATGCGCCGGTCCCGGTGGAACAGGCCGTTGGCGGAGCGGAAGTCCTCGAGGGCGAAGTCGCGGTCGCTGGGGCGCGCCTTGGCGAGGATGGCGTGCACCCGGCTCAGGCCCGGACCGCTCAGCACCAGATCGCAGCCGGGATCCCGGCCGATGCGGTAGCGCCGCTCAGCCAGGGGCAGCGCCTGTTGACACCGGCCGGCCGCCCACAGCTCCAGCCGCGGCGACCGCGCCGCCAGCGCCTGCCAGGCCCGCCGCACCGCCGCCGGCCGCGCCGCCCAGGGGCCGCGGGTCAGGGCCCGCGCCAGGGTGCCCCAGCCGTCGCGGGGTTCGGGGCCGACCGTGGGTCCGGACTGATTCAGGGTGAAGGTTCGGGTGCGGATTAGGCTACGAGCCCTGTCGTGCGTCGGCCGGTGCAGCGCCAGCGGGACCCCTGGGAGCCCTTCCGGCTCTGGCTCGCCCTCACGATCGGCCTTTACGCGATCCGGGCCTTCTTTGCGGCCCAGTGGCCCGGGGCCATCCCGGGCTGGGTGCTGCTGGTGATGGTGCTGGTGGCCCTGGCCCTGGCCAGCAAGGCTCTGCTGTGGCCCGGCCGTGTCATCGCCTGGCGGCAGGGGGATGGGGGCTGGTGGCAGGACCGGCGCGACGACTGGCAGCTCTGGTGGCAGCGCCACTCCTTCACGCACCGCTCCGTCCCCCGTTCCCGCCGCAGCGAGAGGCCGTGATCGCCACCCCTCAGGCCAGCCTGCAGCTGGAGAGCGAGCCCGCCAAGGTGGCCCCGCTCGACCCCGCCACCCCGCTCACGATCGGCCGGGCCGCCGGCAACCGGCTGCAGCTGACCAGGGCGGCGGGCGTGGCCGATCACCATGCGGTGGTGCGCTTCTCCGCCAGCCAGGGCTGGTTGGTGTGCAACTGGCAGAGCGACACCGGCACCTACCTGGCCGGGCGACGGATCCAGAGCTGCCGCCCCCTCGCCGATGGGGACCGGATCCAGCTGGGCCCGAATGGCCCGGTGCTGCTGTTCCGGCTGGAGCACCCCGGAACGCCCCCAGCAGCCGCCGTGTCCCCTGGGCGCACTCCAGCAGCCGCCGTGTCTCCTGGGCGCACTCCAGCAGCTCCCGTGTCCGCTGGGGCCTGCCTCGATTTCGACGGCCGGTCCCTGCCGCTGGCCAGCATCCAGTCGGCCGGGGTGATCAGCGAACCGCACTACCCCCAGATCTTCAGCTGGTGGCTGCTGCTCTGCCTGGGCGGGCTGCTGCTGCTGCCGTTCCCGCTGCTGTTCTGGCCCTTGCAGATCGGCGCCCTGGCGGGCTGGATCCTGCTGGGGTCCCGCAAGGAGCACACCCTGCAGGTGGTGCTGCACGACGGCCAGGCCCTGACGCACCGCTTCGCCAACCGCCGCACGGCGCTGGCGCACTGCGGCGGCATCCGGCGCGCCATCGGCCAGAGTCTGGATTCCAGCGGAGCGTCGTGACCTGGATCCTGCCGGAGGGAGCCTGGCTGCAGTTCGAGGCCTTCAGCACACCGGTGCAGGTGGTGCGCGGGCTCGGCAGCGGCAGCCAGGGCCAGGTGTACGAGGTGGCGGTGCAGAACGAAGCGCTCGCCCTCAAGTGGTACCTCCCCAGCTGCATCGCCCGCGATCCCCACCTGGAGCGGCGACTCGCCGAGAGCATCCGCACCACCGCACCCAATCAGCACTTCCTCTGGCCGATCGCCCTGCTCCATCCCACCGCCGACAGCCTGCCGCTGGTGCGCTGCCGACCGGCCGGGTTCGGCTACCTGATGCCGCTGCGGCCCGCGGGCTATGTGGCGGCGGTGGAGCACATCGCCGGGCGGATCGCCTTCAGCCTCGGGGAGGCCCTGCGGGCGGCCTTCCACCTGGCGGAGGCATTCCACGCCCTGCACAGCAAGGGGCTCTGCTACAAGGACATCTCCCTGGGCAACCTCTTCCTCGAGCCCGGCAGCGGCCGCATCCTGATCTGCGACAACGACAACGTCGATGTCGACGGCCGCGATCTCGGCAGCGTGCTCGGCACCCCGGGGTTCATGGCGCCGGAGATCCTGATGCGCCAGGCGAAACCCGGTGCCGACAGCGATCTGTTTTCCCTGGCGGTGCTGATCTTCCGGCTGCTCACCCGCCACGATCCCCTCAAGGGCAAGCTTGAACTGGCGATCCGCTGCCTCGATGAACCGGCCCGCCGCCGTCTCTACGGCGAGGATCCGGTGTTCATCTTCGATCCCGACGACGCGCGCAACCGGCCCGATCCCGAGCTCCACCAGGCGGCGCTGGTCACCTGGCCGCTTTATCCCAGCGACCTGCAGGCGCTGTTCCTGCAGACCTTCGTGGCCGGCCTGAAGGCACCATCCCGTCGCGCTCTCACCGGCCAGTGGCAGGAGGTGCTGGCCCGCAGCCTCGACCGGCGCCAGCTCTGCGGCGTGTGCGGGCAGGAGACCTTCGGGACCCAGCCGGCCTGCTGGCACTGCCACACCCCCCTGGCCGCGCCGCCGCTGCTGCACACCCCCCACGCGGCCGTGGTGGTGAGCGCCGGCAACGCGCTGCATGCCCATCACTTCAACAAGCGCGAACTGCCGGCGCTGGATCGACCGCTGGCCCGGATCGACCCCCACCCCGGCGATCCGGCGCTGCTGGGGTTGCGCAACCTCAGCGACAGGGCGTGGCGGGCGGAACTGGCAGACGGCCGGATGCTGACGCTCGATCCCGGCAGGAGCTGTAACCTCGCCGGGCTGCGCCGGCTCGAGACCCATCTGGGGAGCGTGAGCCTGAGCCAGCCGGCGGCGGCAGCCACCGCCGGCCCCCTCCGCGAATCCGCCCCCTGATGCCCAGCTTCCCCAACGTGAAACTGGCCAGCCGGCCCCTGCACTTCATTTACCTCTGCGACTGCTCCGGCTCGATGGCAGCCCAGGGCAAGATGCAGGCCCTCAACCAGGCCATCCGCCAGTCGCTGCCGGGCATGGCGAACGTGGCCCGCGACAACCCGGAAGCGCGGGTGCTGGTGCGGGCCGTGCGCTTCGCCGACCGGGCCCACTGGCACATCAGTGAGCCCACCCCGGTGGAGCAGCTCGTCTGGACCGATCTGCAGGCTGGCGGCGTCACCGCCATGGGAGAAGCGCTGGAGCTGGTGGCGGCCCAGCTGGCCGCACCGCCGATGGAGCAACGGGCCCTGCCGCCGGTGCTGGTGCTGATCTCCGATGGCCAGCCCACCGACGACTTCGAAGCGGGCCTGCGCAAGCTGATGCGACAGCCCTGGGCCCAGAAGGCCGTGCGCCTGGCGATCGCCCTCGGCCACGACGCCGACCTGGAGGTGCTGCAGGCGTTCATCGGCCCCGCAAGCGGCGCCGTGCTGCCCGCCGGTGAAGTACCGGGCGCAAGCGGCGAGATGCCCCGGGCCGGACGCTCGCCGCGTCGTCCCCTGCAGGCCAGCAACGCCACCGCGCTGGCCCAGTACATCCAGTGGGCCTCCACCGCCGTGGTGGGGGCCGCCTCGATGCCCACCAGCCGCGTCGGCAGCCCGGAGATCGCTGAGGGCAACATCCCCCTGCCGGATCTCCCGCCCACCGCCATCGACCCGATGGATGACATCGGACCGGTGGTCTGGTGAGCGAGCCGGCCCTGGCGGCCTGGCCGGTGTGGTCGACACCGGTGCACAGCAGCCGCTGCGGATCCGCCCACCGGCGCCGGGGCGTTCCCTGCCAGGACAGCGCCCGCGCCGCCCAGAGCTGCAGTGTCGATGGCCTGCCTGTGCAGCTGATGGCGGTCGCCGATGGGCACGGTGGGGAGCGCTACTGGCTCAGTGCCGTGGGCAGCGCGCTGGCCTGCCGTGTCGCCCTCAGCAGCGCCGCCGCCGCGCTGGCGGAGCTCGAGCTGCAATGCGGCGTCTCCGCCCACCAGCAGGAGCGGCTGCTCGCCTGGCTCAGCCGGGAGCTGCCGGCGCTGATCGTGACGCGCTGGCTCGAAGCGGCGGCTGAGCACTGGCAGTCCGGCGCTGCCGGGCCGCGGGGCGAGGGGCCCTTTTCGGCCATCCCCTATGGAACCACCCTCGGCCTGGTGCTGCTCACGCCGCTCTGGTGGGCCCACACAGGGCTGGGCGACTGGGATCTGGTGCTGATCGACGGGCGGCAGCGGGCACGGATCGTGAGCGAGGAAGCCGCGCCAGCCGGTGGGGGGGAAGCCACGGCCAGCCTCTGCCTGCCGGAGGCGGCACGGCTGTTCGCAGATCGCACCGCCCTGCACCCCCTCGGCAAGCCAGACGAGAGCCTGGCGCTGGTGCTGAGCACCGATGGCATCCGCAAATCGTGCGCCACCGATCAGGATCACCTCCGGTTGTGCAGCTTTCTGGCGGCGGTGGCCGCCAACGGCGAAACGGAGCAGCTCGATCCCGGTCTCGACCGGATCAGCAGCGAGGGCAGCGGTGATGACGTGACCGTGGCGGTGGCCCTCTGGCCCGCCCCGGCCGCAGCGGCTGTCCGCCCCGGCCGGGCCCGGCGCTGGCCCGGCCGGGGGGTGCTGCTGTTCGCCGCATCGACGCTGCTGCTGGCAGGGGGCCTGGCGCTGAACCCCCCCGACTGGGTCGGCCTGAGCACCCATCTGCCCCTGCCGATCCACACCCGAGCGGCCCGATCAGGCCCGACAGCGCTCCGCCGGGAGGTGCAGCGGCTCTGCGACCAGCCGGCCCTGATCAAGCCCACGCTGAGTCAGCGCAAGACGCTGTTCCGGCGCCTGCTGCAGGATCCCCGGCAGGCGGCCGTGATCCTGCGCAGCGGCGATGCGACCGGTGCCCTGATCGTGGCCAGCCGCACGGGTCGCAGCGGATCCCAATCCCCACCCCTGCAGCTGCCGCCGGCCTGTCCGGCACTCACCGAGGCTCTGCAGCGGCACTGGCAGAGTGCAGCAGCCACTCCCTGAAGCCGTTGGGCTGCGATGTCTGACCAGTCGCTTGGCCGGAATCTGCGGGCCGCCATCGAACAGCAGCGCCACGAACCGGGTGGGCAGGTCGACCCGCGACGGCTGGAGAACGGCCTGGCGGCACGGGTGACGCCCGATCAGCAAGCGCTGCTGCCCGCGCTCAGTTATCTGCTGCGTTCCCCCCTGGTGGCGAAGCTGCTGAGCCAGCCGGCAGAGCTGACCGGCACCCGGGGGGAAACGCTGGTCACGGCCCTGCGGCAGGAGTTGCACGCGCTGTACACGCCGGCGCTCTGCAACCGGCTTGAAGCGGTGCTGGTCGGTCTGCTCGGCCTGCAGTCGGCACCGGCACCGGCCCCTGGCCCTGCCCAGGTTCCGGCAGCGGCTGCGGCCCCTGTCCAGGCTGCGGCTGCGGCATCGGATTCGCTGTCAGCTCCGGCTGCGGCACCAACTCCGGCACCAGCTCCGGCACCAGCTCCGGCGGCCACCCGCGTGCGTGGGGCGGGGCCAGGCCCGCTGGTGGCCGTGCTCTCCTTCCTGGTGGGAATCCTCGGTGGCGCCCTGGTGCTGCTATGGCTGCAGCGCCAACCCCAGCTGCCACCCCGGGATGCGGACAACGGCACACCACAGGGGCGGCTTGCCCCGCCGGCACCGGCTCTGCCCGGCGACAACAGCACGCGGGGCATCACAGAGGGCAGCGCCGCGGACAGCACCGAGGCCAGTAAAGAGGGCAGCGCCGCGGACGGCGAACGCCGCGACGAACCGGCGGATGCAAGCAGCGAACCAGCCACCGCCTTCACCACCGGTAACGCCACTGGCGCGGCTACCGCCACGGCTACCGCCACGGTGGAGCGGCTGTACGCCGCCCTGAATGCCCGCGATACGGAGGCCGCCCGCAGGTTGTTCACGGCCGCGGCCGCTGATCAGTTTGATCCAGCCTTTTTCAACCAGTTCAGCCGGGTCGCGGTGACCCAGCTGCGCCCAACCGCCACCAACGGCAGCCAGGTGGTGCTGGAGGGGCTGGTGACCTTCACCTACCCCGATGGCACACGCCAGATCGAAACCCGCAGCTTCAGGGTCGACACCGCCACCGATCCAGCCCAGATCGTTGCCAGCGGCTTCGGCCAGGTGATTCAGGCCCGCTGAACGGGCCGCAACCCGATCAGGCGGTCCCGCAGAAGGTGACTTCCGGAAACTTGAGCTTGGCCTCGTCGAGGCTCTTGCCCTTGCCCTCCTCCTGCCAGTAGTTGATCACCTCCGTGGCCTTGTTGAGAATCTCGACCCGCTCGTTCTCGGTGATCCAGCTCTTGGCCTCCAGCTCGCTGCGGAGCGTTTCCCAGGCATCCTCACGGGGCCAGAAGAAATAGGCCGTGAGAGGGCTGGGGCCGCCGCCGACGATCTGATCAACGGCCAGGGCGACGTTGTCGGGCAGCCAGAGGATCTTCAGCAAAAAACGGCCCTCATCGGCCTTGGGGGTGTAACCGGAAGGAACGCCGTCTTCATCGATGACTGCGGTGGCCAGAGCCGCGCTGCCGCCACGCATCACCGGACGCCCCTGGGTGGTGGTGTCCTCAGCGGCTGCGATCTCCTCTTCGGGCACTTCGATCACAGCAGCGCCTGGAGCGCTCTCGGTGGCTGTCATGGGCTCGACGCTCAAGGCAAGTGGGCAAACAACTAACCTACCAGCCGCTTCGCCGCCAGCGGTTCCACTCCCCGGCCATGGCCCTGCGCCTGTTTCTCGACTCGGCCGATCCGCAGGCCTGGCAGCAGTGGCTGCCCACCGGCCTGTTCCATGGGGTGACCACCAACCCCAGCCTGCTGCGGCGCGCCGACCAGGCCTGCAGCCTCAGCCAGCTCGCCCGCCTCAGCCAGCTCGCCCTCGACCACGGCATCGCCGAACTGCACCTGCAGGCCTGGGGCGCCGACGCGGCAGAGCTGCTGCACTGTGCCCGGAGCCTGGCCGCGCTCGCCCCCGGACGCATCGCCGTGAAACTGCCCGTCACCCGCCAGGGCGCGGCCGCCGCCCGCACGCTCTGCGATGAGGGCCTGCCGGTCACCCTCACCGCCTGTTACGACGCCCACCAGGTGCTGATCGCCGCGGCCCTCCGAGCCGCCTACATCGCCCCCTACCTCGGCCGGATCAGCGATCAGGGCCGCGACGGCGTCGCCGAGGTGATCGCCATGCAGCGCAGCCTCGACGGCCTCGGCTCCACGGTGCGGCTGCTGGTGGCCAGCCTGCGGCAGCCGCAGCAGCTCACCCACCTGAGCGGCGCCGGCCTGAACACCTTCACGATCAGTCCCGCCCTGGCGGAGGCCCTGTTCGACTGCGACGCCACCGCAGCCGCCAGCGCCCAGTTCGAGCGCGACGCCCGCCGCTGATGCCGCAACCCAGCCCCACTGCCGCCCCGGCGCGGGCCATCGTTCTGTTCGACATCGACGGGGTGATCCGCGATGTGAGCGCCAGCTACCGGCGGGCGATCATCGAGACCGTTCACCACTTCGGCGGCCAGCGGCCCGAGCCGGGCGCCATCGACGCCCTCAAGGGCGAGGGCCGCTGGAACAACGACTGGGAGGCGTCGCTGGAGCTGCTGCGGCGGGCGGGCCTCCGGCCACTGCCAACCCTGACGGAGCTGGTGGCCGTGTTCGAGGGCCTGTATTTCGGCGGTGATCCGGCGGCGGATCCCAGCCAGTGGCAGGGCTTCATCGGCGATGAACCGCTGCTGGTGGAACCGGGCCTGTTCAGTGCTCTGGCCGACGCCGGCCTGGTCTGGGGCTTCGTGAGCGGCGCCGAACCCCCCTCCTGCCGCTACGTGCTCGAAACCCGCCTGGGCCTGGCCGCCCCGCCCCTGATCGCCATGGGGGACGCGCCCGACAAACCGGATCCGACCGGCCTGCTGCGCCTGGCCAGCCGCCTGGCCGGCGGCAGCCTCGGCGCCGGCGCCCCACCGGTGGCCTACCTCGGCGACACGGTGGCCGATGTGCTCACCGTGCAGCGGGCCCGCGCCCAATGCCCCGGGCAACGTTTCCTCAGCCTGGCCGTGGCGCCGCCGCACCTGCACGGCGACCCCGCGGCGCGCGCCGCCTATGAAGCCAGGCTGCTGGCGGCCGGCGCCGATGCGCTGATCCCCAGCACCACCGCCGTGGCGGCACACCTGGAGCGGCTGCTGCCCTGAACGGCCCCGGCGCTCAGCGCTCCAGGGCAGCCGGCGCCTTCAGGGCGGCGGCCGTGAGCACCTCGTGGCCATGCTCGCTGACGGCCACGTCGTCTTCGATGCGGATGCCGATGCCCATCCAGCGCTCATCAATCGCCGGTTGGCCCTCCGGCACCGGCAGCCGATCGCTCACATACAGGCCCGGCTCCACCGTGAGCACCATGCCCGGCTCCAGGGTCACGTGGTGCTCGCCCAGGCGGTAGGCGCCCACGTCGTGCACATCAAGGCCGAGCCAGTGGCCGGTGCGGTGCATGTAGAGGTGGCGGTAGGCACCCTCAGCGATCACGCCGTCCACCGAGCCCGCCAGCAGGCCCAGCTCCAGCAGCCCCTCCACCAGCACCCGCAGGGCCGTTTCATGCACGCCCTCGGCCGTGAACCCAGGCGCCACCGCCGCCACCGCCGCCGCCTGGGCCGCCAGCACGAGCTCATAGAGCGCCCGCTGCTCGCCCGTGAAGCGGCCGTTGATCGGGAAGGTGCGGGTGATGTCGCCGTTGTAGTAGTCGGCCAGCGAGCAGCCGGCATCGATCAGCAGCAGGTCGCCGTCGTTCAGGGGGGCATTATTGGCGGTGTAGTGCAGCACGCAGGCGTTGGCCCCACCGGCGACGATCGAGCCGTAGGCCGGTCCGCGGGCGCCCTGCTCCAGGAAGTGCTGCTCGATCACCGCCTGCACCTGGCGCTCGTTGAGACCGGGCCGGGCCACCTGGCGGGCCAGTTCGTGGGCCTCGGCCGAGATCCGGCAGGCCAGCCGCATCCGCTCCAGCTCCTCGGGGCTCTTGCGCAGGCGCAGGCCATGCAGGATCGGGCAGGGGGCCACCAGGCCCAGGGCGGCGTGGCCGCTGCGGGGGGCGCGGTCGAGCTGGCGGGCCCAGGCGGCCAGCACCAGCGGCTCCACCGCCGGATGCCGGCCCACCCGGAAGGCGATCCCCTCGGCCCCCTGCAGATAGGTGCCGAGCCGCTGCTCCAGTTCCGGCAGGGGATGGGCGATGTCGGCGCCGAACACGGCCACGGCCCCCTCGGTGCCCCAGCGGTGACCGGTCCATACCTCGGCGCTGGGATCCTTGCTTGCCACAAACAGCACATAGCGCTCGCCGGCCGGCCGGTGCGGCAGGAACAGGGCGACGGCGTCGGGCTCATCGAAGCCGGTGAGGTACCAGAAGTCGCTGTTCTGGCGGAAGGGCCACTCGCAGTCGGCGTGGTGCACCGCCAGGGGGGCCGCCGGGATCACCGCGGCCGCCCCACCGAGCTGCTCCAGGAAACGCTGCCGCCGCTGGGCATGGCTGGATCCGAGCAGGGAATGGTCCAAGGATTGGCGACGGGTCGGCTGAACAGGCAGTCTGGATCAACCCGGTCTGCGCCGGCAGCCCACTTGCCCCGGCAGCTTGAATGGAACCATGGCCAAGGGCCCATCCACCGCATGAATGACCTGCTGGGTCTGGGCCTCCTGGTGCTGGTGGTGCTGGCCGGCTCCGCCCTCTGTTCCGGCGTGGAGGCAGCCCTGCTCACCGTCAATCCGGTGCGCATTCACGAGCTCGCCGCCCGCACGAGACCGGTGCGGGGGGCCCGCCGGCTGGAACAGCTGCGCCAGCGGCTCGGCCGCACCCTGGCCGTGCTGGTGATCACCAACAACGGCTTCAACATCTTCGGCAGCCTGATGCTCGGTGGCTATGCCGCCCAGGTGTTCGAGCGGCGTGGCGTGGCGGGCGTGGCCCTGCCGATGTTCTCGGTCGGCCTCACGGTGCTGGTGATCCTGCTGGGCGAGATCCTGCCGAAGGCGATCGGCAGCCGGCTCGCCCTGCCGGTGGCCCTCAGCAGCGCCGCCCCCCTGCACTGGTTCTCCCTGCTGATGGCGCCGCTGGTGCTGGTGCTGGAGCGGCTGCTGCCGGCGATCACCGCCGAGAACGAAATCAACACCGACGAAGACGAAATCCGGCTGCTGGCCCGGCTCGGCTCCCAGAAGGGCCAGATCGAGGCCGATGAGGCGGCGATGATCGCCAAGGTCTTTCAGCTCAACGACCTCACCGCCCGCGATCTGATGACGCCGCGGGTGGCGGCGCCGACGCTGGCGGCGGCCACACGGCTCGATCAGGCCCGGGCCGAGCTGCTGAGCAACCACGCCCCCTGGTGGGTCGTGCTGGGCGATGAGGTGGATGAAATCGTGGGGGTGGCCAGCCGGGAGCGGCTGCTCACCGCCCTGCTGGAAGGCCAGGGAGAGCGCACTCCGGCGGAACTGAGCGAGCCGGTGGAATACGTGCCGGAGATGATCCGCGCCGACCGGCTGCTCACCGGCTTCCGGCGCAACAGCGGCGGCGTGCGGGTGGTGGTGGATGAATTCGGCGGCTTTGTGGGGGTGATCGGGGCCGAGGCGGTGCTCGCCGTGCTCGCCGGCTGGTGGCGCCGACCATGACGGCACCCTCCACCGCGGAGCGGGCCCTGCTGCTGCTGCAGCCCTGGCGCCGGTCGCTCGCCCTGAGCGGACGGGAGCGCAGCCTGCTCGGCGGCCCGCTCGCCGCCCTCGACGCCCAGCTGCGGCGTCTGGAGCAGCGGCAGCTGCGGCTGGCGGTGTTCGGACGCGTGGGGGTGGGCAAGTCGAGCCTGATCAATGCGCTGGTGGGGGATGCGGTGGTGGCCACGGATGTGGCCCACGGCTCCACCCGCAGCCAGCAGGCGGTGCCGTGGGCGCTGCCGATCACCGGTCTGGCGGCCCTGGAGCTGGTCGACACCCCCGGCATCGACGAGATCGACGGGGCCGGCCGGGCAAGGCTGGCCGAGCGGGTGTGCCGCGGCGCCGACCTGGTGCTGCTGGTGCTCGACGGTGATCTCAGCCGGGTGGATCTGCAGGCCCTCGAAGCCCTCGTGGCCAGTGGCAAACCGCTGCAGCTGGTGCTGAACCGCTGCGACTGCTGGTCGGAGCCGGAGCGCGACCAGCTGCTGGAGGCGATCGGCACCCGGCTGGCGGCCGCCCTGCCGGCAGAGAGCATGCTGCTGCCACCGGTGGCCGTGGCAGCCGCCCCTCGCCAGGCGCGCCTGCGGGCCGATGGACGGGTGCGCAGCGAACCGCTGCCCGCCGCGGTGCACCCCCTGCGTCGGCAGCTGCAGACCCTGCTGGAGCGCGACGGGGCGACGCTGCTGGCCCTGAACAGCCTCCAGGCCGCGGAACGGTTCCAGATCCAGCTGCAGCGCGAGCGGCTTGGCCTGGGCCGCCGAGCCGCCCAGGGACTGATCGGTCGCTACGCCGCCCTCAAGGCCACGGGCGTGGCCGCCAACCCGCTGCTGCTGCTCGACCTGGCCGGCGGTCTGGCCTGCGACACCGCCCTGGTGGCCCAGCTGGCCCGTCTTTACGGTCTGCCGATCGATGGCCCCACCGCCCGCCGCCTGCTCAGCCGGCTCTCCCGCCACAACGCCCTGCTGGGGGGAGCCCAGCTGGGGCTGCAGGTGCTGCTGGGCGGGCTGCGCCAGCTGCTGCTGCTGGCGGCCCCCTTCAGCGGTGGGCTGAGCCTGGCCCCGGCGGCGCCGGTGGCCCTGGCCCAGGCCGCACTGGCGGTGCACACCACCCGGCGCGCCGGCCGTCTGGCTGCAGCCGAGCTGCTGCGCCACAGCGGCAGAGGGGGGCAGCCGGGGGCCCTGCTGCGCCGGCTGGCGGCCAGCGATCCGGCCGTGCGGCGCTGGCTCGCCCCAGGGCGGCGGCGGCGGGAAAGCGACAGTCTCCAGCCGCTGATGCCATGACGGGGCAGTCGCCGCTGCCCCCCGGCTCCGAGATCGCCCTGTTCGGAACCAGTGCCGACCCCCCCACCCTCGGCCACCAGGCACTGCTGCGGGGCCTGCTGCGGCGCTTCCCGCGGGTGGCCACCTGGGCCAGCGACAACCCGATGAAAGTGCATGGCGCTGCCCTGGGGGATCGGGCCGCCCTGCTGGCGGCCCTGGTGGCGGCCCTCGACGACCCTCGCCTGGAGCACGCCCAAGAGCTGAGCAGCCCCTGGGCGATCACCACCCTGGAGCGGGCCGGCCGGCGCTGGCCGCAGGCCGGACTGGTGTTTGTGGTGGGCAGCGATCTGGTGCCCCAGATTCCCCGCTGGAAAGCGGCCGGCGACCTGCTGCAACGCTGCCGGCTGGCGATCGTGCCGCGCCATGGCTGGCCCCTCGCTCCCGCCAGCCTGGAGGAGCTGACCGGGCTCGGCGGCCGGTTCGAACAGCTGCCCCTGGCGATCCCCGCAACCGCCAGCTCCAACGTGCGCCACCAACCACGCCGCGACCAGGTGCCTGCGGCGGTGTGGCCCGTGCTGCTGAAGCACAATCTCTACGGCCTTGCCGCCGACCGCTGATGCGCCTTGCCCTGGTCCAGCTCAACCCCGTGGTCGGGGATCTGACCGGCAACGCGGCGCGCATCCTGGCGGCCTGTCGGCAGGCCGAAGCCAGTGGCGCCGATCTGGTGCTGACGCCGGAGCTGTCGCTGTGGGGCTACCCGCCCCGGGATCTGCTGCTGCTGCCGGCCCGCCTGCAGCAGCAGCAGCAGGCCCTCGACGGCCTGGTGGCGGGGCTGGCCGCCCGGGACAGCACCCTGGCCCTGCTGGTGGGCATCGCCGAACCGAGCGCCGGCGCGGGGCTGCCAGGCCTTTTCAACGCCCTGGCCCTGGTGGAGGCCGGTGGCTGGCAGGTGGTGGCCCGCAAGCAGCTGCTGCCCAGCTACGACGTGTTCGATGAGCGGCGCTACTTCCAGCCGGGGCGCACCCCAGCGCTGCTGGAGCTGGAACGGCGGGGCCGCCGCTGGCGCCTCGGCCTCACCATCTGTGAGGACCTCTGGGTGGAGGAGCGCCTGCTGGGGCAGCGGCTGGCGGGTCCCGATCCGATCGAGGCCCTGCAGCCGCTGCGGCCTGATCTGCTGCTCAACCTCTCCGCCTCCCCGTTTGCCCCCGGCAAAGCCGAGCTGCGGCAGCGGCTGGCGGGCAGCGCCGCTGCCCGGCTCGGCTGCCCGGTGATCTATCTGAACCAGGTGGGGGGCAACGACGAGCTGGTGTTCGATGGCAGCAGCTTCGTGGTGGCGCAGAGCGGTGCCCGGCTGTGCCAGCTGCCCTGCTGCCGGGAAGCGCAGCAGCTCTGGGACGCCGCCGCGTCCCCAGCCGAAGCGGCCCACAACCCCGACCCCGCCCCCGACCCCGACCCCCCGGAGCAGCTGCTGCGGGCCCTGGTGCTGGGGGTGCGGGACTACGCCGCCAAATGCGGCTTCGAGCGGGCCCTGCTCGGTCTCAGCGGCGGCATCGATTCCGCCCTGGTGGCCGTGATCGCCGCAGCGGCCCTGGGGCCGGAGCGGGTGCGCGCCCTGCTGATGCCCTCCCCCTGGAGTTCAGCCGGTTCGCGCCGCGATGCCCTGGCCCTGGCGGGGCGGCTGGGCCTCACCACCGCAACGCTGCCGATCAGCCCCTTGATGGAGGCCTTCGATGCGGCCCTCACCCCGGCGCTCGGCGACGCGCCGGCCGGCCTGACCGCCGAGAACCTGCAGTCGCGCATCCGCGGCACCCTGCTGATGGCCGTGGCCAACCAGCAGGGCCAGCTGTTGCTCTCCACCGGCAACAAGAGCGAGCTGGCCGTGGGGTATTGCACCCTCTACGGCGACATGAACGGCGGGCTGGCCGTGATCGGCGACGTGTACAAGAGCCAGGTGTTCGCGCTGTGCGCCTGGATCGACAGCCCGGCGGCGGCGGCGTGCCGCGTCGACCTGGGGCTGCCGGCCGAAGGCGAGCTGGTGGGCGCCGCGATCCGGCAGAAAGCCCCCAGCGCCGAACTGCGCCCCGACCAGCGCGACAGCGATTCGCTGCCGGAGTACGACCTGCTCGACCGTCTGCTTGAAGCCCTGGTGGAACAGCGCCGCGACGCCGAACAACTGGTGGCGGCAGGGGAGGAGCGGGCCGTGGTCGAGCGGGTGATCGGCCTGCTGCAACGGGCCGAATTCAAACGGCGCCAGGCCGCGCCGGTGCTGAAGGTGAGCGGCCAGGCCTTCGGCAGCGGCTGGCGGATGCCGATCGCTGCCCGTTGAGTCAGGCTTGGGGGGAGACAACGAGGCTCCATGGCCGGTCCGCCCCCCTTCAGCGCTCCGATGGCCAGCATCGGTGTGCCCAGCGAAATCAAGCGTGACGAACGGCGGGTGGCACTCACCCCCGACGGGGTGCGCGAACTGGCCAGCCAGGGCATGGAGGTGCGCGTGCAGACCGGCGCCGGCCTGGGAGCGGGCATCAGCGACCAGGACTTCGCCGCCGCCGGCGCCCGTCTGGTGGACCAGCAGGGGGCCTGGGCCGCCCATCTGGTGGTGAAGGTGAAGGAGCCTCAGGCGGAGGAATTCCAGTTCCTGCGGCCCGATCTGGTGCTGTTCACCTACCTGCACCTGGCGGCCTACCCGGAGGTGGGCCGGGCCCTGCTCGAGGCGGGCACCACAGCGGTGGCCTACGAAACCGTGCAGGTGGAGGACGGCAGCCTGCCGCTGCTGGCACCGATGAGCGAGATCGCCGGCAGGCTGGCGGCTCAGGTGGGCGCCCATCTGCTGGAAAAACCCCATGGCGGTCGCGGCATCCTGATGGGGGGCTGCACCGGCGTGCGGCCGGCCCGGGTGGTGGTGCTCGGCGCCGGCAGCGTCGGTTGGAATGCGGCCCGCATCGCCACCGCCATGGATGCGGAGGTGTTTCTGCTCGACCGCTCTCCCCAGCGGCTGCGCCAGCTGGAGGCCGATCGACGCGGTCGGCTGGTAAGCCTGGTGAGCAGCAGCAGCCTGATCGAACGGCTGGTGCCGAGTGCCGACCTGGTGATCGGCGCCGTGCTGACCCCCGGCGGTCGGGCGCCGACCCTGGTGAACGAAGCGCTGGTGCAGCAGATGAAACCGGGCTCGGTGATCGTGGATGTGGCGATCGATCAGGGCGGATGCATCGCCACCAGCCGTGAAACCACCCACACCGACCCGGTGCACACGCTGCACGGGGTGCAGCACTACGCGGTGGGCAACATGCCCGGCGCCGTGCCCTTCACCTCCACGGAGGCCCTGGTGAGCGTCACCCTGCCGTACATCCTGGTGATGGCCGGCAGGGGGCTGGAGGAGGCGGTCACCGACCGGCCGGAACTGCTCTCCGGCCTGAACACGGTGGGCGGGTCGGTGTGCCATCCGGGCGTGGCCAGGGCCCTCGGCCTGGCGCCCCGCCATCCGATGGCCTGTCTGCGCTGAGGGGCGATGCTCAATCCCGCCCGCATCCGGGTGCTGGCCATTGGCAAGGTGCGCAAGGGCTGGGTGCGCGAGGGAGTCGAGACCTATCGCCGTCGACTGCCGGGCCTCACCCTGGTGGAACTGCGCGACAGCACCCCCGAACGGGAGGCGGCAGCGATCCTGGCGGAACTGCGTGGTGATGAGCAGCTGGTCGCCCTGAGCGAGGAAGGCCTGGGCCTGAACTCCTGCCAGCTGGCCGACCAGCTGCGCCACGCCGGCTCCCAGCGGCTGGCCTTCGTGATCGGCGGTGCGGATGGCCTCAGCGCGGCGCTGCGGCAGCGGGCCGCCTGGCGGCTGAGCCTCTCACCGCTCACCTTCCCCCACGACCTGGCCCGCCTGCTGCTGCTGGAGCAGCTCTACCGGGCCCAGTCGATCCTGCAGGGCGGCCCTTATCACCGGGCCTGAAGCGGTGGCAGGGGCCGGGTCAGCGCCGCAGGTGCCAGCCCTTCCCGCAGCGCCAGCACCAACCCGGCCGCCTCGCTGTAGCTGGACGCCGCCAACACCGCCAACCCAAGCGCCTCGGCCGTGACGGCGAGCACACAGGGGTTGTGCACCGCGATCACGGGCACGCCCCGTTCTGCGCAGGCCAGCACCGCTGCCCCCCCCAGGGCTCCGGCCGGGGCGACCACCGCTCCGATCGCCTCCGGCCGGAGCAGGCCAGGCTCCACCCAGTCGCCCGCGGCGGGGCGGGGCACCAGGTCGGGCGCCCGGCTCAATCCCACCAGCACGCACGGCAGGAAGGTGTGCCCCAGCTCCTCGGCCGCAGCGCGGGGATCGAGCTGAGCATCCAGGGGCAATGGCGCCAGAGCCGGCGCATGGGCGCAGGGCAGGCCCAGCTCCCGGCTCACCAGATGGCTGATCACCGCTTCCGCGCCCGCCAGAGCGTCGACCCCGGTGCCAGCGCGATAGGCCGCCAGGGCGTCGCTGCCGGGATCATCGGGGAAACGGGCCACAACGGCGATGGCGGTGGCACCGGCCCGTTGCAGCGCCTCGGCTCCGCGCAACAGGGCATCGGCACGGCCCAGGGTGCCCCAGCTGCTGCCGCTGGCACCCTGCTGGAGGGTCACGGCCAGGGGCGCATCGGTGCTGAGCACGGGGCCGATCTCCAGGCCAAGGCTGGCGCGGCAGGCGTCGGCCACCTGCAGGTGGCGCAGGCGCAGCTCCGGGTCCAGGCCCGCGTCCAGCAGCAGACCCAGCCGCTGGCGGCGCACGGGCCGCAGGGCGATCTCTGCGGCGGCGAAGCGATCCAGCGCAGCGCCCTCCACGTACTGCAGGCGTGGATCGCTCCAATAGAGCGCGGCGCCATTCATCACATTCGGATGGGTGATCAGGCAACCGCTGGCGGCGGCCAGCAGCCGCGCCGCCGGCAGGCCATCACCGGCAAAGCCCCCCACGGCGCAACCGATGCCCGTGGGGATCACCAGCAGGGTCGGCAGCGGCGGTGCCGACCGATCCAACGCCGCAGGGCCGGCAGCCAGGCCACTCATCCGCCGCCATCCACCACCAGGATCGCTTCGATCACCAGCCGGCCACCAGCGGCCGCCGTGATCGCCCAGCGCAAGGGCCGACCGTGGGCGCTGAGAGCGGCCAGGATGGCAGGCCTCAGGGCCGCAGCACCCTGGCGCTCAGGCTCCAGATGCAGCTCCAGCGTCAGGGGCTGGAGGGTTGGCGGCTGGAGGGTTGGCGGCGCGGATCCCAGCGGCTGAAGCGGCCGGATCATTTCTGGTACTGACCGAACTGGGCCTCGTAGAGCGCGTCCTCCATGCCGGCCCGCAGCGTCAGGTCGCTGCGGGGGAACGCGACGCAGAGCAGGGCATACCCCTGCTGCTGGAGCTCAGCCTTCACGCCCATCGCATCAGGTTGATGCACCGTGCCCTCGCTCAACAGGGCCGCACAGGTGGTGCACACCCCGGAGCAGCAGGAACTCGGCAGGGGGATCCCGGCGGCGAGAGCGGCGGCCAGAACGGTCTGGTCGCCGCGGCAAGCGAAGGTATGGCGCACGCCCTCCAGCTCGGCGTTGATCGTGAAGGTGCTGATCTCGCTCACGGCAAACGGCGCAACCGGTCCATCCTCCCAGCCCGCATCACCGCTGCTGCCACTGGCAGGGGTGGGGCGCCAGGTATTCAGGCGGATCCGGGTCATCGGCCCGGGCGGTGAGCACGAAGTCGAGGCTGATCGACACCCGCAGCACATCGGCGGCTTCGTTGGCGAGCACGGCGTGGTCGAGGCTGGCGGGGAACAGCAGCAGCAGTCCGGCCCGGGGCGCCACATCCATCCAGGGCTGCAGCCAGCCCGACGACCCCAGCGGCCCGCCGTGACCGACAGCCAGGCCCGGCACCAGCTCGTTCACCTGCCGGTCGGGCCAGAAGCGTAGACAGCCGCAATCGCCGCTGCCATCACCGCTGAGGTAGACGACCGCGCTGAGATGGGCGTTGGGATGGTGATGGCGACCCACCACCTGACCGGGCTCGCACAGCACGGGCCAGCACCGCTGCAGATGCAGCACCACACGGCTGGGATCAAAGCCGAGCTGGCCCAGGTAGGCCTGGGCGTGACCGCTGACCGTGTCGATCAACGGCGCGAAGGCCGGGTGCAGATGGAGCTGCCACACCCGGTTGAGATCGCCGGTCCAGGCGCAATCCGGGTCGGGATTGCTCAGGGCTGTACCGCGCAGACCGTAGAGGGCCTGGAGCTGAATCGCCAGCTCCAGGGGATCGAGAGCAAGTTGCACCTGGCCAAGGGCCACCGGAAACAGCGGCTGGATGGCCAGAGCGCCGATCGAAGGGGACGGCGAGCCCGTCACCCCATCGCCGAGGCGCCGCCCACCACCTCCAGGATCTCCTGAGTGATCGCGGCCTGGCGAGCCTTGTTGTAGTCCAGGGTCAGCGTCTTGGCGAGAGCCTTGGCGTTGTCACTGGCGTTGTTCATGGCCGTCATGCGACTGGCCAGCTCGGAAGCGGCTGCCTCCTGCAGCGAGCGAAGCAGCTGGTTCTGGAGGTACAGGGGCAGCAGCGCATTGAGCAGCTGCTCCGGGCTCTGCTCAAACACGATGTCTGAGGGCAGAGCGGGGACCGCATTGGCGGAAGTTCCCGGTTCCACCACCAGGCGGCCTTCCCGGGTGGTGAGACGGAAAATCTCATCCTCGGGGCTGGCAATTCCCTGGGGGTCCAGGGGCAGGAGTGTCTGAATAACGGGCTTGGAACTCACCAAGTTGATGAACTTGGTGAAGATGATTTCAACCCGGTCGGTGGAAGCCGAGAGAAACTCGGCCAGCACCTCATTGGCAATGCCGCGCGCTTCTTCAGCATTCGGCACCTGCTCCAGACCGGTGAACGTGGCCCGGATGTTGTATTGGGATGCGCGATTCTGGAAATAGGTGATCGCCTTGCGGCCGATCAACACCAGATCAACGGCGAATCCCTGGCCCCTGAGTTCAGCGTGACGCTGCTCGGTGCGCTTGATGATGTTGGCGTTGTAGCCACCGCACAGACCCCGGTCGCCGGTGACGGCCAGCAGGGTGATGGTCTGAACGGGGCGCTCCTCCAGCAGGGGAGCATCCACGTCTTCGAATCCCATCCGTGATTGGAGGTTCTCCAGCACGCGGGCCAGGCGGTCGGCGAAGGGCCGACTGCGCAACACCTGCTCCTGAGCACGACGCACCTTGGCCGCAGCGACCAGGCGCATGGCTTCGGTGATCTTGCGGGTGTTCTTAACCGAACTGATGCGGTCGCGGATTTCCTTGAGATTGGCCATCTGAGTGTCCTCCTCAGACGGTGGCGAGCATGGTCGACTTCACCTCGTTGATGGCGTCCTTGAGCATGGCCTCAGCTTCGTCGCTGAGTTGCTTCTCGGACATCACCTTGGTGATGAAATCGGCCTTGTTGGTCTTGAGGTAATCGCGCAGTTCACGGCAGAACTCCACCACCGACTCCACAGGCACCTCATCGATCAGGCCCTTCACACCGGCGTAGACCACGGCGACCTGCTCGGCCAGGTTGAGGGGGCTGAACTGGGCCTGCTTGAGGATCTCGCGCAGGCGCTTACCGCGGGAGAGCTGGGCCTGGGTGGCGGCGTCAAGGTCGGAGGCGAACTGGGAGAAGGCGGCCAGTTCATCGAACTGGGCCAGCTCAAGCTTGAGGGTGCCGGCGATCTTCTTGATGGCTTTGGTCTGGGCGGCACCGCCGACACGGCTCACCGAGATACCCACGTTGATGGCCGGACGCAGACCGGAGTTGAACAGGTCGGAGCTGAGGAACACCTGACCGTCCGTGATCGAAATCACGTTGGTGGGGATGTAGGCCGACACGTCACCGGCCTGGGTTTCAATGATCGGCAGGGCGGTCATCGAGCCCTTGCCCATGGCGTCGCTCAGTTTGGCGGCCCGCTCCAGCAGACGGCTATGGCAATAGAACACGTCACCGGGGTAGGCCTCACGACCGGGGGGACGACGCAGCAGCAGCGACATCTGGCGATAGGCCTGGGCCTGCTTGGTGAGGTCGTCGTAGATCACCAGGGTGGCCTTGCCCTTGTACATGAATGACTCAGCCAGGGCTGCGCCTGTGTAGGGAGCCAGGTACTGGAGGGCGGCGGCGTCAGAGGCGTTGGCGGCCACCACGATGGTGTAGTCGAGGGCGCCCTTCTCACGCAGCACCTCCACCACGTTGGCGACCGAGGCCGCCTTCTGGCCGACGGCCACGTACACACAGACGACGTCTTCGCCCTTCTGGTTGATGATCGTGTCGATCGCGATCGCGGTCTTACCGGTCTGGCGGTCGCCGATGATCAGCTCACGCTGGCCCCGGCCGATGGGGATCATGGCGTCGATGGCGGTGATGCCGGTCTGCATCGGCTCATGCACCGACTTGCGCTGGATGATGCCGGGTGCCATCGACTCGATCAGGCGCGTCTCGGTGGTGGCGATGTCACCCTTGCCGTCGATCGGCTGGCCGAGGGAGTTGACAACCCGGCCGAGCATGGCCTCGCCAACGGGCACCGCGGCGATCTTGCCGGTGGCCTTGACCGTGCTGCCCTCCTGAATGCCACGACCTTCGCCCATCAGCACCACGCCGACGTTGTCGTCTTCCAGGTTGAGGGCGATGCCCTCGGTGCCATCCTCGAACTGCACAAGTTCGCCGGCCATCACCTGCTGGAGGCCGTAGATCCGGGCGATGCCGTCACCGATCTGCAGAACGGTGCCGACGTTGCTGACGGACACGGACTTGTCGTAATCCTCAATCTGCTGCCGGAGGATGGCGCTGATCTCGTCGGGACGGATGGAAACCATGATTGGGAAGTCCCCGGTGGGGAGCGAGTGGGGAGGGCAGTGAAGCGTTAGGGAAGAGGAGAAGACCTGGGACCTAGCCGAGGCGAGCCAGGGCCAGACCGAGGCGACGCACCTGGCCGGCAAGGCTGGCGTCGATCACCTGGGAGCCCATGCTCACAACAAAACCACCGATCAGGTCCGGGTCGACCGTGAGCTGGAACTCAACAGCATCGCTGCCGGCAATGGCCTTGACTTTGGCGTTGAGTTGCTCTTGCTGCTCGGCCGACAGTGGCGTGGCGGAACTCACACGGGCAAGCGTGACGTTGCGCAGCTCGCGATAGAGCTCAAGGAATCGGTTCAACACCGCATCCAGCACGGCAACCCGCTGCCTGTCAGCCAGCAACTTGAGCAGATTTTCGAGGGACGGGGAGAGTTGGTCCTTGAACAGGGTGAGCAACGCCCCCTTCTTGGCGGCGGGCTCCAGCACAGGGGAGGCCATGGCAGAGCGCAGATCACTGCTCTCATTCCAGAGGGCGAGAATCTGCCGCGCCTGTTCGGCGACGGTATCGGTCTCCTGGCGAGACTCAACCACCTGGAGCAACGCCTCGGCGTAGGGGGTGGCGATGGAATTGAGAAGAGGCATCAACCGTTCCCCAGGGTATGGATGGACTGATCGATCAGGCGCGCCTGAGCACCTTTGTCGAGCTTGCCGGGAAGGGTGGCCAGGGCTTTCTCAATCGCTTGACGAGCCGCTTCCTTGCGCAGCAGATCAGTGACACGGGCTGCTTCCGCATCCAGATCAGCGGTGGCGTCTTCCCGAAGGCGGGCCATCTCTTCAATCGTGCGCTGCTCGCTCTCGGTGCGCACCATCGCGGCGCGGGACTGGCCATCCGCGCGGATCTGCTGGGCTTTCTGCTGGGCGGCGGCCAGATCCTGCTGGGCCTTGGCCACAGCGGCGGTGGCAGCCGTCAGGCGCTCTTCCGCATCCTTGAGGTCAGCCAGGATCGCCTGGCGCCGGCGCTCGAGCATCCCCCCGAGGAAGCCGCGCAGGAACCAGATCAACACCCCGATCACGATGACCAGGTTGATCAGATTGGTGTCGAGCGGATTGAGATTGAGCCCGAAGCCGCCGTGATGGGCAAACAGGGGGTGAGCCGTGATGGTGGAACTCATTGGGCAGCCAGCAGACGGTCAACGATCAGGGTGCCGAGCCGTTCGGCCTGGCCCTGGAGTGCGGAGAGCGCCTGTTCACGCTCGGCCTCGATCTCCCGGCGGGACTGCTCGCGCACGGCGATCGACTCGGCTTGGGCGACGGCCAGTGCCTCGCGGTAGAGCTTGTCAGACTCCTGTTCGGCCTCCACGATCAGCTTCTGGGCCTCGAGGCGGGCCTCCTTGAGCTGGTCGGTCAGGTCAGCCTCCAGCCGCTGTGCCTGGGCCAGCTTCTGCTTGGCGTCAGCACGGCTGGTTGCGACATAGCCCTCGCGCTCCTCCACAGCCCGGCCGACCGGGCGGAAGAACAGGGCATTGAGAATGAAGGTGAGGAGCACCACCTGCACCGCCATCAGCGGCAGGGTGGCATCAAGGTCGAACAGACCTCCCTCCGGGGCGCCGGAAGCAACGCCGTTGGCGGCGTCAGCCGTGGCAAGCAGGAGCCAGCTGGTCATGGGGAAGGGATCGCCGGGGTGGACGGGGGAGCAGTCACATGGAGGATGGGGTCAGCCCGGGGCGACCCCTCCCTCCGCTGTGCGTGATCAGCCGACGAACGGGTTGGCGAACAGCAGCACCAGTGCCACCACGAGGCCGTAGATGGTGAGCGCTTCCATGAAGGCCAGGGAGAGCAGCAGGGTGCCGCGGATCTTGCCTTCAGCTTCGGGCTGACGGGCAATGCCTTCAACAGCCTGACCGGCTGCGGTGCCCTGGCCGATGCCAGGACCGATGGCGGCGAGACCCACAGCCAGAGCGGCGGCCAGAACGGAAGCGGCGGAGGTCAGATCACTCATGGGTGGAAAGGAGGTAGGAGAGCGCAGGGAAAGCGCGGAATGGGCTGGAGCGCGGCCGGGACACTCCCCACAGGGAGCGGGCCCGGTTGCATCCGGACCTGCGCGCGATGAGTTTGCCAGACCGGAGGAGCCGGCCTGTGTATCGCTCAGTGGTGCTCTTCGTGCACGGCCTCGCCGATGTAGTTGGCGGCGAGGGTGGCGAAGATCAGAGCCTGGATGGCGCTGGTGAAAAGCCCCAGGAACATGGCCGGCAGGGGCACGATCACCGGCACCAGGAAAGCCAGCACGCCAACGACGAGTTCGTCGGCCAGGATGTTTCCGAACAGACGGAAGGAGAGGGACAGAGGCTTGGTGAAGTCCTCAATGATCTTGAAGGGGAGCATGATCGGCGTGGGCTCGACGTAGTACTCGAAGTACCGCAAACCCTTCCGGCTGAGACCGGCATAGAAATAGGAGAGCGACACCAGCAGGGCCATGGCCACGGTGGTGTTGATGTCAGCGGTGGGCGCACCGAGCTCGCCGTTGGGCAGCTCAATCAGCTTCCAGGGGATCAGAGCCCCGCCCCAGTTGCAGACAAAGATGAACAGGAAGAGGGTGCCGATGAATGGCAGCCAGTCGCGATAGGCCTTCTCGCCGATCTGCTCCCGGGCCAGATCGCGGATGTAGGTCCAGACGAACTCCAGCAGGTTCTGCACGCCGCGGGGATCCCGTTCCATCCGACGGGTGCCGACCACCACGAGGGCCAGCAGGGCACCGATCACAATCCAGGAACTCAGAAACACCTGGCCGTGCAGGTGAAGATTGCCGAGATTCCAGTAGAGCTGCTGGCCAACCTCCAGTTCAGCGAACGGCAGGGTGAGGTGCAAGGGAACCATTGGGATGAGGGCGGTTCAGGGGGCGAGGACGGCCTGCAGAAGCAGAGCAGGCTTGTAGAGAAGAAATCCCAGCAGAGCCGGGAGCAGCTGGATGGCCGGGAACCGCGCTGCGCCGATCACGAGCAGGGCCGGCACCAGGATCTGGAACCGGCCGAGGGACCGGGAGTCGGGGCCGAGACGGCCCACACTCCGGGCCAGAAGCCGCAGATACAGCAGGCCGCAGCAGCCTCCGAGCAGCACACTGCGGGCGGTCGCCCCGCCGACGATCATCCAGGTGCCCAGCGACACCAGAACGCTGACAGCCAGGGTGGCCAGCAGCAGCCGGCGCTGGAGCCGGCCGTATTCATCAACAGGTGCGGCGATCACACCGGAAACCACAGCTCCTGAGCCTGATGGCGGAAGCGCGGCAGAACCGTCTCCTGCAGGTGAAGAACCGGACGGACCCGATTCCGCAGCGAAGGTTGCCTGCAAGCGGCGGCGGCACAAGGCCCGCGCAACTTATCACGCTGCGTTAAGCAACCGGCAGCAGCACCCGCTGCGCGATCAGGCGGCGGGCCCTCCGGGCGCGGTCCACCGGGCTGAACGGCGTCTCCAGCTGGCCCAGGCAGCAGTCGGGAGCCGCCTCGACAGCCTGCATCAGCAGCACATCGCCGGGATCGAGCTGAAGGGGCAGCAGATCCGGGCCGAGCAGGCTCTCCTGGGGCCAGCCCCAGAGGCAGCGGTTGCGCTCAGCCCTCGCGGCCAGCAGCACGGCGTCATCGCCCCAGTCAGGGCGCTGGGGCTCGCCCCGGCAGAGGAAGAACTCGAAATGGCTGATGTCGGGGTCGAGATCCTCCACCAGGGCCCAGCGCTCCGGTTCTGGCAGAGCCCGGGCCCGTTCGAGCAGCTCGCCGCTCAGCAGACGGGCCGGCTCCCAGACCTCCGGATTGGAGAAGCCCGCGAAGTGCAGGTCGGCAGCGCCGACGAAAGCCATCAGCCGCTCCAGGTTGTAGCTGGTCTCCTGGGGATGGAGATACATGTCGGCGAAGTTGGCATCGGCGCGGGTGTCGAGCGCCCAGCGCTGTTCGTGGTGGCGACGCAGCCGGTTGTGCTCGGGCAGGTCCTCAAGCAGGCGGCGACCGAGCCGAAGTCCTTCCTCGCCACAGCCCACTCCCAGCCGGCTGAGGCACCGCTGGGTGCGGTGGATCTCCCAGCGCCCCCCATCGGCGTAGAGAAACAGATGCAGCACACCGCCGGGACGGAGCAGGCTCGCCAGCGCCCTCAGCCCCGCTTCCGGTCGCTCGAGATGGTGGAGCACCCCAACGGAATTGATGTAGTCGAAGGGGCCCTCGCCCGCCAGCTCGAGCAGGCTGCGCTGCTCGATGCGCAGCTCGCTCACCTGGGCAGCGGCACCGGAGCGGCTGGTGCGCTCCCGCGCCACAGCCAGGGCCCCGGCACTGATGTCCACCGCCAGCACCGATGCGCCCGGATTGAGGTGGCAGAGATAGTCGGTGCTGACGCCCGTGCCGCAGCCGGCGTCGAGCACACGCCAGGGGCGGGGCCGGGGCGGCAGGCAACCGTGCGCTGCGGCCCAGGCGCTGTCGACGCACCAGCGCCAGTTGTACCCGGGCGGCGGGCCGTCCTGAAGCGGATCACCCGGATAAGGGAAACGGTCGTAGAAGGCGCTCACCACCGGCGTGGCGGCATCGCTGAGGGACACGGCTGCAGAGTCGCTGGGCCGAGCTTTTCATGGCGCCCTGCTGCTGCAAACATTTGTTCATGGGCCGGCGGGAGCCCGGAACCCCAGCCGTAAGTTGGCCCAGCCCGGTTCGCTCTCGTCCATGACCGTGACCGCCAGCAGCGGCAGCACCAGGGTTGCGCCCCAGCGCTACGACACCCTGCCGCTCTCCAGCGTCCGTCAGGCCGAGCAGGAAGATCGCTTCCCAGACGGGGGCGAACTCGCCAACCTCGTCAACTTCTTCCAGAACGGTCAGCGTCGCGTTGAAGCGGCCCGCCGCCTCAGCGCCAACGCCGAGTTCATCGTCGCCAAGGCTGCCAGCCGCATCTTCAGCGGTGGCACGCCTCTCTCCTATCTCGACGGCCCCATCAATCCGGGAGCCGCCGCCGCCGCCGATACACCGCTCGCCGCTGATCAGGCGGCCTTTGCCCGCTCGGTGCAGACCTTCGCCGGCGCCAGCGGGGCCAGCGAGCGCCGCGGCAACCTCCTGAGCCGCCTGCTGGAGGGCGCCGGGGGGGACGCCGACGTGCGCGTCGTCCTGCCCACCGGTTTCAATCCGATCGCGGTTGGCCGCTACGGCACCGCCCGCATGAAGAAGTCCATCCGCGACCTGGCGTGGTTTCTCCGCTACGTGGGCTACGCGTTGGTGGCCGGGGACCCCAGCATCCTCACCGTCAACACCCGCGGCCTGCGGGATGTGCTCGAGAAGGCCTGCTCCCTGGCTGCCACGAATGTGGCTCTCCAGGAGATGCGCGCCGCAGCGGCTGGGCTGTTCAAGGACGATCCAGACACCCGCCAGCTGGTGATCGAAGCCTTCAATGTGCTAATCCAGGAGCTGGCGGTGCCGACGCCCTCTGCCCGTCAGCGTCTGGGCAGCCCGGTGAATCAGGGCCTGCAGCTGCCCGCCACCTACGCTCTGGCCGCCCAGGGCACCGCCCAGCGCTTCGTGATGAAGCCGGCGATGAGCGGCGGCCAGAAAGCCGAAGTGATCCGGGCCGCTTACCGCCAGGTGTTCGAACGCGACATCGCCAAGGCCTATGGGCAGGTGCCCTGTCCCGTCGAAGCCACCCAGGTGCGCCAGGGGCAGATCTCGATGCGGGAGTTCATTCGTGCCCTCGGCCGCAGCCGTGCCTACCAGAAACAGTTTTACGGCCGGTTCTCGAACAGCCGGGCGGTGGAACTGGCCTTCCGCCACTTCCTGGGCCGAGGCATCAGTTCGCGCGAGGAGTTCACCGCCGCCTTCGACATCGTCAGTGCTCAGGGCCTGAACGGCCTGGTGGATTACCTGGTCAATTCGATGGAATACGCCAGGGTGTTCGGCGAGGAAACGGTTCCCTATCTGCGCGACCTCGGCGAGGAAGCCCAGGAGAGCGCCGGCTGGGGCAGCAACCGCAAACTGTTCCGGTTCAGCGCCCCGTTCGAGGGAGCTCCCCAGTACGTCACCCTCTACGCCGCCTATCGCCAGCCCCTCGCGGATCAGCATCCCTACGGCGGTGGCAACGACCCGTTGGCCCTCACCTACGGCGCGATCTTCCCCTCCGGAACGGCCCGTGTCGCCACCAGGCCAGCTCCGTTCAGTTACGACACGCGCCGGATCCTGATCGGCAACGGCATGAAGCAGCCGGGCCAGATGGACAGCCCCGCCTTCCGCCAGGCCAGCCCCCGACGGGTGGGGCCCAGGGTGGTGCGCCTGCAGCAGATTGCCACCGGCGGCAACTCGGTGCCGCGTCGGGGCGGCCAACCGAGCGTGCGGGGCACGGAAAGCAGCACCCAGGCGGTGATCAATGCGGTCTACGTGCAGGTCCTCGGCAACGCCGGCTATGCCGGAGAACGCAACAAGGTCGAAGAGATCAAACTGGAGAACGGTGACATCAGCCTGCGGGAATTCGTGCGCCAGGTGGCCCGCAGCGACGCCTTCCGCCGCCGTTACTGGAGTGGCCTCTACATCACCAAGGCGATTGAGGTGATGCACCGCCGCCTTCTCGGCCGGCCCACCTTCGGCCGCTGGGAGATCGACGCTTATTTCGACACCGCTGCCCGCCGGGGCTTCTACGGGGTGGTTGATCAACTGATCAACAGCCGTGAATACAACGACTGTTTCGGGGAGGACACGGTTCCCTACGAGCGATTCATCACTCCGGCCGATCGCAATGCCCGGGCTGTTCCAGCCCTCAGGCGCGCCTTCAATGCCGCCGCCTACGCAGACCTGACCCCCCGGATCCGCCCGGAGACCAGCGGCCCCGCCAACCTGCGCACCACCGGCGATCTCACCCCTCGCAACCTGCCCGGCCGCCGCACCGTGGTGCGGGGGGGCTGGAGCGCCAAAATCGCCGACGGACAGGCGATGGCGGCGCCGGCCCGGCCGAACGCGGCTGCCCCGGCGGGCGTGCGCAGCAATCCAGCACCCAGCCGGAGCTGGAGTGGTGGCAAGGCGACCGGCAGCTCGACTCTCACCGGCGGGGCCGGCCTGGCCGGTGCCGCAACCAAACCCCTGAATCTGGGCCTCTGGTCCAAGCGGGAAAGCGGCAACCTGGCGGCCACACCGGCCCTGGCACCGGGTGCAGCGATGGCCAGGGCCCTGCAGCCCGCCCAACCCCAGGGGTTCCGGCGGCGCGCCAGCCTGGGACAACCGATTCGCCTGGGGCGCACCGCCAGCGAACAGGATGTGGCCGCAGCGATGGATGCGGTCTACCGCCAGCTGCTCAATCGGCCGGCTCTGGCGGCTGAGCGCCTGCGTGACAGCGAATCCCAGTTCCGCAATGGCCAGCTCACGGTGGCCGAGTTTGTGGCGGCGGTGGCCAGCAGCGATCTGTTCCAGCAGCGTCTGAACCGCCTGGCTCCCCTGCGCGCCGCCAGTGCCGCCTGGCTGGCCCTGCTCGGCAGGGCGGCCCAGCCCCAGGAGACGAGCCGTTTCCTCGCCCTGCGCACCAGCCGCGGTCTTGCCGTCGCCATCGACGACCTGCTCAACACCGGGGAATACGCCCAGGCCTTCGGCCAGGACACAGTGCCTTACCTGCGCGGCATGGCCAGCAATGACGGCGTGCCCCTGTCCACGGTGAACCGCACGGCCTCGCTTTACAACGGCAACGCCGGTCTCACCCCCGGCCCCAGGGCAGCCATCTGAACCCTGCTTTCCGCTCCGCCAGGCCCGCCTGGTGCCGGGGCAGGCGCCACCTAGACGGTCCAGCCGATCGGCCGGGTCTCAAAACAACACAACTCCGGCGCAATTGCATCGCCGGAGTTGTTCTCATCTGAACCGTTTGCAGTCGACCCGACTGGAACAGGAGCGGATTCGCGATCGCCACGACCGCGAAGCGCAATCGCTGCCCATCAGAGGTGAACAATTGCTGCAGCCGTTCACTATCAGAAACCTCGGCCAGAGCCGTTGCGCCACAACGGGTTTGAGGCATGACAGCAGCGTGAAGAACTGTGACCGCCGCCGAGGGCACCAACACCCCTTGCCGCAGAATGATTCGGCGATCGGCGCAAGTCGATCAACCCCTTACCCACTGGATACGGTCTCCGTCAAGGCGACCGCTTGTTTCGAGGCAGAACTGCATGAGCATCGTCTCCAACTCGATCATCAACGCGGACGCCGAAGCCCGCTACCTCAGCCCTGGCGAACTCGACCAGATCAAATCCTTCGTGGCCGCAGGCCAGCGCCGGGTGCGTGTTGCCCAGGTGCTCAGCGAAGGACGCGAGCGGATCATCAAGACCGCTGGCGGTGCTCTGTTCCAGAAGCGTCCTGACGTCATCTCCCCCGGCGGCAACGCCTACGGCGAGGAAATGACCGCGTCCTGCCTGAGGGACATGGACTACTACCTCCGCCTGGTGACCTACGGGATCATTGCCGGCGATGTCACTCCGATCGAAGAGATCGGCATCATCGGCGCCAAGGAGATGTATCGCTCTCTGGGCACTCCCCTCGAAGCGATGGCTGAAGCCGTGCGCGAGATGAAGAATGCTGCCCTGAGCATGCTCACCGGCTCCGATGCCGAAGAGGCCGGCTTCTACTTCGACTACGTCGTCGGCGCCCTCTCCTGAGGCTGCGCCTCTCCCCGTCCCCCGCCCATCACAGCCGGATTCATGCAAGACGCGATCACCAACGTCATCAACCAGGCCGACGTTCAGGGCCTCTACCTCGATGGCTCTGCTATGAGCCGCCTCGAGCAGTATTTCGCCAGCGGTGAACTGCGCGTGCGTGCAGCCGCCACCATCAGCGCCAACGCCTCTTCCATCATCAAGGAAGCTGTGGCCAAGTCGCTGCTGTATTCGGACATCACCCGTCCTGGCGGCAACATGTACACCACTCGTCGCTACGCGGCCTGCATCCGCGACCTCGACTACTACCTGCGCTACGCCACCTACGCCATGCTGGCTGGCAACACCTCGATCCTCGACGAGCGTGTGCTCAACGGCCTCAAGGAGACCTACAACTCCCTGGGCGTGCCCATCGGTGCCACGGTTCAGTCGATCCAGGCCATGAAGGAAGTGACCGCCTCACTCGTCGGTCCGGATGCGGGACGGGAGATGGCTGTCTATTTCGATTACATCTGTTCCGGCCTGGGCAACTGATCCAGCCAGTCTCCTCCTGCGGATCGTTTCATGCGCCTGTTCAAAATCACGGCCTGCATCCCCTCCCCTGAGAAGAGCCGCTCTCAGCGGGAACTTCAGAACACCTACTTCACCAAGTGGGTTCCTTATGAAAGCTGGTTTGCTGAGCAGCAGCGAATCATGAAGCAGGGCGGCAAGATTCTCAAGGTCGAACTGGCCACTGGCCGCCCCCAGGTGAACGTCGGTAACTGAAGCAGCCCATCTGCTTCGGTTACCGATTCCGCCCCATTCCAACCCCAACCAGCAGCTCTTCCAGGTGATTGCTCTACCGGTTGATTACACGCCGGTTGATTACACGCCGGTTAACTGTTCGACTCGGTTGTCACCCCATTCCAGATCGTTTCACTGAAGCCGGTCCCTGCAAGGGCCGGCTTTTTTTGCACACATCAATGATCAGCGCCCCCATCCCTCTCGACAAACCGGGGGGTGGCGCGGCTCAATAGGACTCCAGACGGGCTGACCGCCTTGACCCGATCGCTCAGCATTGCGCCAACCGTCGCACCGGTCTCCAGACCGCCTCGACGCGGCTGGATCTGGCCCTGGCAGGACTGGCCGGCGGAAGCACGGCTGCTGCTCGGCCTAGTCGCCCTGTGGTGCGTGGTCGGTCTGCTGGTGCTGGCCTCAGCCAGCTGGTGGGTGGCCACACGGGAGATGGGCGATGGCGGGTACTACATCAAGCGGCAACTGATCTGGATGGTGGCCAGCTGGGGCCTGCTGGTGCTCGGTGTGCGCCTGAGCCTGCGGCGCTGGCTGCATCTGGCACCACTGGCCCTGCTCGGCGGCTGCCTGCTGGTGGCCCTCACCCTGGTGATGGGCAGCACCGTCAACGGGGCCAGCCGTTGGCTGGTGCTTGGTCCCCTGCAGATTCAGCCCTCCGAACTGGTCAAGCCGTTCGTCGTTCTGCAGGGTGCCGCGCTGTTCGCCCACTGGCGCCGCATCGGCGCCGACCAGAAGCTGCTCTGGCTCGGCGTGTTCGGCCTGCTGATCCTGCTGATCCTCAAGCAGCCCAACCTCAGCACGGCTGCCCTCAGCGGCCTGCTGCTGTGGCTGATGGCCCTGGCCGGCGGGGTGGGCTTGCCGGTGCTGCTGGGGGCGGCCTGCGGGGGCGGTCTGCTGGGAGCGGCCAGCATCGCCATCAACGAGTACCAGCGCCTGCGGGTGGTGTCGTTCCTCGACCCCTGGCGCGATGCCCAGGGCGATGGTTACCAGCTCGTGCAGAGTCTGTTGGCGATCGGCTCGGGGGGCCTCTTCGGCGAAGGGTTCGGACTGTCAACCCAGAAACTGCAATATCTGCCGATCCAGACCACAGACTTCATCTTTGCCGTCTTTGCCGAAGAGTTCGGATACGTGGGATCGGCGGTGCTGCTGGGCTTCCTGCTGCTGTTCGGCTTCGTGGGCCTGCGGGTGGCGCTGGGCTGCCGCAGCAACCAGCAGCGACTGGTGGCGATCGGCTGCACCACCTTGCTGGTGGGTCAATCGATCCTGAACATCGCTGTCGCCAGTGGTGCGATGCCCACCACCGGCCTGCCGCTGCCGATGATCAGCTACGGCGGCAACTCACTGATGTCGAGCCTGCTGGTGTGCGGTCTGCTGATTCGCTGCTCACTGGAGTCGCAGGGGGTGCCCGCCAGCGCAGCGCCGAGCCGCAGGCGCCGTCCGCCGGCGCGCTCCTGAACCAGCGGCCGATAGGCTGAGCGCATGAGCGTGTTCAGCTCCCTGACCAGCGGATGGTCCCTGACCAGTGAATGGTCCCTGGCCCTGGCTGACCTGGCCCGCAGCAGCGAAGCACTGCTGCAGCAGTCCCTGAGCCACCCTGGCCCCACAACGGTTCTGCTGCTGTTCGTGGGGGGACTGCTGACCAGCCTGGGGCCCTGCTCCCTGTCGCTGCTGCCGGTGACCCTGGCCTATCTGGCTGGCTTCAGCGACACCCCCCAGTCCTTGCCCGGCGCCAGCCGCGCCTGGCTGCGCAGCTTCAGCTTCGCGGCAGGCATCGTGGCGGCACTGGTGCTGCTCGGACTGAGCAGCGGTCTGCTGGGGCGCATCTACGGTCAGATCCCCGGCCTTGTGCCCACGGTGGTGGCGCTGCTGGCCCTCACGATGGGACTGAATCTGCTGGGCCTGCTGCGGCTGCGGCTGCCCACCGGACCCGACCCCGACCAGTGGCGCCGACGGGTACCGGCGCCACTGGCGCCCCTGGCGGCCGGGCTGGCCTTCGGCCTGGCCGCCACCCCCTGCACCACGCCGGTGCTGGCTGTGCTCCTCGGCTGGATGGCCCAGACCGGTCGCCCCCTGGCCGGGATGGTGCTGCTCACCAGCTTCGGGGCCGGCCAGGTGCTGCCCCTGCTGCTGGCTGGCACCGCCGCGGCCAGCCTGCCCAACCTGCTGCGGCTACGCCAGCTGGGCCAATGGGTGCCACCGATCAGCGGTGTGGTGCTGATCGCCACCGGCGTTCTCACGCTGGTGGCGAACTGGAGCTGAACGGGCCGTTCAGCCCCACCCAAGCCTTCCTCTGCAGACGCATGTCCGACTCCACCACCAGGACCCTGAGCCGGCTGGCCGCCTGGATGTCCGACCTGCGCGTGGCGATCGGCCTGTTGCTGGTGATCGCCATCGCCAGCGGCGTCGGCACGGCCATCCCCCAGAAGGAAACCGAAGGTCTGTACCACCAGCTCTACGACCAGCAGCCCTGGCTGGGTGTGCTGAACGGCGACGCCGTGCTGGCCCTGGAGCTCGACCACATCTATTCCAGCGGCTGGTTCCTGGGCTTGCTGGCCTGGCTGGCGCTGGCGCTGGTGCTGTGCAGCTGGCGGCGCCAGTGGCCGGCGCTGCAGGCCGCGCTGCGCTGGATCGATTACCGCTCGCCCAGGCAACTCAGCAAGCTGAGCGTGGCCGAGACCCGCAGCTGCAGCGATGCCGGGGCCAGCCTGGATCAACTGGAGCAGCTGCTGCGCGGCCAGGGTTGGCAGGTGCGCCGCCAGGAGCTGCGGCTGGCGGCCCGACGGGGCCTGCCGGGACGGGTTGGGCCACTGCTGGTGCACGCCGGCCTGGTGGTGCTGATGCTGGGGGCGGCCTGGGGGGTGCTGGGGGGACAGCGGGCTGAGCAATTTCTGGCCCCGGGGCGCACCCTGGAACTGATGGACAGCCGGGGGCGCAGTGAACTGACCCTGGCCCTGGATGCCTTCGCGGTTGAACGGGATCCGGCGGGTCGGCCGGAGCAGTTCCGCTCCGATCTGCGCATCCTCGAAGGCAGCGGCGATGGCGACGCCACCCTGCTGCGCCAGGCTCGCATCAGCGTGAACCATCCCCTGCGTTTCAGGGGGGTGACCTTTTACCAGGCCGACTGGGCTCTGGCGGCGATCAGCGTTCAGCTGGGGCGCAGTCCGGTGCTGCAGTTACCGCTGCAGGCCTTTCCCCAGCTGGGAGAGCAGGTGTGGGGGCTGGTGCTGCCGACCCGGCCCGATGGCAGTGCCCCGGTGCTCCTGAGCCTGAGCAGCGAGGCCGGTCCGGTGCAGATCTACGGGGCCGACGGGGGCCTGCTCGCCACCGCCGCCGTCAACGGCGAGGCGGTGGCGGTGCAGGATCTGCCGATCCGCGTGGCGGCGGTGCTGCCCGCCAGCGGCATCCTGCTGAAGCGCGACCCCGGCGTCCCGCTGGTGTACGCCGGATTCGCCATTGCCCTGATCGGGGGGGGACTGAGCCTGCTCGCCACCCGCCAGCTGTGGGCGATCGCTGAACGGGGCGAGGCCGGAAGCGGCAGCGAGCGCCCCGATCGATTGCATGTCGCTGGTCTCTGCAACCGCAATCTCACCAGCTTCGCGGCTGAACTGCCCAGATTGCTGAGTGGCCTTCAGCAGGGCTGACGCTGGCCATGGCTGACCCGCACCACGGTGTGCACGTTGCCGCGGGGATTGAAATCGGCCTCCAGCTGCGCCCACACCGGCTCGCAGGCCGCCACAACGTCATCAAGGATGCGATTCGCCACCTCCTCATGGGAGATCGCCCGATCGCGGTAGCTGTTCACGTAGAGCTTGATCGCCTTGAGCTCCACCACCCGCGGACCTGGCTGGTAGAGCAGCCGCAGTGTGGCGAAATCGGGATAGCCCGAAAACGGGCAGAGGCAGGTGAACTCCGGCAAGGTGATCGCCACCTCATAAGGCCGACCGGGGCGGGGGTTCTCGAAGCAGATCAGTTCGGCAGCGGCGATCGCCCGTTCGCCGTAGAGGGGGGTGCGGGTGAGCTCGGATCGCGGTGGATCAGACACCGCCGGGGATGGCTCCGGCATGGATGCCCCAGGCATGGTCAAGGCAGATCATGAGGATTGTCGATCCTATGGGGCGTGGCCTGCGGCCGTAGCAACGGCTACGACAACCCCCGATCAACTCAGGTCTGATGGACTGGTCTTTCGCGTCGGATCGCCCGGCCGAACCGGCAGGGCGGACATCCTGAGAGACTGTCCCCAGTCCAGCTGCTTCCATGAAAAAAGTCGAGGCCATCATCCGTCCCTTCAAGCTTGAGGACGTCAAGATTGCGCTGGTGAATGCGGGAATCGTCGGCATGACGGTGAGCGAAGTGCGCGGCTTCGGTCGCCAGAAGGGCCAGGTGGAGCGCTATCGCGGCTCGGAGTTCACGGTTGAGTTCCTGCAGAAGCTCAAGCTGGAGATCGTGGTCGATGACGACAGGGTCGACACCGTGGTGTCGGCGATCCAGGAGGCCGCCCGCACCGGCGAGATCGGCGACGGCAAGATCTTTGTGAGCACGATCGATTCGGTGATCCGGATCCGCACCGGCGATCGCGACAGCGGCGCCATCTGAGGCGCCACCTGAGGCGCCATCACCCGCTTCCCTGGTCAGGGCCTGGCGTGCTGCGCTCGGCCGCCCGCCAGGGTGGTGGTCACCAGCTCGGTGATCGCGGCCGTACTCACCCCCGGCTCGCCCCCGTGGCGAACCCACAGCAGATACTCGTGGTTGCCGGCAGGTCCGGTGATCGGTGAGGCCACCAGGCCAGCGGGGGTGAGCCCCAGTCCAGTCGCTGCAGCCACCACGCCGGCGATGGCGTCGCCATGGGCGGCAGGATCGCGCACCACACCCCCTTTGCCGACGCGGGCCTTGCCCACCTCGAACTGGGGTTTCACCAACAGCACCAGATCGGCAGCATGCGGTGTCAGCAGACCGAGCAGGGCCGGCAGCACCAGGGCCAGGGAAATGAACGACACATCCGCCACCGCCAGGTCGGGCCAGGGGTCATCGGGGCCGTACAGCAGCTCAGGCGTGAGGTGACGCAGGTTGGTGCGCTCCCGCAGCACCACCCGGGGGTCCTGACGGAGGCTCCAGGCCGTCTGGCCATAGCCCACATCGATGCCATAGACACGGGCGGCTCCGCGCTGGAGCAGGCAGTCGCTGAATCCGCCGGTTGAGATCCCCCCATCCAGGCAGATACGGCCCTCGATCACGATCGGAAAGGCGGCCAGCGCCGCCTCCAGCTTCTCGCCTCCCCGCGATACGAAGCGCGGCGGCAAGGCCACGGCGAGCGGCAGACCGCACACCACCTCCATGCCGGGCTTATCGAGCAGACGATCACCCTGGCGCACGCGCCCAGCACGGATCAGCTGCTGAGCCTGCTGGCGGCTGGCCACCAGACCCTGCTCCACCAGTTCCAGATCGAGGCGTTGTTTGCGGGCCACCTGTTGATCAAACCACACGCAAAACGGAACTGTTTCCAAGAAAGCGGGCCTCCCGCCCGAACCACCCGGAGGATGGCGCCAGATCCAACCCGGTGCATGGCACCCCCCCACCGCTCCGCCACCGGACTGCGCCGCCCGCCCGTTGCGGGCGAGGCCGCAAGCCAGGCCTCACGGCCCGACATCCTGCCCGACAACGTGCTCGAACTGCTGCAGCCGGGCGCCTTCGTGCGGTTGCGCAACCAGCCCACCGACCTGCCTCCGTTTCAGGTGATCCACTGCCGCGGCGGCCGCTGCTGGGTGCGTCAGCAGGCCTGGGGGCCGCTGGTGCACTGGGAAGTGGAGCACCGCAGCCTGAGGCCAGCCGGCTGAGGCCAGCCGTCTGGCGGATTGGCCAACAAGCGTTCCACCTACGATCAGACCCTGGCGCGGGCGGGACGGTGCCGCAGAGCGAATCGACGTCCCTCGATCCATCAGCGGAACTGTCTGCGGCCCTGGCACGGCCCGAGAGCACGGAAGCAAGAATTCACGGCGGATTTCTGCACCTGGCCAGCCAGGACTTACGGCAGCGACTGAGCGTTGCCGAGCCTGCCCTGCACGACTGCCTGCTGGGGGCGATCTATTTCCGCAAAGCAGGTGATCAGGCCCAGGCGCTGCGCCTGCTTGAGCTGCACCAAAGCAGCCCTATCTTTGAAGCGACATACAACCGCCTCCTCTCCATCTGCCACAATCTCAACTTCACATCAGCGCTGCAATCAGCTGAACAAGCCCTTGATCAGTGGGCCGGCGGCTGGACAGCAGAGCAACAGCACCACGTCAAAGACATCGTTCAGATCACGGCCAGCCTCAGCCGCCTCGGACGCTTCCCAACCGAACTGCGACTCAATTTGCTGGAGCGCAACCGCTACCACAATCTTGACAGCGGCGAACACACACCCTGCACTGGCATCATCGATCGCAACAACCGATACGGTCGCCTGGTTGCCGCCCTCTTCGACCCCGCCAGCAGCACCTGGCTGGAGCGCCAGACCGGACTTCCCATCGGCGAACTCCTCCAACCCAACCATGACTTCCGCAGCTTCTTCGGCGGTGCTCGGCCATGGCTGGTCGCGGACAGCAGTCGAGTCGATCCCAACGGAGATCGGATTGAGAACATCTGCATCGTTATTGAATCCAATCCACACTTCGGGCACTTCCTGACCCAGTCAGCCTCATTCGCCAATGCTCTCAGCCATGCCCAGCACTTCGCAGGCGCCATGGACGCCTGCATCACGATCCTGAGCAAGGGGCCCCTGCCTGCATGGGCCCAGGCTCTGCTGGCGGCCAGCTGCCCCAACCCGTTGCAGTTCAAAGCGATGGATGGCCAGCGTCAGCTGCATGTTCAGCAGCTGGTGGTGGCGCCGCCCACCTGGATTGAATGGCACTATGCCCATCAGGACCATCAGCGCCTGTTCCGTCAGGCGGCCTGGCGATGGCTTGGCCGTGAGGCGCACTGCACAACCATGTCTCACTCAGACATGGAAGCATCGGGCTGCAGACGCCTGTACTTCAGCCGCAGCCGACTGCAGACATGCCTGCGCAGATCCGTGAACGAGGATCAACTGGAGGAGTTGCTGGAGAGGTATGGATTTGAGATCATTCATCCGCAGGAACTGCCACTGCCCGATGTCACCAGGCTGGTGAATGAGGCCGCCCTGATCGCCGGTGCAATGGGCAGCGCCATGCACAACGTGCTGTTCCGCTTACCCGGGCCTGCGTTGGCCACCCTGAACTTCGCCCACCACCTGCCAGGCATCAACAACGCAATGATTGAACATTGCAGCCACATTGATCGCAATTACTACAGCCGCAGCTGCGAGGAACTGGAGGGCCAAGCCGGCGAGCAGGGGCGCCTGCACTTTAATCTCAAGCGCTGCATCGAAAGCATCGAGCAAACACTCGACTCACTCCATAACTAAACCAGGCAATCTGAGTTGATTTTTTTTTGGATTTCAGGACCATGAATCCAACAACATCAACTCATGACCACCAACTCATGACCACCAACTCATGACCACCAACTCATGACCATGAACTCACGACCATGAAGTCATGACCATCAACTCATGACCATGAACTCAAGGATTTGACTGTGCGCCAAAGGCCCCCTTGGCCTGCACATTCTGCTGGATACACCGCTCATACAGGGGCAGCAACTGCTCGATGGCCCTGGGTGCGGGAGCATCCGCACAGGGCTGGGGCTGGGGATGCTCGCGACACAGCTGGCACAGGATCTCTGCCAGAGCCGCCGCGTCGCCAGGTGGCACGAGCGAACCATTCAGGCCGGGCCTGATCGGCTCAGCCAGGGCACCAATGTCGCTGGCCACCACCCACAGGCCGGCGCTGAGGGCTTCCCGGGTGACCAGCCCAAAACTCTCCGGCCAGATGGAGGGAGCCAGCAGCACATCATGGTCGGCATAGAACGCCGCCATGGCGTCCATCGGCACCGCCGGCACCCAACGCACCGGCGTTCCGTTCCAGTCGAGAGCATCGCTCCGGCCTGGCGGCAGGGTGGCGTCGATCACCGTGAGGCTGGCCCCAGCTCCCTCGCCGGCCAGCGAACGCAGGAACAGCGCGGCCTGGAGAACGGCATAGCCCTTGTGCACGGCCTGGCCCCCCACAAAACACAGCCGCAGGCGCTCGCCGGCAGAACGGCGGCGGCGCTGCTGACGGGTCGCCATCGGCTGCCAATCGTTCTCCACCACGCTGATGTCCGCCACGCCACCGCGGCGATACACCGCCGCGAAGGCGGACGACACGGCCAGCCGGGCGGACGCCGCCGCCAACACCTGAGCCAGCAGCTGCCGGCGCTGGTGAGCGGCGGCCAGGCTGTCTGCCGGCCGACTGACCCCCTGTTCAAGGTGACCGAGCGGATCAGCCGGATCGATCGGCTGTCCGGTGACCGTGGTCAGAAACTGCTGCGGACTGAGCCACCAGCCATCGTGCAGGCTCACCACATAGGGAATTCCCAGTTCGGCGGCCACCTGCAACGGCGCCAGCGTGAGCATCTGCAGGCAGTGGGCATGAATCAGATCAAAGCCCTCGCTGGCAAACCACTGGCGGCAGAACGCAGCCATCGCGGCGCTCTCAACCTTGATCCAGAACCGCGAGGGCAAGGCCACACGCACAACGCGGGCACCATGCCAATCGTGGCAATCGATTGCCAGGGGATGGTCGTCTCCGTCTGCGGGCTCAGCGATGGAGCCGTCATCGGCGGCGGCAGGTGGCAGTTGCCAGGGCTGATGATCGGCGCAGAGCACGGTCACCTCAAAGCGATCGCCGGCCCGCTCCAGCAGCTGCAGCACCTGATCCTGGGCCACTCGCGTCGCCCCTCCCAGCGACTGGGGAGCGAAGAAGACATTGATCACCAGCAGACGGCGGCGCCGGGGAGGAGCCGGCCGACCGGCCGAGGCGAGGGGATCGATCAGCGGCAACCAGCTGGCATCGGCCCGCGATGGGGCAAACAGCTCCCGCGCCCGGGCATGGGCACGCGTGGCCAGGGCCTGCCGCAGGGCCGGATCGTCGATCAGCCGTTCAATCTGCTGCTCCCACTGCTCCATGCCGCGAGCGAACAGCACATCACGATCCGGCTGCAGAATCTCGGTGTAGGTGGCGGTGGGGCTGAGCACGGATGGCAGCCCCAGCAGGCTGAACTCCATCCAGCGGATCGCGCTTTTGGCATCCGTGAACGTGCCGGGCTCGAGCACCACCAGACCGATCGACGCCTGAGCCAGCTGGTGCAGATAGCGGGGATAGTCGGTGTACGGCAGACACTGAATCCGCTCAGCAAAGGCCAGCAGGGGCTGGGGAATCGCCACATGACCGAGCAGATCCAGCCGCAGCGAGCGGTGCCGTGCCAGCAGCCGTGCCAACGCCGGAGCCAGCTCCTCCTGCCAGGCCTGCTTGTGCGCGGTGGTGCCACTGGCGAAGACCAGCCGCAGCGGACCGGCCTGTGGCGCCCCCGGGCGGGAGGCGCGCGACCAGAGGGCGGCGGGGGCCAGATTCGGCAGGATCCACACCGGCCGGCGCCAGGCCGGCTGGAGCTCCCGCCAACGGCGAGCCAGGCTGGTGGTGGAGACAATCAACCCATCGCTGCGGGCCATCGCCGCTGCATGGAGGGGCACATCCAGGGCCAGGGCTCGATGCTGGGCGGGGCTGACGGTGCCGCCATAGGTCGCCAGGGGGGGCGGACACAGCTCCGGATCAAACAGCAGGTCGTCCAGGTCGTAGTAGACAGAACGCCCGAACCGGCGGGCCGCGGCCATGGTGCGCAGCACCGGATGGATCGCCGGCAGGCGGCAGACCACCACGGCCTCAGCCCAGAGCAGCGCCCGGGTGAAGGTCCACGATGCCAGCTGCTCCAGCCACAGCACCTGCGCCTGGCAGCCCAGCCGCTGCAGCTGGTCCTGTTTCTGCACGACCCGATACAGAACGCACTGGGGCAGATCGCGACTGGCCAGCAGCAGCCAGCGGCGGCGCTCCCCGAGGCGCTGGCGGACCGGGGGCTGCTGATCCAGCATGGCGATGGCGTCACTGGCTTCCACCAGGGCCTCGGCCGCGCGGCGGCGCAGATCGAGGGCCGTGGCGTTCTGCCCGGGAAGCGCCACCAACCGGCCGAGGCCATCCAGCATCTGCTGGCTCAGGCTCTGGAGATGGCGGTCCAGCAGGTGCCGCACCTCGGCATCGGCAGGGCAATCCAGCAGCCACTGGCGACCGGCCTCGATGGCCTCGGGCAGCCAGTCGAGGCCGGAGGTCAGATCGCCATGGCCGCTCCGGATCCGCCGGGCGAACGGGCTGAACGGGTTGTGGGAGGGCTCCGGCAGTCGCGCGGCGATGGCCGCTTCCAGCTCCCGGGTGCAGACCGCGGGGGGAACCACGGCAGGGATGCAGCGGAGCAGCAGCCAGCCCGGCTCAAAGGTCTGAAGCCGGCTGGAGGCACGGCCGAGCAGCAACCTCAGGGCCGGTTCGAGCACCGGTTGCCAGAGGGCCTGCTCGCCTGCGCTGGGGGGCTGCCAGAGCGTGTCCCGCAGTTCACTGGCCAGCCCCCGGGCTGCCTGCTGATCGCCGCCCGGCAGCAGCTCGAGCACCAGGGCGAGCAGCAGCGCCGGGCGGCGCGGCAGCGCCTGGATGCCAGCGGCGCCGGCGCTGCTGGCTGCGCCAGCTGTGGATCGCTGGGTCAGCGCCGCCAGCAGCGGGCGCGCGGCCGCAAACGCGCCGGCCAGCAGGACTGCACCGGCATGGGCACACCAGGCCTGCAGCAGCCACTGGGGGAGCGGACCCTGCGCCAGGGCCGCCCGGATCGCTGCAGCACCAGGTTCCGCACCCTGGTCGAGCGCCACGCGCACTCTGGCGTGATGGAGCAGGGCCAGCGCCGCCTGCCAGCCGGCACGGCGCTGCAGAGCCCGCGCCAGAGCCGCCTCCGCCAGCCGGTCCTGCCCCAGCTCGAGGGCGGCACGCCCCTGTTCATACCAGCTGTCCGCCTGCCTGGGGTCGAGGCCGCAGCTGCGCTGCTGGGCGAGCAGGGCGGCAGGCCACTGCCCCGCTCGGGCCAGGCAATAACCGAGCAGGTAATGGCCATGGGCCCTGCCCGTGTCGATCTCCAGTGAGCGCTGCAAGGGACCGAGCGCCTCGTCGGTGCGGTTCAGGCCGACGAGTGCTTTGCCGATCGCATACAGAAGGTAAGCCGCCTCTGCGGACCGGTCGGGCACCAGGGGCAGCAAAGCGGCGGCCTTAACCAGCAACGCGTCGCTGTCGCTGCGCTCCTCCAACGGCACGAGCTCGGCACGGAGTTGGGCCAGTTGCATCGCAATGAATCCAGTCCCAGGCCGGGAGCCTTATGTTTGCAGCCATCGCAGCGGGGGGGTTCTCAATGGCCACGGATGCTCAGACGATCGCCCGCGAACTGGCCCTGGGGCTGCTGCTGAAGCAGTGGGAACCCCGCCATCTCAACCCCAGCCGAACCGGCAGCACCGAGATCCTGATCCAGCACTGCCTGGAGGAAGCGATCGCCGTGCGCGAGGCCAACCAGCCGGAGCTGAGCCTGGAGCTGCTGCAGGCCGCGGCGGAGAAGGGATTGGAGAGCCCCTGGCTGCTCGACAATCAGGCCAGGGCGCTGGTCAATCTCGGCGAGCGCCAGGTGGCCTGGGAGCTGTGGCAACGGCTGCTCGATCACGACGACACCGCCGTCGCCCAGACCGCTGGGGAGATGACCGAGCTGCTGGAATCGACCCTCCTGCAGAACCTCGCCGCGCTCTGCAGGCAGGCGGGTTGGGTGCCCCAACATCTGCAGGCGTCGACGGAGAAACCTGTGCTGGAGGGGGTGCTTCTGGAAATCATCGAAACACGCCAGAACAACGCCGCCCGCCTATCGCTGGACCTGATCGCCGCAGTGCTCGGCCAGGGCTGGCGCAACCCCTGGCTCCTGCACCACAGGGCCCACGCCCTGGCGGAGCTGCAGCAGCTGGGCGAAGCGCTGGAGATCTGGCACGAGCTGAAGAACCACCCCCACGCCGGCCTGGCCGGGGCCGCCCTGGAACGGGCGGAGCACTACCAGGACAAACTGATCCAACAGCAGGTGCTTGAACGCTGTGCGGCGCTGATGGGCGAGGGGGATCGCGAACAGGCCCGCGTCCTCGTGCTGGATGCCCTGATCCAGACGCCCGACGCAGAACCCCTGCGCGACCTGCTCGGCCAGCTGCTTCCCCAGGCCGCCAACACCCCGGACGAGCGAACCCTGAGACAGCATGAGATTCAACTCGCCATTCACGAACATCTGCTTGATGTTCTTGAGCGGAAGATGATCCAGGCTCAGCAAAGCTGATTCATCGGCCAACGC
>CAMDLO010000009.1 GCA_945901765.1 Cyanobium sp. NIES-981 | reverse complement strand
GGCACGGCGTTGCGCCATCTGATCCCCTCCCAGGCCTGTGTGCACATGGCCCTGCAGTCGCTGCTGGATCGCAGTGAGCCTGACGTCTTGGTGGCGCTGCTGCAGCCGCTGGCGGACGGCGTTGATCTGCTGATCTGGCGGGATGGGGTGCCGGAGTTTGAGCAGAGGCTCCCGGCTGACCCCGAGGCGATGCTCCAGGCTCTGCTTCAGGTCGTGGACTTCTGTCGGAGTCAGCTCGGCGATGGGCCCCTGCGGCTGCTGCAGGCTGAACCGCTGCAGCAGGCGTCTGTTCTGGAGGAGCGCCTGGATCTGCCGGTGGAACTGGTGGACAGGGGTGAGTACGGTTCACTGCACCTGGCGGGTCTGGGAGAACTGCTGCTGGTGCGATGAGTTCAACCCCGTTTGATCTGCTGCGTGAGAAACGGCTCGAGCTGGGACTGCCGGAGCCTGCAGAGGCGGGCCGGTTGTACCGGCAGAGCCTGCTCAGAGGGTTGACGATCGGCTCAGTCCTGCTTGGTCTGGCGCTGGGGGCCGCCGGTCTGGTCGGCCTGCGCAGCGCCATGGTGGCCTCGGCGCTGGCCAATCTCGCCTCGGTGGAGGGGGAGGTCGCCCAGTTCGAAGGCAGTGTGCGCACTGAACAGGCGAAGCTGGCCCAGGTGGGGCAGGCCAACGGGGCCCTGGTGAAGGGGCTGCTGGCGGTGCGCTCGGGATCCGCCCTGCTGCGTGACCTGCAACGGCGGGTGCCGCAGGGGATTCAGCTGACCGAGGCCAAGGCGCAGGGTGCCGGCGTTGAACTGGTGCTCAAGGGCGTGGCCGACGAGCCCCAGCCCTTTGCCGCCATCAATGCCCTGCAACTCCAGCTGAAACGCTCTCCGCTCGTCGATCCTGCCGGAGTCGTGCTGCGCAAGGCTTTGCGGGAGAAGCAAGAGGGCGGGACTGAGCCGGGCCCACGGCTGGTGTCCTTCGAACTGGCCGTTCGCTTCCGTCCGGCCAACACCATCTCGCCCCAGGCTGAAAAACGACTGCTGGAGGAACTGGGCTCCCAGGGCTTGGCGCGTCGCCTGACCCTGTTGCAGAAGGAGGGGCTGCTGCGATGACCAACCTTCAAGCCGCCGCCAATCGCTCCCAGTTCATCTGGCGCCGGCGCGCATTGCTGGGCGCTCCTGTGCTGCTGGGAGCGCTGTTGGCTGCGGCGATCACCACGTTCCAGACGGCGCCTAGCTGGATGCGCCTGCAGGCCGCCAGCGCCACGGTCGAGAAGCTCGAGGCCCTGCAGCGCCGCATTCCGATTCTGCGGTCCCAGCTGCTGGTGATCCGCACCAACCAGGAGCAGGCGGAGCAGCGCCAGCGACGGGTGCTGCAACTGATCGAGGGCAGCGGCGAATTCACCACCTTCCTTGCCCAGCTTGATCGGGAAGCCGCCCGCAATGGCCTCAAGCTTGAGCTGTTTGAACCGGTGGCCGCAGTTCCGGCAGCGGCGGCGCCGGCCGACAAAGGCGCCGCCAAAAGAGCGAACAGCAAAGGGGATGAGGCTGCACCGCCACCCCCTCCTCAGGATCCCCTGCAGGCCGCGGGTCTGGCGGCTGAACGGGTGCTGCTGTCTGCGCGCGGCAGCTATCCGAGCCTGCTCGGTTTTCTCCGTTCCGTTGAACAGCTGAGTCTGCTGGTGGTGCCCAGCGATTTTTCGCTCGAACGCGTCACCGTCTCGCCTGCAGCCAGCGCAGGTTCAGCCGGAGGTTCCAGTGGTGCTGCCGCAGCGCCCGGTAAGGCGACGATTCCAGAGATGAAGCTCGTTTTCACCTATTACCGAACTCCTCCCTCCGGACTTGCCACCAGCGCCACTGTCCCCGCGGCCAGCAAGCAGCCCGAAAGCTGAGCTTGACCGCTTTTTTTCAGTTCCACACCAAGTCGGGCAGATCATCCTTTGTCGTTAAAGTCCCCCCATTTCGCGGACTTGAGGTTGGTGGGCTTCCCCGTCGGGACAGCACCTGTCTGCTCCACTTTGGTTCTGCTTGCTGCTCCCGGGCTTTCCACCCTCCCAGCCGTGGCTGGCGGTTTTGATGGCGAAGCGCTGATCGCCCAGACCGCCCCCGTTCCGCAGTCTCAACGGGTGGACGCCGCCACCACGGTTCAGCTCAAGGTGCGGCGGCTTCCCAATGCCATCGAGCTGGTGATCGAGGGCACCGGGCCCGGTCCCCAGCTCCAGCAGAGTAACGGTGGCGGTGCGGCCTGGCAGGGCCAGGTGATCACCTCTGCGCCTGCCGCCCTGCGGGTTGGTCCGCAGCAGTTGTCCCTGCCCGAGGTCGGCCTCCAGTCGATCGGCTTCACGGGGGCAGGTCGGGTGTTTTCCCTGACCGTGAACCCAAGCCCCGGCGTGAACCTCGGTCGGCCGGTGGTCAGCGCTGATGGGCGCAATCTGATTCTCACCTTCGCCTCGCCGGTGTCCCAGGCACGGTTGGAGGTGAGCCGGGCCAACCTGGCCCAGCCCGGCGCGGTGCCCCTGCCCACCTACGCCCCCCCCCTGCAGCCGAGGGCCGTTGCCCCGCCCCTCGGCGACATGGCGGTCGGGTCGATGACCCTGCGCAACCCGGGTTATGTGAATCTTTCGGGGCCACCGGTCACAATGACCCTCAAGAACGCTCCGGCCAAGGATGCCCTGATGGCCCTGGCCCAGCTCGGCGGTTATGGCTTTGCCTATGTGGGTGAGACCGAGCGCAGCGGTTCTGGCACCGGCCCGGTTGATGGCCAGGATCCGGGGTCGCGGCCGATTTCCCTCACATTCCGGGGTGAGAGCTATGGCCGGGCCTTCAACACCGCTCTGCTGGCGGCCAGTTTGCAGGGCAAGCGTGAAGGCAACATGATTCTGGCCGGGCCCAATGCCCTCTCCAAGACCTTCGGCCCCCAGCTTTCCAAGATCTATCGCCTCAATCAGGTGGGGCCGAATCAGGCGGCTGATTACCTGGCCAATCTCGGCGCTTCGGTTACCAAGACCAACACGATCACTACGGCGGTGACTCAGGGAGGCGACCTGCAGCAACCCGCCGGGGCCCCGAACAGCGCCACCACGCAGACCACCACGATCACCTCCGTGGAGGCCTACGGCGCCACCTCCGGCCCCCTGCTCGGTCTGCGGGCCACCACCGATACCCGCCTCGGCACAATCACACTGGTGGGCGATCCCGCCATCGTGGGGGTGGCTGAGCAGTATCTGAAAAAGCTCGATCTCAGGCAGCGACAGGTTGCCTTGAATGTGCGGATTCTTGATGTTAATCTTACCAATATATCTGAAATCGATAATTCATTTGCTTTTCGCTGGGGAAACAATTTTATCGTCAGCGACAATGGCACCCTGCTTGGGGCTTTTGGTCGGAATCTGCCGCCTGGAGAGGGATCCTTCAGCCAGCAGACAGCCCCTCCGGTTGAGCGATTCACCCGCGGCTCGAATTCCAGCAGTTCTTCGGATCGCCGCCTGGAGATCACGAACCTCACAACGCGGGATCTCAGCGACCGGCAGGTGGTGGATATCAATCAACAGCTTGATCGAATCGGCGGCTTCAGGCTCGAAAGGCTGGAGGAGGGGCAATCCCTGCAGGTGGTGCAGGAGAATGGCTCAAGCGAGAACATCAGCAACGGCACCCAGAGGCGTATTGAGCGCATTCTGGAGCGCAGTCTCGGTCGGGACGTCACCACAACGAGGAGGCGCTCCAGCAGTTCAAATGCTTCCAGCTCATTTGATGGTTCAGTTCGCCCCAATCCCGGTGGTCTGTATGGCAGCGACACATTCTTTGACTTCGTGCGTGCTCAGATCCAGTCCGGTAGTACGAAGTTGATCGCCAGTCCCACATTGATTCTTCAGGACAATCCTTCGCTGTTGCGGGAGGGATCAGAAACGGCCTCCTCCAGCGGCAGTTCGGGCCAGTCTTCCGGTTCCGGAAGCGGCACGGACTCCGGCAATTCAAGTCAGGGAATCGTCAACATCGGTCTCGACAGCGCCATCGGTCGACGCCGCGCCAATGAAGGTGTGGTGCGTGTCGGTACAAACGTGGTGACCGGCTACGAAACCGAAACCCCCTCCCAGGGCGGCAATGTGGTGTGCACGCCAACGTTGTCTACCGCCGGTCTTGTGCTCGGCGCGCGGGTGGAGAAGATCGATGACAATGGCTTTGTTACGTTTGTGCTCTCGCCGAGTGTTTCGGCGGTCACTGATGTTGAACAGGCGCCTCAGGGCTGCGGTTCCAATCTCAACATTCTCAGTGTGCGGAGTCTGGATACGGGCGCTTTGCGTGTGCGCGATGGTCAGACCCTGATCATGACTGGCGTGATTTCTGAATTTGATCGGCAGGAGGTGAGCAAGTGGCCGATTCTCGGAGACATTCCGTTGATTGGTCAGTTTTTTCGATCCACTTCGGGCCAGAAAGAAAAACGTGAATTGGTGATTATGGTCACCCCGCGCATTGTCAACGATGAGCAGGGTGGCGTATACGGTTATGGCTATCAACCCGGTACTGCCGCTGGCAGGGATTTCTTCGGTTCGGTGACCAATGGTGGCGCTTCCTATTGAGTTTGATGCTGCCGATCAGGGTGCGGTGGCCCAGGGCGCAACAGGCCAGACTGCAGGGCAGCAGTGCGAACCACCCGGCGCTGCTGATGCCGATTCGGCCAACCAGCAGGAATTGGCCCGTTTGCGGGCCGAACTGGATGAATATCAGCGCCTGATCGAGGAGCTGCCTGAGATTTATGCCGCCAAGTTCCGCCAGCGTGTGGAGCAGGTGGCCCTGGAGATTCGCCGTCTGATGGAGGAGCGTGATCTCCTGCAGGAGCAGATTCAGCGTGCGCTGGTCGGCGCTGACCCCACCTCGCTTCCTGCAGTGGCGACGGAGCCGTCCCTGTCTCGCCCAACCCCGCAGGCGGTTGCCATTGCACCCTTACTGCGCCGCCCCGGTGCCCTGGTCGCTGTCAGCCTGGTGGTGGCATGCGGTGTCGCCCTGATCGGTGCGCTTGGACTGCGGCTGCTGCAACCCGCGTCCGCCCCTCGCCGGCCAGTCGCTGCGGAGAAGCCTCTGCCCCGGCCTCCGGTCCGGCCCGCAGCGCCGCAGCTCCGCCTGCGGGCCAGGGGCGAGTGCTGGCTGGAGGTGCGTGATCTGGACGGCACTCTGCTGCTGGGCACCACCCTGCGACAGGGCCAGACCACCACCGTGCCTCTGGGCTCTGGGGTGCGCCTGCGGGCGGGCCGTCCCGACCTGCTCGAGCTGGCTGCCGCAGACCAGCCGTTCCGCTCCTTTGGGGCCATCGGAGACATCGGCTGGCAGATCGTGATGCCAGAGCTCACCCCAAGCCAGGCCCGTCGTAACGTCCCGCCAGCAGTGTCCGGTAAACCGTGATCGAGCCTGGCCGTTCCATCGCCATCGACTCCGTCACTCCCACCACCGGCTCCGTGCAACGGATCTGCTGTATCGGCGCCGGTTATGTGGGCGGTCCGACGATGGCGGTGATCGCCGACCGCTGCCCCGGCGTGCAGGTCACCGTGGTCGATCTCAATGCCGAACGGATCGCGGCCTGGAACGCTGCGGATCTCAGCCGGTTGCCTGTCTACGAGCCTGGTCTTGACGCGGTCATCGCCCGGGCCCGGGGCCGCAACCTGCACTTCAGCACCGCTGTGGAGGAGGCGATTGCCGCCGCCGACATGGTGTTCATCTCCGTGAACACGCCCACCAAGACCCGCGGCCTCGGCGCCGGCCAGGCCAGCGATCTCAAGTGGGTGGAGGCCAGTGCCCGCACCGTTGCCCGCGCGGCTCGCGGGCACACGATCGTGGTCGAGAAGAGCACCTTGCCGGTGCGCACCGCCGCGGTGATCCAGACGATTCTGGCGGCCGCCTCGCTGAACGGCGACCGCCGCAGCTTCTCGGTGCTCTCCAACCCCGAGTTCCTGGCCGAGGGCACCGCCATCCCCGATCTGGAGGCGCCCGATCGGGTGCTGATCGGCGGCGACGACCCCGCGGCCATCGCTGCCCTGGCATCGATCTACGGCCAGTGGGTGCCGGCCGAGCGCATCCTCACCACCAACCTCTGGAGCAGCGAGCTCTCCAAGCTCACCGCCAACGCCTTCCTGGCCCAGCGAATCAGCTCGATCAACGGCATCGCCGCCTTCTGTGAGGCCACCGGCGCCGATGTGCGCGAGGTGGCCAAGGCGATCGGCGCCGACAGCCGCATCGGCCCCAAGTTTCTGCAGGCGGGGCCGGGCTTTGGCGGCAGCTGCTTCCAGAAGGACATCCTCAACCTGGTGTACCTCTGCCGCCACTACGGCCTCGAAGAGGTGGCGGCCTACTGGGAGCAGGTGGTCACACTTAACCACTGGCAGCAGCAGCGCATCGCCCGGCTGGTGATCACCAAGCTGTTCGGCACGGTGAGCGGCAAGCGCATTGGCGTGCTCGGCTTCGCCTTCAAGGCCGACACCAACGACACGCGCGAATCACCGGCGATCCGGATCTGCAAGGACCTGCTTGAGGAAGGGGCGTGTCTGCAGATTCTTGACCCGAAGGTGCCTGAGAGGCAGATCGCTGCCGATCTCGGCCAGAGCGCCGGCAGCGGCGAGGGCAGCTGGCAGCGGGTTGCGGATGTGCACCAGGCCGCCAGTGGTGCCGATGCCCTGCTGCTGCTCACCGAGTGGCAGCAGTTCGCCGGGATCGACTGGCCGGCGGTGGCGGCGGTGATGCGCCAGCCGGCCTGGTTGTTTGATGCGCGGGCGCGGGCCGACTCCGCCGCGGCGCGGGCTGCCGGCCTGCACGTCTGGACCGTGGGGGAGGGTTGAGCGGATGCCGTCCTCGCTGATGCGCAACCTGGTCACCGGCGGCGCCGGCTTCCTGGGCTCCCACCTGGTGGATCGGCTGATGGAGGCGGGTGAGGAGGTGATCTGCCTCGACAACTACTTCACCGGCCGCAAGAGCAACATCGCCCAGTGGATCGGCCATCCACGCTTTGAACTGATCCGCCACGACGTGACTGATCCGATCCGCCTGGAGGTGGACCGGATCTGGCATCTGGCCTGCCCCGCCTCGCCGGTGCACTACCAGTTCAACCCGATCAAGACGGCCAAGACCAGCTTCCTGGGGACTTACAACATGCTGGGCCTGGCCCGGCGGGTGGGGGCCCGGCTGCTGCTGGCCAGCACCAGTGAGGTGTACGGCGATCCGGAGGTCCATCCCCAGCCCGAACACTACCGGGGCTGCGTGAACACGATCGGCATCCGCAGCTGCTACGACGAGGGCAAGCGCATCGCCGAAACCCTCTGTTTCGACTACCAACGCATGCACGGCACCGAGATCCGCGTGATGCGCATCTTCAACACCTACGGCCCGCGCATGCTGCCCGACGATGGCCGGGTGGTGAGCAATTTCATCGTGCAGGCCTTGCGCGGCGAGCCGCTCACTCTCTACGGCGACGGCAGCCAGACCCGCTCCTTCTGTTATGTCGACGACCTGGTGGAAGGCATGATCCGGCTGATGAACGGCAGCCACAGCGGCCCGATCAACATCGGCAATCCCGGTGAGTTCACCATCCGCCAGCTGGCCGAGCTGGTGCGCGCCCGCATCAACCCCGACCTGCCGCTGATCGAGAAACCACTGCCCGCCGACGATCCCCTGCAGCGCCAGCCGGTGATCGAGTTGGCCCAGCGGGAGCTGGGCTGGCAGCCGGTGGTGGCCCTTGAGCAGGGGCTGGATCCCACCATCGCCTGGTTCCGCCAGTCGCTCGGCCTCTAGGGCCGGTCGGCAGGCAGACTCAATCCCACTTGCCTGATCCGGATTGGCGTCGCTGCAGAGCCTGCGCGGCATGGTCGACCTGCTGCCAGCCCAGATCTCCATCTGGCAGCACATCGAAGCGGTGGCACGGGAGCACTTTCGCCGCGCCGCGGTGCAGGAGATCCGCACCCCCCTGCTGGAGGTGACCGAGCTGTTTGCCCGCGGCATTGGCGAGGCCACCGATGTGGTGGGTAAGGAGATGTACACCTTTCTCGATCGCGGTGAGCGCAGTTGCACCCTGCGGCCGGAAGGCACGGCCTCGGCGGTGCGGGCGGTGATTGAGCACGGCCTGCTCAGTCAGGGGCCGCAGCGGCTCTGGTACGGCGGGCCGATGTTCCGCTACGAGCGGCCCCAGGCGGGGCGCCAGCGCCAGTTTCACCAGATCGGGCTGGAGCTGCTCGGGGTGGCGGATGCCCGCAGCGATGTGGAGGCGATCGCGATCGCCTGGGACCTGCTGGCCGATCTTGGGGTGGGCGGCCTGGCGCTGGAGTTGAACACACTCGGCAGCCCGGACGACCGGATTCGCTACCGCGAGCGGCTCGTGGCCTGGCTGGAGGCCCATCGCGACGGCCTTGATCCCGACTCCCAGGCCCGCATCAACACGAATCCGTTGCGGGTGCTCGACAGCAAGGTGCCGCAAACCCAGGCGACCCTGGCCGCCGCTCCGCCTCTGGCGGCCAGCCTCAGCGCTGAAAGCCGAGCCAGGTTCGAGCAGGTGCAGGCCGGTCTGGCTGCTCTGGAGATTCCCGTGCAGCTCAATCCCCGCCTGGTGCGCGGCCTCGACTACTACAGCCACACCGCGTTCGAGATCACCAGCAGCCAGCTGGGGGCCCAGGCCACGGTGTGCGGTGGCGGTCGCTACGACGGCCTGGTGCAGCAGCTGGGTGGACCGCCGACGCCGGCGATCGGCTGGGCTCTCGGCATGGAGCGGCTGGTGTTGTTGCTGGCCCAGATGCCGGCAGCGGCCGCCGCGGGCGCTCCGGCTCCACTCGATCTCTACGTGGTGAGCCGCGGCGAGGCGGCCGAGGCGCTGGTGCTGCCCCTGGCCCGGCAGGGCCGTGCGGCGGGTCTGGCGGTGGAATGCGATACCAGCGGCGCCGCCTTCGGCAAGCAGTTCAAGCGGGCCGATCGCTCGGGCGCCCGCTTCGCTGCGGTGATCGGCGATGCCGAAGCCGCCGCCGCTGAGGTGGTCCTCAAGGATCTGCGCCAACACCAGGCTGAGCAGCGGCTGCCGATCGCCGCCCTGGTGGACTGGCTGGTGCAGCAGCGGGCCGGCGGATCAGCATGACGCCCCAGCACGTGTCCACTGGCGGCGGCGCCTGCCGGCTGCCGGACAGTTGACTGCACCCGTCACGTGATGCAGTGCTGGAGCTGACTGACGGATCTGATGGCAGAACCGACCCTCGCCATCATTGCCGGTTCCGGTGCCTTGCCCCGGATGCTCTCAAGGGCACTCACCGCCGCAGGCCGCAGCCATCTCTGCTGCCGCCCCCATGGTCTGGATGTCGCGGTGGACGCGGCCGAGGCCTTTTACTTCGAGCGCTCCATCTCCTTCTTCCGGTCCCTCGAGCAGCGCGGTATTCGCCAGGTGGTGCTGGTTGGCAAGTTCCATCGCCCCCGCCATCTCAATCCGCTGCGGTTCGAGGGTTCCACGCTGCTGGCCGCACCCCGGATCCTGGCCTCGCTGCGCAAGGGCGATGACGCCTCGCTGCGCGCCCTGATGGAGATCATCGAAGAGCTGGGCCTCGAGGTGGTGGGCGTGGAGGATGTGGCCCCCAATCTGCTGCCGGAGCCGGGCCTTTACGCCAGCCGGGTACCGAGCGAAACCGACCGGGCCGATGTGGAGCGAGCCGCGTACATCGTCGAGGCGATCTCGGCGGTGGACGTCGGTCAGGGGGCCGTGGTGGCCGGTGGTCTCTGCCTGGCAACCGAAGCGTTGCCCGGCACCGATGCGATGCTCGACTGGGTGGCCTCCAGCCGCGACATGCCTCCCGCCGGAACCCGCGCGGGGGTTCTCTACAAAGCCCCCAAGCTTCAGCAGGATCGGCGCACGGATCTGCCGGCGATCGGCCCCACCACCGTGGCCAAGGCCGCAGCGGCAGGGCTTGCCGGCATCGCCTGGGAAGCGCGGGGCGCCTTGCTGTTGGAGGCGGAGCAGACCATGGCCGATGCCGATCGGCTTGGCCTGTTCCTCTGGTCCCGTCCCACCATCGGTTAGTTGCCCGCCCCGGCCTGCTCCAGCACCCCCTTGCTGCTCGGCACGGCGCCGGCGCGGCGCGGGTCGATCTCGGTGGCCAGCCGCAGGGCCCGGGCGAAGGCCTTGAAACAGGCCTCCACGATGTGGTGGGAGTTGGCCCCGTCCAGCTGGCGGATGTGCAGGGTGAGGCCGCTGTTGTTGACCACCGCCACGAAGAATTCCTTCACCAGCTCGGTGTCGTAGCTGCCGATCTTCTGGGCCGGGATCTGCAGCCCGAAGCTCAGGTGCGGCCGCCCGCTGCAATCGAGAGCCACCTGCACCAGGGCCTCATCCAGGGGCGCCAGGAAGTGGCCGAAGCGGTGGATGCCGCGCCGCTCGCCCAGGGCCTGGGCCAGGGCCTGGCCCACGGCGATGCCCACGTCCTCGTTGGTGTGGTGGTCATCGATGTGGGTGTCGCCCGTGGCAGCGATCTCCAGGTCGATCAGGCCGTGGCTGCTGATCTGGTGGAGCATGTGATCGAGAAAGGGCACGCCGGTGCTGGCCTGGCAGCGGCCCGTGCCGTCGAGGTTGAGCTGCACGCGCACATCGGTTTCGCCGGTGACGCGGTGGATGGTGCCGGTGCGCATAGCTGTCCTTGCCCGCGGGGTCCTGCATCGCACGATCCGATCATGCCGGGCCGGGGTCCGGCGCCGACCGCCTAGGGTTAAATTGGACTTATCGGTGATCTCAATGTCAAAAGCGCAGCTAATCGCTTTTCTGGCCAAGGCGGAGGCCACCCCCGATCTCCAGCAGCGGATCGATGCCGCGGCAGACGGCAGCGCCGTGGTGGCCATCGCTCGCGATGAGGGCTTCCAGTTCTCGGCTGCCAGCCTGGCCCGGCACCTGCGGGGCTGAAGCCCTGCTCACATGCCGGTGATGCAGTAGCCGGCGTCCACGTAGAGCACCTGGCCGGTGATGCCGGAAGCCAGGGGGCTGGCCAGGAAGGCGGCGGTGCTGCCTACCTCCTCCTGGGTGACGGTGCGGCGCAGGGGGGCCTTCTCCTCCACGTTGTGGATCATGTCGAGGATGCCGCCGATGGCGCTGCTGGCCAGGGTGCGGATCGGGCCGGCGCTGATGGCGTTCACCCGCACCTGCTTCTCCGGGCCCAGCTCGGCGGCCAGGTAGCGCACCGAGGCCTCCAGGGCCGCCTTGGCCACACCCATCACGTTGTAGTTGGGGATCGCCCGCTCGGCGCCCAGGTAGCTGAGGGTGATCACACTGGCGCCCGCGTTGAACAGGGGCTTGGCGTGGCGGCAGAGGGGCGCCAGCGAGTAGGCGCTCACCTCCAGGGCGCGGGCGAAGCCCTCGGGGCTGATGGCGGAGTAGTCGCCGATCAGCTCCTCCTTGCCGGCGAAGGCCAGGCAGTGCACCAGCACGTCGATCGAGCCCCACTGCTCAGCCACCCTGGTGAACACCGCCTCGATCTGGGCAGGCTCCTGCACATTGAGCGGTTCGAACAGGCTGGGGGCCAGCGGCGCGGTGAGCTCGCGCACCTTGCCCTCGAAGCGGCCCTTTTCATCCGGCAGGTAGGTGACGCCCAGCTCGCAGCCGGCGGCGTGCAGCTGCTGGGCGATGCCCCAGGCGATCGACTTGTTGTTGGCGATGCCCGTGACCAGGGCCTTCTTGCCGCGCAGATCGAGGAGCATGGGGAGCCGGTTGGAGTGCGGGGATTCTCTCGCAGGGCCCGCAGGCCGCTCCCCAGGCCTGGCTCGGTGCAGAGGTCCTCGCTCTGAGGCACCGGGTAGCGGAAGCTCTGAAGCAGGTGGCCAATGGGTCGCCCGCAGCGCTGCTACGGCCTAGCGTTCGAAGGCAGGTTTCGGGCTCAACGGTCCGGGTGAAGGGATGGGCAGTGGCCCGCTTTCGTCTGATCAGGCCCGGCTGGACGCCCTGCGTCAGGAGTTCGAGCACGAGGCCAGTTTCAGCCAGGTGTTCGTGGTGCTCACCGTGGGCGCCACCCTGATCGCCAGCCTCGGTCTGCTGGCCAACAGCCCCGGCGTGGTGATCGGCGCCATGGTGGTGGCCCCCTGGATCCTGCCGCTGCAGGCGATGGCCTTCGAGATCCTGCAGGGCCGTTTGCCGATGTTCCTGCGGGCCCTGCGCACCCTGATGCTGGGTGTGGTGGTGTGTGTGCTGCTGGCGATGGCCGTGGGGCATCTGGTGGCGCTCCCCAGCTTCGGCAGTGAGGTGATCAACCGCACCAGCCCCAACCTGCTCGACCTCGGCGTGGCCCTGGTGGCCGGAGCCGTGGCCATGTACGCCAAGCTGCGGAAGGATGCGATCTCGGCCCTGGCCGGCCTGGCCATTGCCGTGGCGCTGGTGCCGCCGATGTGCGTGGTAGGGATCCTGCTGTCCTCTTCCCTGTGGGTCCAGGCCTATGGGGCCCTGCTGCTGTTCATCACCAATCTCCTGGGGATCATGGTGGGGGCGATGGGGACCCTGGGAACACTGGAAAAGGTGTACCGGAGCCGCCTGTTTCACAGCCGGCTCGGCCTCACCAGCCTGGCTCTCACCGCTCTGTTGGTGATTCCGCTGGGCAGCAGCTTCTACCGGCTGCTGCAGCGATCCCGTCAGGAGAGCAAGGCCCAGCTGCTGGAGGTGGCCATCGAGAAACAGTTGCGCAGCAACACGATCACCCTCGGCAGTGATCCCGCCATTGATCTGGTGGGACTGTCCATCGACTGGAAGCAGAATCCGCCCCTGATCCGCGCCCGGGTGCGGGTCACGGATCCCTCCCTGCCCACCTCCCGGCAGGTGGCGGATGTGCAGTCGTTCGTCAACCGCAGCCAGGCCCCCCTGCGCTTCCGGCTGGTGGTGCAACGCACCGCCGTGGACCTGGTCGGTCCGGAGACGGCACCCAACCCTCCCGAACTGGAGGTGCTGCCGCCACCGAGCCAACCCCCGTTGCCCGAAGCTCAGACCAGCGATGATCAGCCGGATGGGGATTGAGGTGTGATCGAGCCAGACGCTGCTGCTCAGGATTCACCATGACCCGCTCGCCCAGTGCCGTTGTCAGGGGCGGCCGCCGTGCGGCGGAGCAGCGGCTGGAGGCCATCGACCCGGCCCGTTATGGCGCCAGTCGCAATCACCTCGATGGGGCCGTGACCCGGCTCTCTCCCTACATCCGCCACGGCGTGCTCACCCTGGCGGAGGTGCGCGACGCGGTGTTTGCGCGGCTGCGGGCGATGGCACCGCCTGACGCCGCGGTGCAGGGGGAGCTGTTTGCCGCCCAGCCTCCGGCCCATGGCTGGAGCGCCGCCCAGCGCCGTGCCGGTGAGAAGCTGATCAACGAACTCGGCTGGCGTGATTACTGGCAGCGCCTCTGGCATCAGCTCGGTGATGGCATCTGGCACGACCGGGAACCGCTCAAGACCGGTCTGCCGGCCGAGGCCTACGCCCCGGATCTGCCTGCCGACATCGCCGCCGCTGCCACAGGGCTGGCCTGCATCGATGGCTTCGCCGCCGAGCTCTGCGGCACGGGCTGGCTGCACAACCACGCCCGGATGTGGCTGGCGTCCTACGTGGTGCACTGGCGGCGGGTGCGCTGGCAGGCCGGCGCCCGCTGGTTCCTCCAGCACCTGCTCGATGGTGATCCGGCCAGCAACAACCTGAGCTGGCAGTGGGTCGCCAGCAGCTTCAGCCACAAGCCTTACCTGTTCAACCGGGCCAACCTGGAGCGTTTCGGCGGCGGCCGCTACTGCCGCGGCTGCCCGAAGGCGCTGGCGGGTTGTCCGTTTGAGGCCAGTTACGAGGTGCTGGAGCTGCGCTTGTTCGGGCCGGTGGAGCGCCGCCGCGAGGGCCCTCACCACGCTTCCCCCCAGCCCGGGCCGCCTCCGTCAGCGGGGGTGCCGCCGCCAGTGCCGCTGCGGCGGCCGCTGGTGTGGGTGCATGGCGAAGCTCTGGGGCCGGCCAATCCGGCCCTGCGCGCCCATCCGGCCGCACCAGCGGTGTTTGTGTTCGATGCGGCCCTGATCGCCGGCACGACCGCCACCACCGGCGGAGCAGCCCTGGCCTCCGGCCGGCTGCGCTTTCTGCGGGAGTGTGTGGCGGAGCTGCCGGTGCAGGTGCGGGAGGGGGAGGTGTCGGCCCAGCTGCTGGCCGCCGCCGCTGCGGCCGGTGCCGACGGCATCGTCACCAGTGCGGCGGTGGATCCCCGTTTCCGCGTGATCGCGGCGCGACTGGAGGCGGAGCTGCCGCTGCAGGTTCTCGAGCCCGAGCCGTTCGTGTCCCTTCCCCTCCGGGGAGACGGTGCTCCGGATCTGCGGCGGTTCTCCCGTTACTGGCGCCGGGCCGAACCGCTGGTGTGGGGCCGTCCGGCCGGTGTCTTCCATCCGGTGCCACGGCCATGACGGTTCTTCCCTGCCCTGTCTGCGCCCTTCACGCGGATGCCACCGCCGCTCAGGCCTGGGAGATTGCCCGCTGCGATCGGTGGGTGCTGCGTCACCATCCCGACCCGGCGCCGTTGGTCGGCTGGCTGCTGCTCGATGCGCGCCGCCATCTGGGCGGGCCGCTGGCCTTCAACGACCGGGAAGCCGCTGGCTGGGGTTGGGCCGTGCGTGAGGCGAGCCGGTTGGTGCAACGCCTCACCGGTTGTGAGCGGGTGTATGCCATCGCTTTCGGGGAGGGGGCGCCGCATCTGCATCTGCATCTGATTCCTCGCCATGCCGCCGATCCGGCCACCGCTGCCTGGGGCGTGGCTGACCACTACCGAGCCGTGGCCGCCGCTGAGCGCGGACCGGTCGATCCCCGGATGGTGCGGCAGCTGGTGGAGCGTGGCCGGCAGCTGCTGGAATGGTTTCCGCCGCCGGCCGCTGATGGCTGAGCCCTGGAGCGCGTCGGATCCGCCGCTGCAGCCTCGCCCCTGGCGGCTGCAGGAACCACCGCCGCTGCAGGTCCCGCCCCAGCCCCAGCCCCTGCTGCTGCTGCTGAACCGCTGCGATCCCCTGCCGCCGCGGCAGCGCCAGGGTCTGCTCGCCAGCCTCTCGCCGGCTGAGCAGCAGCGCCACCGGGCTTATCGGCGCCCTGATGACAGCGACCGTTTCCTGCTTGCGCGCGGTGGGTTGCGGCGGCTGCTGGCAGGTTGGCTGGGATGCGATCCCGCCCACGTGCCGCTCGCGGCGGGAGCTCATGGCAAACCCCACTGCCCGGCGGGCCCTGCTTTCAATCTCAGCCATTCTGGCGATCTGATCGTGTTCGCCTTCCATCACCGCCGGGCGGTGGGCGTGGATGTGGAGCAGCTGCGACCGGCGCTCGACTGGCAACCGATCGCGCGACGGGTTTTGCCGGAGCCGCAGCAGCAGGCCCTGGCCAGCCTGCCTGCGGCGGCAGCCAGGGAGGAATTTCTGCAGTGCTGGTGCCGGCTCGAGGCGGAGCTGAAGGCGAGCGGCGCTGGCTTTTCGGCGCTGGAGCGCCTGCGGGCCGGGGCGACGGCAGGGCCTGTGCGCCACTGGCGCCTGCAGCTGCCGGAGGGCTATCGAGGTGCGGTGGCTCTGATGCCGCTGACCTGATGCCGCTGTCCAAATGCCGCTGACCTGATGGCGCTGACCTGATGGCGGCCTGAACGACGCGGCAGAGCAGCTGCTAGGTGACGCGGCTAATACCAAATTCGCCACCCCAGGGGCTAGGGTCTGCAAACGTCTTTAACAATTGGGATTGACAGCGCATGTTCACGCTTGAGCGGGCCACCCAGATCTTTCCCGACACCCGCACCGCCGATGTGGTGCCTGCCATCACGGCCCGCTTTCGCCTGCTCAGCGCTGAAGACCAGCTGGCCCTGATCTGGTACGCCTACCTGGAGATGGGCCGCACCATCACCGTGGCTGCCCCCGGGGCTGCCCGCATGCAGTTCGCCGAACCGGTGCTCGATCAGATCAAGGCGATGACCTTCACTGAACAGAGTCAGGTGATGTGCGATCTGGCCAACCGGTCCGATACGCCGATCGGGCGCAGTTACGCCTGCTGGTCGGTGAACATCAAGCTGGGCTTCTGGTATCAGCTGGGCGAGTGGATGCGCCTCGGCCTCGTCGCCCCCATCCCGGAGGGCTATCAGCTGTCCGCCAATGCCTCGGCGGTGCTGAGCTCTGTCAAGGCCGTGGAGCAGGGCCAGCAGATCACCCTGCTGCGCAACTTCGTGGTGGACATGGGTTTTGATCCCGCCAAGGGCGAAGCCCAGCGGGTCGCCGAGCCGGTCGTGGCGCCCACGCCCGAGCAGCAGCGCCGGAAGGTGTTCATCGAGGGGGTGATCAATCCAACGGTGAACAGCTACATGGATCTGCTCAACGCCAATGATTTCGACAATCTGATTCAGCTGTTCCTGCCGGATGGAGCGCTGCAGCCGCCCTTCCAGAAGCCGATCGTCGGCACCGAGGCGATCCTGCGCTTCTTCCGTGAGGACTGCCAGAACCTGCAGCTTCTGCCGGAGCGCGGCTATGCCGAGCCGACGGACGGTGACTTCACCCAGATCAAGGTGACCGGCAAGGTGCAGACCCCCTGGTTCGGGGCCGGCATCGGCATGAACGTGGCCTGGCGTTTTCTGCTCAATCCCGAGGGCAAGATCTACTTCGTGGCGATTGATCTGCTGGCCTCACCCGCGGAGCTGCTCAAATTCGCCCGTTGAGCGGCACCACCCGGTGGGGGCTCGGTTTTGCCGCGCTGATCCTGCTGAGCTGGCTGTTGAGCCTGGTGCTGCTGCTGGCAGCACCGCCGGCCTGGCTTCCCGCCCCCCTGCTGCTTGTCGCTCTGCTGCTGCGCACGCAGCTGCAGACCGGTCTGTTCATCGTCGGCCACGACGCCATGCACAGGGTGCTGCTGCCGGAGCGACCACTCTGGAATGACCGGCTTGGAGCGGCGGTGCTGGCCCTGTATGCCGGCCTGCCCTATCGCCACTGCCGCCAGAACCATCAGCGCCATCACCAGCGCACGGCCACGGCGGCAGACCCCGACTTCCACGGTGATCCCGCCGCCGGGGTGCTGGCCTGGTACGGCCGGTTCATGGCCGGTTATCTCTCCGCGGCCCAGATGGCCCGCCTGCTGGCCGCCTGGGGAATCCTTGTTCTGCTGGCCGGCACGCTCGCTGCAGCGGGCTGGCGTCAGGCCTGCGTCCGGCTGCTGGTGGTCTGCATCCTGCCCCTGCTGTTCAGTTCCCTGCAGCTGTTCCTGGTCGGCACCTACCTGCCCCACCGCCGGCAGCGTTCGCCGCTGCAGCACGCCGCGGCGGACAATCTCCCCCTGCCCGCCTGGCTCTCGCTGCTGGCCTGCTACCACTTCGGATACCACCGTGAGCATCACAGCGCTCCCGATCTGGCCTGGTTCCAGCTGCCCGCCCGGTACCGCCTCAGCAGCCCCGGAACCGGGGCTCTCGCAGCGCCTCAACACCCGGCCTAGCCTCACCAGACCATTATCCGTACCTGAACAGGTCGCCTGGAGACTGTGCTGATGGACACCACACTGCAGGGCTGGACGGATGCGGAACAGGATGTCGCCCGTCTCGCCTTCGACCGGGCCTACCAACGGGCCGTGGATCAGCTGGTGGCAGCGGTGCAGGCCCGTGCCGCCGCTCTCAGCTCGGCAGATACCCTCTGGCAACTGCATGACTTTCTGAGCATCGAGCGGCACACCATGGAGGGCCGGTTCGATTTCCGTCTGGATGGGATCCTGTTCGTGTTCGCCAGCCTGGTGAAAGACAGCCTGCTGGAGATCGACGAGCTGGGCGGACTGGACGCCGACAAGCTGGCCAAGATCACGGCGATGTCGCGCTTCTGAGCGGCGTTGGGCTGATCAGTCCCGCCGGGCCGGGCTGCTCGGTCTCCTGCTGGTGCCGCCGGGGTTGAGCAGCTGCTGTTCGATCGCCTTGATCGCTTTCGGATCGCTCAGCAGGTCTGCTTCCTGCAGCAGGGGCCAGAGTTCACCCTGCAGGGCGGTGGCGCTGCGGGGCGGTTCCAGCCAGCGGAAGCGGCGCTGGGGATGGCGGCGCCGGCACAGCGCCTCGCTCTCTCGCCGCAGGGCACGGCGTACGTCAGCCCGGCCCACCGCCGCGAAGAACTCAGCGCGGCTGGCGCGACCGGAGCTGAACGGGGCGCTGCCGTCACCGTTGAACAACCGGGCCGGGTCGACCATCCAGCGGGGCTGGCAGATCCCGGTTGCGTTGGTGTCGGTCTCCAGCCAGATGTGCAGGCCGTAGCCGTCGGGTTGGCTGACCACGGCCAGGCCATCGTGGGGCTGCTGGCGCTGCAGCGGGTACACCGCCCAGCTGGGCCGGCGGTGGGCTGGTACGCAGGCGGACAGGGCAAGCGCCAGCAGCGCCACCGCAACAGCCGGCAGACAGATGGGTGGGGACGGGCAGCGGGGCAAGGAGAGGCAGCAGACCGCCCGATGCTGCAGGACGGCGCCGAAGGCTGCGAGTGCATGCGCTACCAAGGAAGGACTTCCGGTCCGGCCGATGGCGCTCACTCCCTCCCAGATGGTGCCGCTGGGCACCCCCCTGCCTCTGGCGGCACTCCAGCAGGCCCTGGCGGGCGGGGATGCCCGGCCGGTGAGCGGCGAGCCGTTTGCAGACCCGGTCGCAGACCGGCCCCTGCTGGTGCTGTTCCTCTGCGCCCACTGCCCGTTCGTGAAACACGTGGAGGCGGAGATCGGGCGGCTGGTGCGTGATCATCCCGCCCTGCAACTGCTGGCGATCGCCAGCAACAGCACGATCACCCATCCCCAGGACGGCCCGGCGGGGCTGGCCGCCCAGGCGGCGGCACAGGGCTGGCGGTTCCCCTACCTCTTCGACGGCAGCCAGCGGCTGGCCCGAGCCTTCCAGGCCGCCTGCACCCCCGATCCCTTCCTCTATGCCTGGCAGTCCGGCCAGCATCGGCTGGTGTATCGCGGCCAGTTCGACGGCAGCCGGCCTGGGGCGGATCAGCCCTGTGATGGTGCCGACATCCGCGCCGCCATCGCGGCGGTGTTGGCTGGACGCGCCGTGAACCCCGAGCAGCGCCCGGCGATCGGTTGCAACATCAAATGGCGACCGGGTGAGGAACCGGAATGGGCCCGCTGAGCTGACTGGATGGCGCGCCTTAATGTTTGTTGCATGAATGTGCCACCCTTCAGCCTGAGCGATCAGCTCCGGGAGCTCGGCGAGGATCTCGACCAGGCGGTGCTCGCAGTGTTGCGAAGCGGCCAGTACATCGGCGGGCCCGTGGTGCTGGGATTTGAGGACGCCTTCGCCGCTGCCTGCGGCGTTCCCCACGCCATCGGCTGCAACAGCGGCACCGATGCGCTCACCCTGGCGTTGCGGGCCTTGGGGGTGGGGCCAGGTGATGAGGTGATCACCTCCGCCTTCAGCTTCTTCGCCACCGCTGAGGCGATCAGTGCCGTCGGCGCCACGCCCGTGTTCGTGGATGTGGATCCGGCTTCGTACCTGATTGATCTGGAGCGGATCGAGGCGGCGATCACGCCAGCCACCCGGGTGCTGCTGCCGGTGCATCTGTTCGGCCAACCGGTGAACATGGAGCGGATCGGCGAGATCGCCAGCCGCCATGGCCTGAAGGTGGTGGAGGATTGCGCTCAGGCCACGGGAGCCAGCTGGGCCGGCCGGCCCGTGGGCAGCTGGGGCGACCTCGGCTGTTTCAGCTTCTTCCCCACCAAGAACCTCGGTGGTGCCGGGGATGGGGGCGCCGTTGTCTGTCACGATCCCCGCCTGGCCCAGGCAGTGCGGGAGCTGGCCGTGCATGGGATGCCGCGCCGCTACCTGCACACCTCCCTCGGATACAACAGCCGCCTTGACGCCATGCAGGCGGCGGTGTTGTCTGTGAAACTGCCCCACCTTCCGCGCTGGATCGAGCGCCGTCGCGGCATCGCCAGCCGCTATCTCCGCCAACTCCATGCCCTGCCCGGGCTCGGTTTGCCGGGCGCTGGCCCTGCCGGCCACAGCTGGAACCAGTTCGTGGTGCGCATCCCGATCTGCCCGACCGGGCGAGTCGCCTGCACCGCCCTGGCTCCCTGCATCGCTTCGGCCGACAGCGCCGCCTTCGCCCTGCCGGAGGCCGCCTGTCGCGATTGGCTGCAGCGCCAGCTGCAGGATGCCGGCGTGAACACGATCATCTATTACCCGATCCCGATTCACCGCCAACCCGCCTATGCCCATCTGGGTTATGGCCCGGGCTCCCTGCCTGTCACCGAACGGCTGTGCAGCGAGGTGCTGAGTCTGCCGATCTTCCCCGAGCTCACCGAAATGCAGCAGCAACGGGTGGTGGATGTACTCATCCGTGTGCTGGGCACCAGCTTCGCCGCCGCTGTGCCTGCCTAGGGGGACTGCAGCGACGCGTAGAGCGCCTTGAAGTGCGCCTGTTGCCGCTTGTGGCTCACCAGCGGCGCCGGGTAGCCGCGCCGCTCCAGGGGGGCGATCTCGCCGCTGAGCAGCTCGCGGGTGGCCACGTGCTTCAGCTCCGGCAGCCAGTGGCGGATGTAGCGGGCTTCCGGGTCGAATTTCGAGGCCTGGGTGGCCGGATTGAAGATGCGCAGGGGCTTGGGGTCCATGCCGCTGCTGGCGCTCCACTGCCAGCCGCCATTGTTGGCGGCCAGGTCGCCATCCACCAGCCGGGCCATGAAGGCGGCTTCGCCCCAGCGCCAATCGCAGATCAGATCCTTCACCAGGTAGGAGGCCACGATCATGCGGCAGCGGTTGTGCATCCAGCCGCTCTCATTGAGCTGACGCATGGCCGCGTCGATGATCGGCATGCCGGTGAGCCCCTCGCGCCAGGCCGCGAAGCGCTGCGGGTCGTTCTCCCAGGGGAAGGCGCGCCACTGGGGCCGGTAGGGCCCCTCCGCCAGCTCGGGGAAGTGAAACAGGGCCTGCTGGTAGAACTCGCGCCAGGCCAGCTCCTGCTCCCACACCTGGATCGAGGCCAGCGCTTCTGCTGCGCCCCCGAGGGCCGCCACGGTCTGCCGGGCCTGCTGGGCCGCCGCCCAGGCCTGGCGCGGGCTGAGGGTGCCGAACTTCAGGGCGGCGCTCAGGGCTGAGGTGCCTGCCTCGCCGGGGACGTTGCGGCCCTCGTCGTAGCTGAGCAGGGGGGCACTGCGGCCGCTGCCTGCCAGACCTGTGCAGAAAGCCGCCAATTGTGCCTGGGCCGCCGCTTCGCCCGGTCGGCAGGGGCAGAGCTCGGGGCCTGAAAAGTCATGGTGCAGGCCGCCAGGCGGGGCCTTGCCGGGCTCCTGGCCCACCACGGGCAGGCCGGCGAGCGCGGCGGGATCGCAATCGATCAGGGAACGCGGCGCCGGCAGGGGCTCCAGGCCACCCGAGGCGGCGGAACCGAGGGCCTCCAGTTGCTCCACGCGCCGCCGCCAGCTGCGCCAGTAGGGCCCATACACCCGGTAGGGGTCGCCAGCGCCGGTGGCGAGGGCCTCGGGCTCCACCAGCAGCTGGTCCCAGCCCGCCAGCACCTTGCGCCCATCGGCCTGCAGGGCCCGCGCCACCCGCCGGTCGCGCTCACGTCCGTAGGGCTCCACATCCCGGTTCCAGGCCACCACCTCGGCCCCCAGGGCCGCCGCCACCTGCGGCAGCACCTGCTCCGGATCCCCCTGCAGCACCAGCAGCTGGCTGCCGGCAGCCAGCCAGCCCTCGGCCAGCTCCAGCAGGCTCTCCTGCAGAAACCACAGCCGCGCCGGCGCCACCGCCGCCAGCTCGCCCGGGATGTCCGCCGGGGCGCGGGCCTCCAGGATCGCCGGATCCAGCACGAACACCCCGGTGAGGGCCGGGGTGGCCCGGGCGGCGGCGGCCAGGCCCAGATTGTCGGCCAGGCGCAGGTCGCGGCGGTGCCAGAACAGCCAGCGGGGGGGTGTCATCCGATCCCTCTTAGACGCCGAGCAGCTGCTTGGCCCGCAGCCAGGCCGTCACGCTCTTGCCGTCGAGGTATTCGTTGCCGCTGGCCAGGCGCCGATCCAGTTCCTCCGGCTCCAGCAGCAGCACCTCCAGGTCTTCGTCGTCGTCGCCGGCGGGGGGCTGCTCCAGGGGGCTGAGGTCGCGGGCCAGGAACAGGTGGATCACCTCATCGGAATAGCCGGGACAGGGGAGCATCGCCCCCAGGGGGTCCCAGCGCTCGGCGCTGTAGCCCGCCTCCTCCTGCAGCTCCCGCTGCATGGTGCTTAGAGGTGATTCGCCCGGATCGAGGGTGCCGGCCGGGAACTCCAGCAGCCGGGTGGCCACGGCGAAGCGGTACTGGCGCAGGATCACCACCCGGCCGTCGTCCAGTACCGGCACCGCCAGCGAGGCGCCGGGATGTTTGATCACGCCGAAGCTGGCCTCCAGGCCCATCGGCAGCACCATCCGGTTGATCTCGAAGCGCAGCTTGCGGGCATCGAGGCTGGCGGTGGTTTCCAGGTGGCGCGCGGGCTCAGGGGGTGGCAGGGGCGCCATCGGCGGCGGGCATCGTGGAAGCCAGCATCGCGCAGGCACTGCCGGAGGGTGGATGCCCAGGGCGATCAGGGCGACTCAGGCCAGCCGCCTGCGCCCTTCAAGGGTTTCGGCGGCGGCTTACCAGAACTGCGCTGCAGTTCGGCCAGCTGTTGGTTCACCGTCATGGACGCGCCCGGTGGCACCAGGTCGCCGTTGATCGCCGCCAGGGGAGCCAGCACGAACGGCCGCTGGCTCCACAGGGGATGGGGCAACACCAAACGCTCGCTGCTGCACTGCAGTGGGCCCCACCAGAGCAGATCCAGATCGAGGCTGCGGGGCCCCCAGCGCTCGCGGCGCTCGCGCCCGAACTGGTGCTCCAGCTGTTGCAGGCGGGCCAGCACCTCCAGGGCCCGCTGCTCCTGGGGGGTGCCCTCCCCGCGCACCAGCAGAACCGCATTGAGGTAATCCGGCTGGCCGGGGGGGCCGCCCACCGCTGCCGTGCGGAACAGGGGCGACCACTGCAGCGCCGGCGGCTCCTCGCCCCAGGCGGCCCAGAGCTGCAGCAGCGTGATGGTGAGTAGCGGCCGCAGCGCCAGCAGGGTGGCCAATGGCTCCCCCACCGGGCTGGCCAGGTTGGCGCCGAGGGCCACCGCCAGGCTGAACTCGGAGCCCTCAGTGCTGATCACAGGTCCGCAGGGCGCGGATCACCGCCGCGGCCGTGTCCAGTGCCTGATCAGTTTCATCACGGTCGAACAGCTCCGAAGGTGGTGTGGCATCCATCGGATAGAGCGAGGTGACGGCCATGCGGCTCAAGCGGCGCAGTGGCAGACGCTCCAGCGCCGCCACATCCAACCCAGTGGCGGACAGGGCGGCGGTGAGGTCGGTGAGCACATGGGTGTGAGGCGGCTCCAGCCCCAATTCCAACAGGGCGCTCTTCAATGCCTTTCCCGCAGCCTGGGAGGCGAAGAAGCAGGCCTGGGCCAGATGGCCGTTCTCGCAGGCCAGGCGCGCCAGGGCCAGGTCGTTCTCCGCCTGGCTCAACCAGGCCTTCGGTCGCGCGTTCATGCTGCTTCCAGCTTGAGCAGGGGGATGGCTTCTTGGGCAACGGCCCGCCAGATGGCGGAAGCATGGGTTGGCAAAACCCGCCAGCGGGCGCGGTCCATGGCGATCACATCACCACCGAAGCCGGCATCGACCAGACGATCCGCCCAACGCCCCGCCACCGCTTGCTCAGCAGCCACCACCAGCAGATCCGTATCCGACCAGCCATCCCAATCCCCCCGGGCGCGGGAGCCAAACAACCAGATCTGATCCGGCCAATCCCCTTCGGCCATGGGCTGCTGTAGAAGCTCCCTGCAGCGCCGCCGCAGCTCCTCGAGCCAGTGGCTGTGGTGTTCAGCGCGGAGGGTCGCAAAGCTCGTCATCGGACCGGAGGCAACGCGGGCCAGCTCCATTGTGCGCAGAGGCTCCAGGGACTCCACCAGCATCAGCGAGACTGACGCGCACGACTCAGGGCTCCGGCTACTCCATGGTTGCAAGCGGATCGGTGTCAGGCGGATCGCTGGCCGAGGGCAGTGCCGGCCCCGCTTCGGCCTTCAGTGCCGCCGCCCGCGCCTTCCCCCTGGCGGCCATCACCGGCCACGGCACCCTCAAACTGGCCCTGCTGCTGGCGGCGGTGGATCCCGGGTTGGGCGGGGTGGTGATCGCCGGCGGTCGCGGCACAGGCAAGTCGGTGCTGGCGCGTGGGCTGCACGCCCTGCTGCCGCCGATCGATGTGCTGGACCTGGGCCATCCAGTCCCTGGTCAGCCGGAGCCGGCCGGCCTCAACATCGACCCCCAGCGCCCGGATGACTGGGATGGGCCCACCCGCCGGCGGCTCACCGAGCTGGGCGCCGACCCCACCGGCGCCGATAGGGCCGCCCTGCTGCCCACCAGGGTGATCCCGGCGCCGTTCGTGCAGGTGCCCCTGGGCATCACCGAAGACCGGCTGGTGGGTTCGGTGGATGTCACCGCCTCGCTGGCCAGTGGCCAGGCGGTGTTCCAGCCGGGCCTGCTGGCCGAGGCCCATCGGGGCGTGCTCTACGTCGATGAGCTCAACCTGCTCGACGACACCATCACCAACCTGTTGCTGGCGGCGGTGGGCAGTGGCGAAAACCGGATCGAGCGCGAGGGGCTCAGCCTCAGCCATCCTTGCCGCTGCCTGCTGATCGCCACCTTCAATCCCGAGGAAGGGGCGGTGCGCGACCACCTGCTCGATCGCTTCGCCATCTGCCTCAGCGCCAACCAGGTGCTGGAGCTGGAGCAGCGGGTGGAGATCAGCCGCGCCGCCATCGAGCACGCCGAAACCAGCGACAGTTTTCGCGCCAAGTGGCAGGAGGAGAGCGACGCTCTGGCCACCCAGCTGCTGCTGGCGCGCCAGTGGCTGCCGGATGTGCAGATTGCGCGCGAGCAGATCGTCTACCTGGTGAACGAGGCCCTGCGCGGCGGCGTGGAGGGCCACCGCAGCGAGCTCTATGCCGTGCGTGTCGCCCGCGCCCATGCGGCCCTCAGCGGCCGCGACCGGGTGGAGGCTGAGGATCTGCAGGTGGCCGTGCGCCTGGTGATCGCCCCGCGCGCCTCCCAGCTGCCGCCGCCCGACCCCGAGCAGCCCCTTGAGCCGCCGCCGCCACCGCCGCCGCCCCAGGGGGAGCAGCCGCCCGAGGATCCCGAGCCGCCCGAGAACGAGCAGGAGCCCGACGAGCCCGACGACGACAACGAGCCCGACGAGCCGGAGGACGACACCCCCGAGGACCAGGCGCCGCCCCAGGTGCCGGAGGAGTTTCTGCTGGATCCGGAGGCGGTGGCGATCGACCCCGACCTGCTGCTGTTCGGTGCCGCCAAGGCGAAAACCGGCGGCAGCGGCAGCCGGGCCGTGGTGTTCAGCGAGTCCCGCGGCCGCTACGTCAAGCCGATGCTGCCGCGCGGCCCGGTGAAGCGCATTGCTGTCGATGCGACCCTGCGGGCCGCAGCGCCGTACCAGAAATCCCGCCGTGAGCGTCAGCCCCACCGCAGGGTGGTGGTGGAGGACGGCGACCTGCGGGCCAAGCAGATGCAGCGCAAGGCCGGCGCCCTGGTGATCTTCCTGGTGGATGCCAGCGGCTCGATGGCGCTCAACCGCATGCAGAGCGCCAAGGGCGCCGTGATCCGCCTGCTCACCGAGGCCTACGAAAACCGCGACGAGGTGGCCCTGATCCCCTTCCGCGGCGAGCAGGCCGAGGTGCTGTTGCCGCCCACCCGCTCGATCACCGCCGCCCGCCGGCGCCTGGAATCGATGCCCTGCGGCGGCGGCTCGCCCCTGGCCCATGGCCTCTCTCAGGCCGCCCGCGTTGGCGCCAATGCCCTGGCCACCGGCGATCTGGGTCAGGTGGTGGTGGTGGCGATCACCGATGGCCGCGGCAACGTGCCCCTCAGCCGCTCCCTGGGCCAGCCCGAGCTGGAGGGCGAAGAGCCGGTGGACCTCAAGGAGGAGGTGAAGCAGGTCGCCAGCCGCTACCGGGCCCTGGGCATCAAGCTGCTGGTGATCGACACCGAACGCAAATTCATCGGCAGCGGCATGGGCAAGGACCTGGCCGAGGCCGCCGGCGGCAAGTATGTGCAGTTGCCCAAGGCCAGTGATCAGGCGATCGCCGCCATCGCCATGGAGGCGATCGCTGGGGTATGAGGCAGCCGAGGTTGATTCAGCGGTAGTGATTCAGCGGCAGTGATTCAGCGGGGCGGGGCGGCGCCGGCGGGCCTGCTGTTCTCCTGCCGCAACGGCTCCTGTTGCTGCTCCTGCTGCTGTTGGCGGACCGCCCTGTCCCTGGCGGCGCCGGTCTGGGCCGGGTAGAGCTCGTCGAAGAACTGCCCCAGCCCCACGGCAACGCTGCGCATGCCGTCCATGAAGGCAGGGTCGCCCGTGAGCCGGTGCAGATCCCCACCCACGGCTTCCCACTGGGCGGTGAGCCGTTCGGCGTTGGCCACGGTGCGTTGCAGGTCGCTCAGCACCTTCGGGTTGTCGAGGGCCGTCAGCAGTTGCCGCAGGTGGGCGGAGCTGGCGTTGAGGTTGCTGATCGTGGGCTGGGCCTTCTGCACCGAAGCCTCGATGGCGCCGACCATGCCGATGCCGCCCTGCACCAGGCCTTTGCCCCCGTCCACCAGACCCTTGCCGTCTCGGATCAGGCCGCGACCCTCCTGCAGGAAGACCGTGGCTTCGTTGGCCGTTCTGTCGATGCCGGTGGCCACCTTGGCCAGCTTGTCGACCAGGTTTTCCTGTTCCACCTGATTCAGCATCTTGTACATCAGGTTGGTCAGCGAGGTGAGGCTCGCCCCTTCCCGGCCGACGATCGTGGCGCCGTCACAGAGCATGCGCTGGCGATCGCAGGCGCGGCTGCGGGGGCCCGGAGCCGTGGAGGGCAGGGGTTTACCGCCGCTCACCAATGCCACCTGGGACTCACCGCCCAGCAGCGACACCTGGCCGATCTGGGCGGCGGCGGGCAGGGCCAGCCGCAGATTCGGATTGGTGATCTCCAGCTGGGCCACCACCGCCTCCGGCGTGATCTGCACCGAACGCACGCTGCCGACCATCACGCCCCGAAAGACCACCGGTGACCGTGCCGCCAGACCGTCGGCCTGCGCGAAGCGGGCTTCCACACTCCAGTACTGGCGGGTCAGGGACAGACCGCGCAGCCACAGACTCATGCCGACAGCGCTGCTCACCGCAGCCAGCAGCGAGAAGCCCACAATCGCCTCGCGCACGGAGCGGCGCACCTTCAGCCCTCCGCAGGTTGCATCGGCCCCTGGAGACTAGCGGTGCGGAACTGCACCACATAGGGATTGTCCGTGTGGCGGTACTCCTCCAGGTCGCCCTGCCAGCGGAAGCGGCCGTCGTAGAGCAGCACCACCCGTTCGCCGGTGCGTTCGATCGTGCTGTGCACATGGCTCACCACCACCGAACTGGCCTCGGCCATCGTGGTGGTGCGCACGATCAGGTCCTCGATCCGGGTGCAGGCCACTGGATCGAGGCCGGCCGTCGGCTCATCGAACAGCAGCAGCGGTACCCGGTCGCGGGGTTGGCTGGGGTCCTGGATCAGGGCCCGGGCAAAGCTCACCCGCTTCTGCATGCCGCCGCTCAGCTCCCCCGGCATCTGGTTCTTGATGCCAGCCAGGCCCACGGCCTCCAGGGCCTGATCGACGCGCTCGCGGATCTCCGATTCGCTCAGGCCGCTGAAGCGGTAGAGCAGAAAGCCCACGTTCTCCCCCACGCTGAGCGAACCGAGCAGGGCCGGGTTCTGGAACACCAGGCGCACATCCGGCGGATGTTGCTGATCCAGGCGCAGGTAGCGCTGCTCCTCACCGTGCAGCAGCAACTGGCCTTCGGTGGGCAGCTGCAGGCCGGCCAGCAGCCGCAGAATCGTCGATTTGCCCGCCCCCGACGGGCCCACCACCACCACCCGCTCCCCGGCGCCGACCGTGAGGCTGACCCCATCCAGCACCCGGTGATCGCCGAACTGAAGCGTCAGGTCGCGCAGCTCGACCACGGGCACGCCGGCGGCGACGAACGCATCGGTCCGGGCAGCCGGCGACCGGGCGGAAGCGGTGGCAGGTGTCAGGACACGGCCGCAGTGCTTCTCCATGTTGCCTGCAGGGTTGCCTGCAGGATTGCCTGCAGGTCGCCGTTGCCGGCATCGGGCCTGCCTAGAGTTGATTGAGGATCTCTCTTCCCTTGTCCCAGCCTGCCTCGCCTTCCCAGCGGCGGCGTTCCCGTCGGTTGCGGACTCGTCCGGGTTGGGTCGGTCGTGGTGACCTGCGCCAGACCGATCTGGTCAGCCGCTCCCGCCGGGCGGTGCGCTGGCTGCAGCCGGGGCTGGTGGTGAAGCGCTGGATGCTCACCTCGGGCCTCGGACTGCTGATCGTGCTGCTGGGGATGGCGGTGTGGGCCGATCTTCAGCCGATCTACTGGACCATCGCCGGCATCCAGTGGCTGCTCAAGAACATCACCACCGTGCTGCCGCGCGAGATCACGGGGCCGCTGGTGCTGGCGATCGGGGCCGCCCTGATCTGGCTCGGTCAGAGCCGCAGTTTCGGTTCGATCCAGCAGGCCCTCGCCCCGGACAAGGACACCCTGCTGGTGGATGCCCTGGCGGCCCAGGGTCGGCTGAACCGCGGCCCCAGCATCGTGGCGATCGGCGGTGGCACAGGCCTCTCCACTCTGCTCAGCGGCCTGAAGCGCTACAGCTCCAACCTCACCGCCATCGTCACCGTCGCCGATGACGGCGGCAGCAGCGGCGTGCTGCGGCGGGAGCTGGGGGTGCAGCCCCCCGGCGACATCCGCAACTGCCTGGCGGCCCTGGCGCGGGAGGAACCCCTGCTCACCCGCCTGTTCCAGTACCGCTTCCAGGGCGGTGGCGGCCTGGAGGGTCACAGTTTTGGCAACCTGTTCCTCTCGGCGCTCACCGCGATCACCGGCAGCATGGAAGCGGCGATCACCGCCTCCAGCCGCGTGCTGGCGGTGCAGGGCCAGGTGGTGCCCGCCACCAACGTCGATGTGCGCCTCTGGGCGGAACTGGAGAACGGCGAGCGGATCGAGGGAGAATCCTGCATCGGCCACGCGCCCAGTCCGATCGTGCGGCTGGGCTGCATCCCCGAGCGTCCGCCGGCCCTGCCCAGGGCAATCGAGGCGATCGCCCATGCCGATCTGATCGTGCTCGGGCCCGGCAGCCTCTACACCTCGCTGCTGCCCAACCTGCTGGTGCCGGAACTGGTCGAGGCGATCGCCCGCAGCAAGGCCCCGCGCCTGTTCATCTGCAACCTGATGACCCAGCCCGGCGAGACCGATGGGCTCGATGTGGAGGGTCATCTGCGGGCGATCGAGGCCCAGCTGGCCAGCATCGGCGTGGAGCAGCGCCTGTTCAGCGCCGTGCTGGCCCAGGAGGATCTGCCGCCCTCTCCCCTGCTTCAGCATTACCGCCAGCAGGGTGCCGAGCCGGTGATCTGTGACAGCCGCCGCCTGCGGCGCCTCGGCTACAGCGTGATGCAGGCGCCTCTGCAGGGGGGGCGTCCGACCGCGACCCTGCGGCATGATCCCCGCAGTCTGGCCCTGGCGGTGGTCCGCTTCTACCGGCAGCAGCGCCCGGGGCTGAGCCTGCGTGCCTCGTCCGCTCCTCAGTAGGCGTCCTGCAGTTCGTAGAAATCCGGCTGCACGTAGTCCTTGCGCAGCGGCCAGCCCTTCCAGTCCTCCGGCATCAGCAGCCGCTTGGGATGGGGGTGGCCTTCGAAGTGGATGCCGAACATGTCGAACGTTTCCCGCTCCTGCCAGTCGGCACCGCGGAACAGGCCATAGAGGCTGGGGATGGTGAGGTCGCCGTCGCGATCGAGAAACACTTTCAGACGCACCTCCTCCGGTCTGGCGTCAGCGGGAAGATGGGCGACGGTGGCGCTGCGGTCGGCCAGACCGCCGAGCTTCACCAGGTTGTAGAAGCTCACCAGGCGTCCGCCAGGGCCCTCGTCGTAGCCACCCTGGCATTGCAGATAGTCGAAGCCATGGGCCTTGAGCGCTGTGGCCAGCAGCGGCAGGAAGGGGGGCTCCACTCCGATCACCTCCACGCCGAGGTGATCAGCCGGAAGCTGCTCGTGGTCAAAGCCCTGGCTGGTGAGCCACTGGCTCACGGGCCCTGCCGGGATGGGGGCGATCGTTTCGCCGCCGGTCTGCGGGGTGGCCTCGGACATGGATGGGGTGGCGACGGACGCGGGTGGCGGGGCGTGGGGGAGGGGCTGGTGCTGCAGGCGGCCGTTGCGGTCAGGCGTTGCCCGCCGCAACGGCCGCGGTGTCGCTGGCGAGATTGCCCAGGGGCAGGGACGCGGCGGCGGCCAGGGCGGCTTTCTGGGTTTCGGCCTGGAGGTAGCGACCGTTCACGATCGGCTCCTCAAGGGTCATCTGGTGGGGCACGGTGCAGTAGCGATGGGTCTGTTGGAGGTTGCCCCGTTCGGCCAGCGCTTCGTTGCCCACCTTCTTGCGCAGCTTGATCACCGCATCGAAGATCGCCTCGGGCCGGGGGGGGCAGCCGGGCAGGTAGAGATCCACCGGGATCAGCTTGTCGACGCCGCGCACCGCGGTGGTGGAGTCGGCCGAGAACATGCCGCCGGTGATCGTGCAGGCGCCCATGGCGATCACGTACTTGGGCTCGGGCATCTGCTCATAGAGCCGCACCAGGGCGGGCGCCATCTTCATGGTCACGGTGCCGGCCACGATCAGCAGGTCGGCCTGGCGTGGGCTGGAGCGGGGCACCAGCCCGAAGCGGTCGAAGTCGAAGCGGGAGCCGATCAGCGCCGCAAACTCGATGAAGCAGCAGGCGGTGCCGTAAAGCAGGGGCCAGAGGCTGCTGAGCCGGGCCCAGTTGTGCAGGTCGTCGAGCGTGGTGAGGATCACGTTCTCCGAGAGATCCGAGGTCACCTGGGGGGCTCCCACCGGGCTGCAGCTGGCGGCCCGCAGGTCCCGGAGCGCGTCGATGGACGGGGTGGTGGACGTCATGGCTGCGGCGCGGTCAGACCGGAGAAGGGGTGCGTAAGGGGGGATGGGGCATCGCTGGGGTGGCTGGGCAGGCAGTACACCTCAGCTCCATTCGAGGGCGCCTTTGCGCCAGGCATAGGCCAGGGCGACCACCAGGATGGCGATGAACACCAGCGCCTCGATGAAGGCCAGCAGGCCCAGCCGGTGAAAGGCCACGGCCCAGGGGTAGAGGAACACGGTCTCCACGTCGAAGATGACGAAGACCAGGGCGAACATGTAGTAGCGGATGTTGAATTGAATCCAGGCACCGCCGATCGGCTCCATGCCTGATTCGTAGGTGAGTTCCCGTTCGCCGCGCCGGCTCTTCGGGGAGAGCAGTTTGTTGGCCACCAGCGCCAGCACCGGCACGGCCGCTGCGATCAGCAGAAAGCCGAGGAAGGCGTCGTAGCCGGATAGCACGAACATGGGCCAGACCAACCTGGGCTGCAGTCTGGCATCCGCCGGCGGGCGGCGGGTCGCCCGTGCTGGATACAGTTCGGGGGCTCTCTGCGGTGCCGGCATGGGCAGCGACGCCCCTCAGGTGGACCCACCGGACCAGTCCGGCCCGGATCACGCTCCAGATTCCGCTCCCGCCATCTCCACTGCCGAAGCCGTGGAGGTGGATCCGGCGACCCACCGATTCGAGTGCCGCAGCTGCGGCTTCGTCTACGACCCGGCCGAGGGGGTGAAAAAGTTCGGTATCGAGGCCGGTACCCCCTTCCTGGCGCTGGATCCCGTTGGCTTTCGCTGTCCGGTGTGCCGCAGCCGCATGCCGGCCTTCATGGACATCGGCCCCCGCGACAAACCGAGCGGTTTCGAGGAGAACCTCAATTTCGGCTTCGGCGTGAACCGCCTCACCCCCGGTCAGAAGAATGTGCTGATCTTCGGCGGATTCGCCCTTGCCATCGCCTTCTTCCTGTCTCTCTACTCCCTGCGCTGACGATGTCCGCTCCGCTCCCCGCCGCCCGTCTGCGGCGACTGTTCTCCCCGCTGCTCAGCCTGGTGCTGGTGGTGGCCCTCGGCTTCGGGCTGGGCGGCTGCGTCACCACCGGCCTGCCGCAGGCTGAGGCCAGTCCCTGGCAGGCCGTGCCGCTTGACACCCGCAGCAACCCGCTGGCGGTGGCCTTCTCCGATGCCAGCCATGGGTTCCTTGTCGGCAGCAACCGGCTGATCCTGGAGACCGCCGATGGCGGCGCCAGCTGGGAGGAGCGGGCCCTCGATCTGCCTGAGGAGGAGAACTTCCGCCTGATCAGCATCGACTTCGACGGCCAGGAGGGCTGGATCGCCGGCCAGCCGGGCCTGCTGCTGCGCACCACCGATGCCGGCCGCAACTGGACCCGCCTGTTCCTCGACACCAAACTGCCCGGCGAGCCATACCTGATCACGGCCCAGGGCCGCGGCAAGGCGGAGCTGGCCACCAACGTGGGGGCGATCTACACAACGGCCGATGGCGGCAACAGCTGGCAGGCCAGCGTGGAGGACGCGGCCGGTGCGGTTCGGGAAGTGCGTCGCTCCAGCGACGGCCGCTATGTGAGCGTCAGCGGCCTGGGCAACTTCTTCTCCACCTGGGATCCCGGCCAGCCCCGCTGGCAGGTGCACCAGCGGGTCAGCAGCCAGCGCCTGCAGTCGATGGGTTTTCAGCCCGATGGCGGCCTGTGGATGCTGGCCCGCGGGGCACAGCTGCGCTTCGGCGCGGATCCGGCCGATCCGGAGCAGTGGGGCAAGCCGATCATCCCGATCACCAATGGCTACGGCTACCTCGACATGGCTTGGGATCCGCGCGGAACGATCTGGACCGGCGGCGGCAGCGGCACTCTCCTCGCCAGCGACGACGGCGGTCTCACCTGGCGGCGCGATCCGGTGGGGGCTGAGCAGCCCTCCAACTTCACCCGCATCGTCTTCACTGCCGATGGCAAGGGGTTCGTGCTCGGCGAGCGCGGTTCGCTGCTGCGCTGGGTCGGCTGAGGCCCGGAGCCCCTGGCCGGCCCGCCAACTTCTGTAACCAAGCCCCGGCCAGGGGACACCACACGGTCACCGCCTTCTAGGATCTCCGGGCTGAATGCTCGTTGCCATGGCTGCCGGCTCCACCGGAGAACGCCCGTTCTTCGAAATCATCACCAGCATTCGCTACTGGGTCATCCATGCGGTCACCCTGCCGGCGATTTTCCTTGCTGGTTTCCTGTTCGTGTCCACCGGCCTGGCCTACGACGCCTTTGGCACGCCCCGTCCTGACGCCTACTTCCAGGCCCAGGAGTCCAAGGCTCCCGTTGTGAGCCAGCGGTATGAGGGCAAGACCCAGCTCGACCAGCGCCTGCAATAAGCCATGACCCAGTCCCCTGTCTCCACCACGCCGCGCAACTACCCGATCTTCACGGTGCGCTGGCTTTCGGTTCACGCCCTTGGCATTCCCACGGTGTTCTTCCTGGGAGCCCTGGCCGCCATGCAGTTCATTCGTCGCTGAGTGCCATGGGTCTGCAACGGAATCCCAATCCCAACAACCTGCCGGTCGAGCTCAACCGCACCAGCCTCTATCTGGGCCTGTTGCTGGTGTTTGTGACCGGAGTGCTGTTCACCAGCTACTTCTTCAACTGAACCGGAGCTTTCGATGAGCGGCAAGAAATCCTCTCTGCCCGACGGCCGCATTCCCGACCGTCTGCCTGATGGTCGCCCGGCTGTGGCCTGGCGCTCCCGTTGGACCGAAGGCGTCCTGCCCCTGTGGCTTGTGGCCACGGCCGGTGGCATGGCAGTGATCTTCGTGGTGGGCCTGTTCTTCTACGGCTCCTACACCGGCGTCGGTTCCGCCTGATCGCTGCACTGCTGCTGCGAGGATGAACCGGATGAGGCCAGGGCTCCATCCGGTTTTTTTGATGGCTTTCGTATCTGCCCGATCCGTGCCTGCCGATCCGGAGCGCAACGGGCTCCCCGCAGCCGCTGTGCTCGCAGCCGCTGTGCCTGCAGCCGCTGTGCCTGCAGCCGCTGAGGTGCCGCTCCGCTACAGCCAGCGGTGAAGAAGCGCACCCTGCTCAACCGCAGCTGGCTGGCCTGGTCTGCCGGCGCACTGCTGAATGCCTACGGACAACTGGTGCTGGTCACCTGCCGCATCCGGGTGCGCGTGGATCCGGCCACCGAGGCTCTGTTGGCGCAGCGGCAGCCGGTGATTTTCGCGCTCTGGCACTGCCACGTTTTTTTCATGCCGATGCTGCGTCTGCACACCCGTCAGCCGGTGGCGGTGCTGCTCAGCGCCCATCGCGATGCCCAGATCGTGGGGGTGGCGGCCCGCATGCGGGGGGTGGAGCTGGTGGCGGGTTCCTCCACCCGGGGCGGCGCCCGCGCCTTTCTGCAGCTGCTGCAGCTGCTGGCTGCCGGGAGGCATGTCTGCATCACCCCCGATGGTCCGAAGGGGCCGGCCCGGCAGGTGAAACCGGGGGTGGTGCATCTGGCCCAACGCTCCGGCTGTGCGGTGGTGCCGATGGGGCTGGCCCTCACCCGGCGGCGGCGGCTGCGCTCCTGGGACCGCTCGGTGCTGCCCCTGCCGTTCGGCCGGGTGGTGCTCACCCTCGGGGCGCCGCTGCGGGTGCCCGCCGCAGATCCCGCTGCCTCGACCACGGGTGCGTGCTCGCTGGAACGGAGCGGCGAGGCCCTCGGCCGGGCGCTGGACGCCAGCAGCGCCTGGGCCGGCCGTCAGCTCACCGCCCCGGGCGGTCCCTGAGGCGATGGCACGGCTGCGGCTGGAGCCGCTGTTGCTGCTGTACCGGCTGCTGGTCAGCCTGCTGACGCCGCTGCTGCTGTTGGTCCTGCTCGCCAGGGCCTGGCGGGGCAAGGAGGATCCGCGCCGCCTGCCGGAACGGCTGGGCTGGGCCAGCCGCCGCCGTCCCGCCGGTCCGTTGGTGTGGCTGCACGCGGCCAGCGTCGGCGAGCTCAGCAGCCTGGTGCCGCTGCTGCTGCGGTTGCAGCAGGCCGCTGCTCCGCCGACCCTGCTGGTCACCAGCGTGACCCGCACTGCCGCCGAGCTGGCGCCGCGGCTGCTGCCGCCGGGCGTGATCCACCAGCTGGTGCCGATTGACCACTGGTTCGCCTTCAGCCTGTTTCGCCGGCACTGGCAACCCGACCTCGCCCTGCTGGCAGAGGCGGAGCTCTGGCCGGAGCTGATCCGGGCCATGGCCGGACCGGTGCTGATCAATGCCCGGATGAGTGCCCGCTCCCATCGCCGGCATCGCCGCCTGCCCTGGTTCGGCCGCTGGTTGTACGGCCAGGCCAGCGCTTGCTTCCCCCAGTCGGCTGTGGATGGGGAGCGGTTGCGGCAGCTGGGGGCGCCCGCCGCCCGGGCGATCGGCTCCACCAAGTGGGACGCGGCGCCGCTGCCGCGTGCTGAAGACTGGGTGGCACGGTTGCGGGGCGCCTGGCCGGAGCGGCGGGTGCTGCTGCTGGCCAGCAGCCATGGCGGGGAGGAGCAGGCCCTGCTCGCCGCCTGGCCGGCGCTGCGGCGCCGCCTGGCGCCCCGGCCGGCGGCCCTGCTGCTGGCGCCGCGCCATCCGGAACGGGTGCCGGAGGTGCTGGCGGCGGCGCGGGCGCAGGGACTGGCGGCGCTGCCGCTGGCGGCCCTCGCCGAGGCGGCGGCGGATGCGGCGCCTGAGGTCGTGGTGGTCGACCGGCTCGGGCTGATGGGCAGCTGGATCGCCGTGGCCGACGTGGTGGTGATCGGCGGCAGCTTCCGGCCCGCGGGTCGGACAATCGGTGGCCACAATCCGCTCGAGCCGGTGCGCGGTGGTCGGCCTGTGGTCTGCGGACCGGACATGGCCAACTTCGCCGGTCTGTGCGAGCGGCTCGAGCAGGTGGGCTGGCTCTGGCCCTGTGCGGACACCGCTGCGGCCTGGGAGCGGGCCCTGCAACTGCTGGCCCGGCCGCCCCAGCTGGAGCCGCCGCCGCCGCTGGAGGGTCCGTCAGGGGCGATTGCCACGCTGGTGCTGGAGCGGTTGCGGTGACCCGCTTGCGGACCCCCCGCTTCTGGTATCGCCCCAGGCCGGGCCTGCGGGCCCGACTGCTCCAGCCTGCCGGCTGGCTGTACGGCCGGGCGGTGGCCTGGCATCGCGCCAGCACCCGGCCGGAGCGGCTGCCGCTGCCGGTGGTGTCGATCGGCAACATCACCCTCGGCGGCACCGGCAAGACGCCGCTGGTGATTGCCTTGGCGCGGGAGCTGGTCGGGCGGGGCTGGCGGCCGGCGGTGATCAGCCGCGGTTACGGCAGCGGCCGGCGGCAACCGCTGCAGGTGCGGCCAGCACACGGGGTGGCGGCGGTGGGGGATGAGGCCCTGGAGATCGCCGCCGCCCTGGCCGGAGAGGGGGTGGCGGTATGGGTGGGCTCCGATCGGGTGGCCTCGGGCCGCTGCGCCCTGGCGGCCGGCGCGGACCTGCTGCTCCTGGATGACGGTCTGCAGCACTGGCGCCTGGCCCGCGACTGCGATCTGACGGTGCTGGATGCCCGCCAGCGGCTCGGCAACGGTCTCACCTTCCCGGCCGGGCCGCTGCGGGAGCCCGCAACGGCCCTGGCCCGGGCCCAGCTGCTGGTGCTCAGTGGTGATGGCGCCGCCGATCCTGCCGGTCTGCCCTGGCCGCGGCATCGCGCCTGGCTGGCCCTGCCGGCTCGGCTGGCCCTGCCTGAGGCACTGCGGACCGTGCCCCTGCTGGCCTTCTGCGGCATCGGTCTGCCCGCCAAGTTCTTTGCCGCCCTGCGGCAGGAGGGCTGTCGGCTGGTGGCCTGCGAGGAGTTCGCCGACCACCATCCCTATGCTCTGGGGGATCTGGAGCGGCTGTTGGCACTGGCGCAGGCCAAGGGCAATGCCACGCTTGTCACCACGGTGAAGGACTGGCAGCGGCTCGCCCCCCTGCTCGACTCCCGTTCTGCGGCGAGGGTGCAGGCGATTCCGCTGCAGCTGGAGGGTGCGGTGGTGGCGCGCTTGGCGGAGCTGGTGCTGGCACGGCTGGCCGAGCGCGGCTGGCTCCGGGCCGGGGAGGCCAGGCCCCATGGCTGAGCGGGCCCGGGTGCTGCTGGTGGCCGGCGAGGCGTCGGGCGATCTGCATGGCGGCCACCTGGTGGCGGCGCTGCGGCGTCAGCGGCCGGATCTGGAGGTGATCGGCGTGGGCGGGCAGGGCCTGCGGGCCGCCGGCATGGACGTGCGCATCGACGTGGCGGCGCTCTCGGCGGCTGGCCTCGTGGAAATCGCCGCCAGCATTCCCCGCCACTGGCGGGTGATGCGCTGGCTGAAGCGGTGCATGGACCAGCAGCGTCCGGATGCCGTGGTGCTGGTGGATTATCCCGGCTTCAACCTGATGGTGGCCGGTGAGGCCCATCGCCGCGGCATCCCGGTGTTCTTCTACATCGCCCCGCAGGTGTGGGCCTGGGGCGGTGGTCGGGCGGCGCGGATGGCACGGATCATCGACCGTCTGGCGGTGATCTTTCCCTTCGAGGAGCCGATCTTCAACGCCCACGGCCGGGCCTTCGCCCGCTATGTGGGCCATCCGCTGCTGGACGGGCTGGCGGTGAGCCGCGGCCGGGCGGAGACGCGCCGGGTCCATGGCCTCAGCTCCGACCAGCCCCTGCTGGTGCTGATGCCCGGCAGCCGCCGCAGTGAGATCCGGCTGCTGCTGCCGGAACTGCTGCGCGCCGCCCGGCAGCTCAGGGCCGAAGGCTGGCAGGTGGTGCTGCTGCGGGCTCCCACCGTGGATCAGGCCTGCCTGTGCCGGGCGGCTGGGGTGGCTGAGCTGCCCCTGCCCGTGATCGAGGGCGACACCTACAACCTGCTGGCGGCGGCCGATGTGGCCCTGGCCAGCTCCGGCACGGCCACCCTCGAGGCGGCCCTGCTGGGTTGTCCGCCGGTGATCGTCTACCGCTTTTCGCGGCTCACCTATCTGCTGGCCCGGCTGGTGATCGGCCGCCGCATGATGGGGCTGCCGAACGTGATTCTCGGCCGCACCGTGTTTCCGGAACTGGTGCAGCGTGAGGTGCGCTCCGATGCCCTGGTGCGCCAGGTGCGGCGCCTGCACGCCGAGCGCCCCGCGTTCGAGGCCTCGATCGCCCGGCTGCGCAGCAGGATGGGCCAGCCTGGGGCCTCAGAGCGGGCCGCCGGTGAGCTGCTTGCCCTGCTCGGTCCGGTGCGCTCCGGCCCGATGACGACGCCCACCCCCCGCCGGCCTTGACGACCGATCACTACCGCCGCTTCCTCGCCTACGGCCGGCGCTATGTCTGGCCCACCTTCGTTCTGGCGCTGCTGTTCAACGTGGGGTACGGCGCCTCCACCGGCGTGGTGCCGCTGCTGATCCGCTACCTGTTCGATGACGTGCTGCCCGCGGGCGACCGGCAGCGGCTCTACCTGGCGCCGGTGGTGATCGTGCTGGTGATCGCCGTGCGGGCCCTGTGTCAGTTCCTCGGCTCCTACCTCACCGAAACCGTCGGGCAGTCGATCACGGCCGACCTGCGGGGCGAACTGGCGCAGCGGGTGCTGGATCTGCCGCAGAGCTACATCAACCGACACCCCTCCACGGTGCTGGTGTCGCGGGTGCTCACCGATGTGACCCTGGCCAAGACCGGCATCGTCGATGGGGTGTCGACCGTGCTCAAGGACGGCATCACCCTGGCGGCACTGGTGGTGGTGGCTTTTTACCAGGACTGGCTGCTGTCGCTGATCGCCTTCTTCCTGTTTCCGCTGGGGGTGTGGCCCGTGCTGCGCACGGCCAAGAAGGTGCGGCGCCACTCCCGGCAGGGGCAGACCCGGCTGGCCCAGCTGGCGGCCTACCTGCAGGAATCGCTGCTGGGGGCGCGGGTGGTGAAGATCTTCGGGATGCAGGCCTATGAGCTGGAGCGCTTCCAGCGGGAGAACCGCTCGGTGCGCCATCAGGCCCTGCGCACCACCCGCGCCAAGCTGATCAACCAGCCGCTGATGGAGCTGCTCGGCGCCGTCGGGTTCTGTGCGGTGCTGGTGTACGGCGGGGAGGCGGTGATGGGCGGCAGCCGCACCACCGGCAGCTTCTTCGCCTTCCTCACCTCGCTCTACCTCTGCTATGCCCCGTTCAAGGGGCTGGGCAAGGCCAATGCCACCCTGCAGCAGGGGGTGGCGGCGGCGGAAGAGCTGTTCGCCATTCTCGACACCCCTGCCGATCCGGTGGAGGCCGCCGCGCCCCAGTCGCTGCAGGCGCTGCACCAGGGCCTGCGGGCCGAGGCGGTGGAGTTCGGCTACGACCCGGGCGACCCGGTGATCCGCGGGCTCGACCTGGTGATTCCGCGGGGCAGCACGGTGGCGCTGGTCGGCCCCAGCGGCGGCGGCAAGAGCACGATCATCGATCTGTTCTGCCGCTTCTACGACCCTTCCGCCGGGCGGATCAGCATCGACGGCATCGATCTGCGCGACCTGTCCCTGGCCTCGCTGCGGCGCCTGATCGCCCTGGTGGATCAGAACACCTTTCTGTTCAACGACACGATCGCCAACAACATCGCCTACGGCCAGGGCTCGGAGGGGCGCGTCAGCCGCGCCGCGATCGAGGCGGCGGCCCGGGCCGCCAACGCCCATGGCTTCATCCGTGAGCTGCCCGAGGGGTACGACACCCTGATCGGTGAGAACGGCACGCTCCTCTCCGGCGGCCAGCGCCAGCGGCTGGCGATCGCCCGGGCCCTGATCAAGAACGCGCCGATCCTGTTCCTCGATGAGGCCACCTCGGCGCTGGACAGCGCCTCCGAACAGGTGGTGCAGGAGGCGCTCGATCGGCTGATGGCCAACCGCACCACGCTGGTGGTCGCCCACCGCCTCTCCACCGTGGTGAATGCCGACCGGATCGTGGTGATCGAAGCGGGCCGGGTGCTGGAGTCGGGGCGGCATGAGGAGCTGCTCGCCCGCGGCGGCCTCTACGCCGACCTAGTTTCGACACAATTCGCAACGGCCGTTGCGGCCCCGCCGGCATGACCCTCGCCCAGCCCAGCCAGTCTTCCGCTCCGGGGGCCAACCCCACCGGGGCGTCTGCTTCCAGCGAGCGGTTCGCCCGCGACGACTGGGCCAGCGCCTTCCGCAACGTGGGCGTGGAACTCAGCGATGTGCCCCTGCAGCCGGTGCGCGGCAGCCTGCCGGCCGATCTGGTGGGCACCCTGTACCGCAACGGACCTGGCCGGCTGGAGCGCGGCGGCCACTGGGTGCACCACCCCTTTGATGGCGACGGCATGATCACTGCCCTGCGCTTTGAAGCGGGTGGGCTGAGCCTCACCAACCGCTTCGTGCGCACCGAAGGCTGGCTGGCCGAGGAGCAGGCCGGCAAGCCGCTCTACCGCGGTGTGTTCGGCAGCCAGAAGCCCGGTGGCCTGCTGGCCAATGCCTTCGACGTGCGTCTCAAGAACATCGCCAACACCCACGTGGTGAAGCTGGGTGATCAGTTGCTGGCCCTGTGGGAGGCCAGTTCACCGCACGCCCTCGATCCCGACACGCTCGACACCAGGGGCCTCTCGCTGCTCGATGGGGTGCTCAGACCCGGCGAGGCCTTCAGTGCCCATCCCCGCTTTGATCCCGGCCACCACGGCACCGAGCGGATGGTGACGTTCGGTGTGAAGAGCGGTCCGCGCAGCACGATCCGGCTGATGGAGTTCGCGGTGGCCGACGACCCGGCCAGCGGCGTGAAGGCCGGCCAGCTGCTGAGCGAGCGTTCCGATCGCTTCGGCGGCTTTGCCTTCCTGCACGACTTCGCCATCACCCCCAACTGGGCGGTGTTCCTGCAGAACGCGATCGCCTTCAACCCGCTGCCCTTTGTGCTGGGCCAGAAGGGTGCGGCCCAGTGCCTGGCCTCCAAGCCGGGCGGGCAGGCCCAGTTCTGGCTGATTCCCCGCGATGGCGGCGCCTACGCGGGTCAGCCGCCGCGGATCGTGCCGGCGCCCGAGGGCTTCGTGTTCCACCACCTCAACGCCTGGGAGATCACAGAGGCCGGCCCCGATGGCTTCGGCGGCCGGGTGGAGGGTCCGGCCCTGGTGGTGGAGAGCATCTTCTACGCCGATTTCCCCTCGATCGGTCCGGACACCGACTTCCGCACGATCGACTTCGACCTGATCCCCGAGGGTCTGCTGGAACGCTGCACAATCGATCTGACCAGCGGCACGCTGCGCACCGAGCGGCTGAGCGAGCGTTGCTGTGAGTTCGCCATGGTGAACCCGCGCCGGGAGGGGCTGTTCAGCCGCTACGGCTGGATGGCAGTGGCGGAGCGCGAAACCGGCAACGATCCGCTGCAAGCGATCAAGAAGCTCGATCTGATCAGCGGCGAACGCACGGTGTGGAGCGCCGCACCGCGGGGATTCGTGAGCGAGCCGGTGATGGTGCCCCGCCCCACTCCGGCCGGTGGCCCGGAACCCGCCGAAGACGACGGCTGGGTGCTCTGCCTGGTGTGGAATGGCGCCCGCTGCGCCAGCGATCTGGTGATCCTCGATGCGGCTTCGCTGGCGGAGCTGGCGGTGGTGGAGCTGCCCCTGGCGATTCCCTATGGGCTGCACGGCAGCTGGGTGCCGGCGGGGCCGAGCGATGCGCAACCATCAGCAACCCATCAGGCGGGTTGATCGCGCTGCGGTGCTGATGCCACACCCAGCAGTGCCTGCAGCTGCGGGGCCAGTTGGGCGAAGGCCCGGCCCCGGTGGCCGATGCGTCCCTTGAGCTCCTTGCTCAGCTCGGCGTAGGTGAGGCCGGCCGCGGGCACCAGGAACACCGGGTCGTAGCCGAAGCCGCCCGAGCCGCGGCATTCCTCCAGGATCAGCCCCTCACAGATCCCTTCCACGACCAGCTGGATGGTGCCCTCGGGGTCGGCCACGGCCAGGGCGGCGGTGAAGCGGGCCGAGCGGTCGTCAGCGCCTGCCAGCTCGCGCAGCAGGCGGGCGATGCGGGCCCCGTCGCTGTCCGCGTAGCGGGCCGAGTGCACGCCGGGGGCACCTGCCAGGGCGCTCACGCTCAGGCCGGAATCATCGGCCAGGGCCCAGCAGCCGGTGGCGCGGGCCACGGCGGCGGCCTTCAACCGGGCATTTTCGGCAAAGGTCTCGCCTGTCTCCTCCACCTCCAGGCCCTCGGGCTGGGGCTGGACACGCACCGGCAGGTCCGCCAGCAACGCCTGGAACTCGCGGATCTTGCCGGCGTTGCCGCTGGCGATCACCAGCACCGGCGGGCCGCCGGCAGGGGGGCTTGGTGTCATGGCGATCAGTCCTTCAGGGCATAGCCGCGGGCCCAGGTCAGCACCTCGGCCACCCGCTCGGCCGTGGGGGCCTCGCAGTAGAGGCGCAGCAGCGGTTCGGTGCCGGAGAAGCGCAGCATCAGCCAGTGGCTGGGGCCCAGCCGCAGCTTCACGCCGTCGGCGGTGATCACCTCCTGCACGGGGCTGCCGGCCACCTCCGCAGGTGGGGCCTGGGCCAGGCGGGCCTCCAGGTTGCGGCGGGCGGCCATGTCCGGCAGGCGCAGGTCGAGCCGGTCGTAGTGGGCGGCGCCGCCGTGGGCCTGCTGCAGGGCATCGAGCCGCTGCCCCAGGGGCACGCCCCCCTCCACCAGCGCCTCGATCAGCAGCAGGGCGGCAAAGGGGGCATCGCGCTCGGGCAGGTGCATGCCGAAGCCCACCCCGCCCGATTCCTCGCCGCCCACCAGCACCTCGCCGGCCAGCATCTCGGCGGCGATGTACTTGAAGCCCACCGGTTTCTCCAGCACGGTGCGGCCCAGACCCTCAGCCACCAGCTGCATCAGGTCGGAGCCGCTCACCGTTTTCACCACGGTGCCCGGGAGCTGGCGGGCCCGGGCCAGGTGGTCAATGAACAGGGGCATCAGCAGCTGGGTGCTGCAGAAGCGGCCGCGCTCGTCGATGGCGGCGATGCGGTCACCGTCGCCGTCGAACACGATGCCCATCGCCGGCCGCCCGGCGGCGGTGCTCGCCTGCACCGCGGCGATCAGCTCGCCCAGATAGGGGGCCAGCGGTTCTGGGGGGTTGCCGCCAAAGAGCGGATCACGGTTGGCGCGGATTTCCTGGATCACGCCGTTGGCGCTGGCTTGCTCCCCCAACAGGGCCGGCAGCACGCCGGCGGCTGAGCCGTGCATCGGGTCGACGATCACCCGCAGGCCCAGACGTTGCAGGCCCTCAGCCAGGGAGGCCGTGTCCACCCTGGCCCGCAGGCCGGCCAGGTAGGCGCCGAGGGCGTCAAAACGGTGCTCTCCCGCCGGCGGTGGCGGGATCGGCACGCTGATGCCGCCGGCGGCCAGGCGCGTTTCCACCCGGGCGGTGAAGTCCCCCTCCACCGAGCCGCCGAAGGGGCCCTTGATCTTCAGGCCCAGCCATTCCGGCGGGTTGTGGCTGGCGGTGATCACCAGGGCCCCGAGGGCGCCCCGCTGCACCACCGCCCAGCTGGAGGCGGGTGTGGGGGTGGGGGAGTCGGAGAGCAGGGGCTCGAGATCCACGCCGCGCACGGCGCTGCAGATCGCCGCGGCCAGTTCCGGCGCCAGGAAGCGGCGGTCGTAGCCGATCACCACTTCGCGGCTGCTCAGGCCCGGCGGGGCGGCGTAGGCCAGTTCCGCGGCGGCGGCGGCGGCCACCGGCAGCAGACGCTCCACGGTGATGTCCACGCCCAGCAGGCCGCGCCAGCCGTCGGTGCCGAAGGCGATTGGGGCCGCCTCCAGGGGCAGGGGGGCAGAGGCCATCGGTGCATCAGGCTGGAACAGGCTGATTCTGCTCCGGCGGGGCGGCCGGCCCATCCAGGCTGCGTTGCGGGCTGATCCCATGGTTCAGGCTGATCCCATGGTTCAGAAGGTGATCACCGACCGGCTGCTGCGCAGCTGGCTGCGCTGCCGGCGCCGGGCCTGGCTGGATCGGCATGGCGATCCCGGCGAGCGCCTCTGGACCGCCCACCGGGCCCTGGCCCTGAGCGACCAGCTGGCCAGTTTCCAGAGCCTGCTGCCCCAGCGTCCCGGCCATGGTGTGGCGGCCTGCGCCGCCGGCGCGCCCGGTGTGGTGGGACTGCGGCTGCGCTCGCCCGGTCCTGGCGGCATTGAGCTCCAGGCCCACCCGGCTCTGCTGGAGCGGGTGAGTGGGCCGAGTGTGTGGGGTGAGCATGCCTACCGGCCGGTGCTGGGTCGCCAGGGCCGCAACCTCACCCGCGAGCATCGTCTGGTGCTGGCCCTCTGGGGGCGGCTGCTGGCGGAGCGGCAGGGGGCACCGGTGCCCCAGGCCCTGGTGGTGGCCGGGGCGGGGCGGGGGCTGCAGCGGGAGCGTCTCACCCTGTCCGGGGGCCTGCAGGCCCAGCTCGATGAGGTGCTGCCCCGGCTCGCGGCCGAGCTCGGTCGCCGCGAGCCGCCGCCCCTGGTGGCCGACCGCAAGAAGTGCGTGTTGTGCGGCTGGCGGGGATTGTGCGATCAGGACGCTGCCCGCCAGGGTCATCTCAGCGAGGTGAGCGGCATCGGCGGCAAGCGCCGCGAACTGCTGCTGGAGCAGGGCATCACCAGCCTGCCCCAGCTGGCCCGCAGCGATCCGGAGCAGCTGGCGGAGGCGTTGGCGGTGCATGGGGAGCAGCACCGCGAGATCGCCGCCACCCTGGTGGCCCAGGCGCGGGTGCAGGCCAGCGGTGCCCCCGAGCGCCTGCGGTCGGCTCCTGCCGCTGGTACCGATCCCGGAGCGGCGGGGCCCCTGCCGGAGCTGGCCACGGCTGCGGGGGTGCTGCTCTACGACATCGAGTCGGATCCCGATGCCCGCGACGACTTCCTGCATGGCTTCGTGGTGGTGCCCCGAACCGCGACCGACTGGCCGGTGCGGCCCGATCCGGCCTGGCGCTACCAGCCGCTGCTGGCCTTGCAGGAGCACGGCGAAGCCCGGCTCTGGCAGCGCCTGCGGCGCTATCTCGCCCGCTACCCCGCCTGGCCCGTGCTCCACTACGGCGAAACCGAGCGGATCGCCCTGCTGCGCCTGGCCGAGCGCCAGGGGGCGCGGGAGGCGGAGCTCGCCGGGCTGCGCACCCGCCTGGTGGACGTGCATGCCCGGCTGCGCGGCCACTGGCGGCTGCCGGTGAACAGCTACGGCCTCAAGGCGGTGGCGGGTTGGCAGGGCTTCCGCTGGAGTCAGGCCGGGGTGGATGGTGCCCGTTGCCTGCTCTGGTGGCGCCAGTGGCGCCGCGATGGCGGTGCCGCCAGGCTCCGCCGGATCTTCCAGTACAACCGCGATGACAACCTGGCCACCTGGGCGGTGGTGCGCTGGCTGCTCGATCAGACCCCCTGAGCGGGCCGCACCGGTGGCGCCACGAATCGCTCCGGCAGGGACAGCCGCACCTGGGCCGCACCCGGCGCTTCGCCCACCGCCAGCACGCTCCGCGCCAGCCCCTGGCGCCGCACCATCGCCAGGCCGATGCGGTCACCGTTGGCCAGCGCGAGCGCGGAGGTGATCCGCCCGAGCCGCTGCCCCGGTTCGCCGTGGAGGGGCTCAGCGGGCTGGGGCGGCCGCTCGGCGGTGGCGGCGGTCCAGTGCCAGCGGCGCAGCTGCTGCTTCACACCGTCGTAGGTGGCCAGTTTCGCCAGGGTTTCCTGGCCCACGTAGCAGCCCTTGCTGAGGCTCACCCGCGCTGCCAGGCCCAGTTCAAAGGGATTGTGGTCGTCGTTGAGCTCGGCCGGTGCGACCGGCAGCCCCTGCTGCAGCCGCCAGCGCTCCTGGGCAGCCGGTTCGAGCGGCCGGCGTGCGGCCCAGGCCTCCGGCAGCGTGGCGGCGTCGTGCTGCAGCACCAGCGCGTGCCCCAGAGGACCCTCGCCCAGCTGCCAGCCTCCACCTGCCGGCAGGGGAGCCCAGCCTCCACCCGCCGCGGCCGTGAGGGTTTCGCCGGGGCCGGCCACGGGCAGCAGCCACCAGGCCGGCTGTGGTGGGCCCAGCCGCACCCGGTCGGCGGGGAACAGCACCCGATCCAGCGCCCGGTGCACCGCCGCACCTTCGCCGGCGCTCACCACCAGCCAGGCGCCCTCTGCATCGACCAGCACCTCGGCGAGGGCGGTGATCCGGCCCGTGGCTCCGATGCAGCAGGTGGGGATCCAGTCGCCGGGCCGGGCCGCTTCGATGGCGGCGCTCGTCTGGCCGTGCAGAACCCGCCGGCTGTCGTCGCCGTCGAGGCGGATCAGCCAGGCGGGCTGGCGGGCGAAGGCGGCATCCTCCGGATGCCAGTCCCACACGCTGCTGTGGCCTGCCCCGGCGCTCATCGCCCCGCGCCGGCGGCCGCGTCGGCGGCCACCTCCTCCAGCAGAAACAGGCTGCGCAGTTCCAGTCCGGCGGCGGTCATCGCCGCCAGGCCGCCCTCCTGCCGGTCGACGATCGTCACCACCCGGTTCACCACGTAGCCGGCCTCACGCAGCTGCTGCACGGCTTTGAGCGAGGAGCCGCCCGTGGTGACCACGTCCTCCAGCACCGTCACCGTGCTGCCCGCCGGCGGCAGCGGACCCTCCAGCCAGGCGCCGGTGCCGTGCCCTTTGGCCTCCTTGCGCACGATCAGGGCATCGAGGCTGCGGCCATCGAGGGCGGCCCGCATCGCCACGGCGCTCACCAGTGGGTCGGCGCCCAGGGTGAGCCCGGCCACCGCCACTGCCGCCGGCTCCACCAGAGCCAGCAGCTGCTCCCCCAGCAGGGCCAGCCCCTCACCGCTGAGGCTCACGGGTTTGCAGTTCACGTAGTGGTCGCTGGTGCGGCCCGAGGCCAGGGTGAACGTGCCGTGGCGGTAGGCCCTGCTGGCCAGCCGCTCGAGCAGGAGCGCCCGCCCGTCGGCAGTGGCCGCTGGTGGTGGAGGGGGGTTGTTCGCCCCGGGAACCGGATGAACCACTGGTGCTGGCGCGTTGGATTGCCTAGTTTGCGTGCTGTCCGTAGCGGCCGGCGCCGATGACAGCTTCCTTCCGCCCGCTGAGCGTCTTCGCGAGTCTCCTGGCGGGTGCGCTCACCGCTGCCCTGGCCTCGGCCGCCGCCCCTGCCCAGGCTGGCCCGGTGGTGTGCACCACCACCCTGGAGGCGCCGCTGCCGGGTGTCGTCGGTGCCGCTCCGAGCGGTCCGGTGGAGGTGACCCGTTGCGACACGGTGCAGACCGTGCCGGAGTTGGTGGAGCGCCGCTACTTCAGCTACACCGCCCCCTTCGCCCGGGCCGTGAGCGTGCCCAACCAGATCGCCGAGCTGTTCGGGATCGCCATGGGCGGTGCCGACGGCAACCGGGTGATGGGTTTGGGCTTCACCGACCAGGCAATCATCTGGGACAGCACGGCGATTCAGAACACCACCCGCTTCCTGCTGGACCAGCAGGGTGATCCGGTGCCCCGCCGCACCGCTGATGTGCCCAACGGTTTCCCCACCAGCATCGGCGGCGGCTGGCAGGATGGCGCTTCATCCGGCTCCGGCGGGAGTGGACGGTTCAGCACGGATTCCTCCCGGGGTTTCAGCGGTGCTGGAGGTGGTTCCATCCCCCTGCCCACCACGACCGTGCGGGGGCTGTGGTGACCTGGCCGGGGGTCTAGCAATCTGGTGAATGCAGCGGACTCATAATCCGCCTTAGGCGAGTTCGATCCTCGCGACCCCCATCAACCCAGCCCCGATCAACCCAGCCCTGATCAACCCGAAGCCCATCAGAGCGAAGCTCATCAGAGCGAACCCCATCTGCAGGAACTCCATCTGCAGGAACTCCATCTGCGGGAACCCCATCTGCAGGAACCCAATCGCGTGATCATCGGCCTGCCAGGGTGATGCGGCCGGTGAACCGTTCCGATGGCTGATGCTCCTTATCTCGTTGCCCTGGCCCTGGTGGATCAGCAGGGCCGGCGCACGCTGCCCTTGATCGGCAAATCGCAGCCCGGCGGCGCCGCCGCCACCGCTCCCTCCGACAGTGACCCGGGGGCGGCCGGGCAGGCCCTGGCGCTGGCCCTGCTGCTGCGGATCTGGCAGCGCAGCGATGAGGGCCAGCTCAGCCGCGCCGCCGGGCCGGACAGCCTGTTGCTGCTGGAGCTGCCCCTGGAGGAGATGGCTGAGCGGCTGCCGCTGCTCAAGGCGGCCTGGACGGCCGGCGGCGACACCGACGCCCTGCTGCAGGGGTTGCGGGCCCTGGCGAACCGGGGCTGGAGCCTGTCGATCGCCAAGTACGAGCCGATCACGTTCACGGCGTGGTGCTGAGGCTCACCGCGCCGCCGGCGCCGCTGCAGCAAGCTGGTGGGTGAGGGAGAGGCCCCATGCCCGAAACCACCGTCCGTGAACCGGCCGCCCGCCAACCGGCCCTGCTGTCGATCACGCCCCGCGAGGAGCGCTCGGATCGCGCCGCCAGTGAAGCGCCGGCCGCCAGCCGGGGGTTCGGCGGCGGGCAGGCCGCCAGAGCCGGCAAACGCAAGGGGGGCCAGAAGCGCGGCAACGCGCTGAGCAAAGCCGACTGGGGCCCCCTCGGCAAGCATCCTGATCTCGAGGCGATCATTGCCCGCCAGCGTCTGCACCTGCCCCGCTCCGGCCGGCTCACGCCCGCCCAGGTGAATCAGGCCTGGAAACGCTGCGCCGCCGAGCACCATCCCGACCGCGGCGGTGCCCACGACACGATGCAGTTGGTGAACGGCGCCCGCGACCTGCTCCTCGGCCGCGATCTCGCCTGATCCGGCCCGGGTTCTGCCTAGCGTCTCGGCTCCTGCTTCTGCTGCCCCGTGCCCTGGACCACCGCCGCCATCCCTGATCAGAGCGGCCGGCTGGCGCTGGTGACCGGCGCCAGCAGCGGTCTCGGTCTGGAAACGGCCAGGGCCCTGCTCGACCGCGGCGCCACGGTGATCCTCGGCTGCCGCTGCCAGCAGAAAGGGGAGCAGGCCCGCCAGACCCTGCTGGCCGCGGCAGCCGGCGTGGTGGAGCTGCTCCCCCTCGACCTGGCCGATCTGGCCTCGGTGCGCAGGGCCGCCGCCACCGTGGCGGATCGCCACGGCCGCCTCGATCTGCTGATCAACAATGCCGGCGTGATGGGCCTGCCGCGCACCCTCACCCGCGACGGCTTCGAGAGTCAGTTCGGCATCAACCACCTGGGTCACTTCGCCCTCACCCAGGCCCTGCTGCCCCTGATGGCCGGTCGCCCTGACGCCCGGGTGGTGAGTGTGACCTCCGGCGCCCAGTACTTCGGCCGGATCGCTTTCGACGATCTGCAGGCGGAGCGGCGCTACGACCGCTGGCAGGCCTACGGCCAGAGCAAGCTGGCCAATGTGATGTTCGCCCTGGAGCTGCAGGCCCGCGCGGATGCCGCCTCCACCGGCGTGCGCTCCCTGGCGGCCCATCCCGGCGTGGCTCGCACCAACCTCCAGCCCGCGTCGGTGGCAGCGAGCGGTTCGCGCCTGGAGGCACTCGCCTATCGGCTGATGGGTCCGCTGTTTCAGAGCGCAGCGATGGGGGCCCTGCCCCAGCTTTACGCCGCCACGGCGCCCGAGGCGGAGCCGGGCGGCCATTACGGCCCGGATCAGCTGGGCGGGATGCGCGGCTGGCCCACGGCCGTGCGCGTCGCGCCTGCTGCCCTGGACCGGGCCCAGCGGCAGCGGCTCTGGCAGGTGAGCGAGGAACTCTGCGCTGCCGCCTGAGGCCGATCGCCTGGCTTAAGGTTTCTGTTCTTCGTCATGGCGCCATGCAGGTCGATTACACGGCGGCGATCACGGCGATGGTGGTGGTCGGCGCCCTGCTCACAGGGGCCGTGCTGTTTGTGCTGAGTCGCCCCAGCGACCTCGATCCCGATCGCCGCTGACGGCCTGCTGGCGATTGCCAGGGATTGCTGATCTCAGCAGCGGTCGCCACAGTTCCACCGGGACAGGCCGGGCAGATTGCTGGGGCTCTTGCTGGTCGGGTCGTGGTGAAGATGCTGGCGGTTGTCGCTTCCCTGGCCCTGTTCAAGGCCGGCATGGAGCTGCTGCTCGCCCATGAGCTGCTGCAGGCCATGCCGGCCGGTCGGCCCGGCGCTCAGCCCTGATTCACCTGCACCCCCTTCCAGAACGCCACCCGGCCCCTGATCTCGGCAGCAGCTGGGCTGGGATCGGGATAGAACCAGGCGGCGTTGGCATTCACCTGGCCGTTCACCACCACGTCGTAGTAGTGGGCTTCCCCCTTCCAGCCGCAGACGCTGCGGTGGCTGGAAGGCTGGAAGCAGCCCTCCACCAGGGCCTCCGGCGGAAAGTAGGCGTTGCCTTCCACGGTGACGATGTCGTCGCTGCGGGCGATCACGGAGCCATTCCAGCTGGCCTGCATCGGTGCGGTGCGGTGACACCCATCCTCGCTCAGCCCGGCAGCACCTGGCGCCAGCCCTCTGCTTCCACCACCCGCAGCGGGGTGTCGAAGAGGGCGCTGAGGGGCGCATCCGTCAGCAGGCGGTCCGGCGGCCCATCGCCCACCAGCTGCCCCTGCTTGAGCAGGAGCACCCGCTCGATCTCCGGGATCACCGCACTGAGCTGGTGGGTCACCATCAAGAGGGTGGTGCCGCTGCCGGCGAGGCGGCGCAGCGCCGTCAGCAGCTGGTGGCGGGCCCGCAGGTCGAGGCCGTTGGTGGGCTCATCCAGCACCAGCACCTCGGGGGCGTGCACCAGGGCCCGGGCCAGCAGCAGCCGGCGCTGCTGGCCATCGGAAAGCTGGCCGTAGGGCCGCTCCGCCAGCTCGGCCAGGCCCAGCTCCGCCATCAGATCTGCCACCCGCCGCCGCTGGGCCGCGTTCGGCTGCTGGCTGCGGCCGATGCCCATCGAGCCGAACCAGCCGGAGAGCACCACCTCGGCCGCCGGCACCACCGCCGCGGTGCGCCGCTGCAGATCGCTCGACACCAGACCGATGCGAGAGCGCAGCTCCCAGAGGTTCACGCGGGTGCTGCCGAACAGCCGCAGGGCGGAGCCCGGTTTCACCACCGGATAGAGCTCGCGGCTGAGCAGCTTGATCAGGGCGCTCTTGCCCGCCCCGTTCGGGCCCAGGATCACAGCGTGCTCGCCCAGATGCAGGCACAGGTTGAGGTTGCCGAACACCGGCCGCGGGCCCAGCCAGGCCTCCACCGCCTCCAGTTCGAGGTAAGGACGCATCGTCATCCCGGCATCCTGGCGCCGGTCGGAACCGGTGACCCTTTGTAAAGGAACCCCCGGATCGGCTGGGGGCGTGCCGCGTTCACCGGCCGGGTTCCCTAGAAACGCACGACCGGAACGGCACCATGCGCTTCACCTGGGCTCAGCATCTGGATGCTGCGCGCACCATCGGTAACGTTGGCCCGGCCAACACGGGCACGGCCCTGGGGTTGCTTGGAATCGCGATGCTGCTGTTGCTACAGGATCTCGAGGAACTGGCCTAGGCGTTTCTGATGCAATCAGATGGGCTGATCGCTCTTATTCGTCCCTCTGATCTTTGCTCTGCTTTCGGACAGCAAATCGCCACAATTCTCCGCGGTGGTTGTTTTTGCTACGCCTGCTCACAGGAGCACTCAATACGGTGCGACCACCATTGATGGGTGTTCCATGCATGCCCCGATCGAGCTGAGCATCGCTCAGCAATTTGAGATTGAGCGTTTTAGCCGCGCCATTGATGCCAACGCTGATGCCGATCAGCTGCGTAGTCTGGCCAAGCAGCTGCTGCAGGCCTGGCACACCCAGAAGGCCGCCACCAACTGGGCGATTCAGCAGCAGATGTCCCCACCGCCGGCCTCCCCATGGAACGCACCGACCTGCTGATCGCCTTCCTGGCCTTTGGTGCCGCCGTGTGTTCGCTGGCGGCCTGGTTGTGGTCGGCCATGGCCCAGCCCTCCTCCTCTGATCGCTCCTGAACGTGGCCAGTGGATCGGCGGCGGCCATCGCGCCCGAACGGGAAACGCCCGCGCCCCAGGCGATCCTGCCGGCCTGGATGCTGCCTGATCGATACGGTCGCCGCGGCATTCGCCCCTATGCCGTGACCGGCGAAGGGGTCATCACCGATGGCCGGGATGCCGGTGCGATCGGCAGCGGCGGAAACTATCTCGAACATGGCGCCGGTGCTGCCCTGTTTCTGCTCAAGGAAGGCGGCACCAATCTGCCGAGAACGGCTGGGCCGAAGGGCAGACGGTTTCTGGCGTTCAGCACGACGGCATCGGGCACCGGCATCGACCGCTCGGAGTACGCCCCCACCCACTACGGCTATGCCAGCTCGGGGCACCATGCGTTCAACCGTGGCTACCGCCTCAGCTTTGATCTGCGGATTCCCGCCAGATCGGCTGTCACCAATGGTTTTTTCTACGCCATGCAGTGGTGGCAGACCTCGCCGCTGCCCCCGGTCGCGGGCCTGCGCATGAAGCGCGGCACATCCCACACGCTTGAGCTGATCGCGCGCACGCCGTCGCGCAGCACGCCCACCGGTCTGAAGGAGGCTGTGGATGTGATCACGCAATTCACCCTCAAGCCCGGCCGATGGCATCAATTCGACTTGGCATTCAAGATCAGCCCGAAAAAGGCCAGCGGGTTCATCGATCTTGCGGTGGATGGAGTGACGATTGGCGAGTTTGATGGTGCGATTGGCTCCACCAAGCCGGGCGCCGGCAGCCTGCCCGCGCCAGCGCCGCCGCCCGATAGCTATCGCCTCAAGTTTGGAATTTACAAAGAGAGCGAGCCGGGTCTTTTCTTTGTGGATTACGACAACATCCGCCTTGGCCTGCTGTGAGGGCTGGCTGTGGCGGCGCTCAGGATTTCGGCGCCAGGAAGCGGATCGCTGTGCCGGGCCGGAGCTGGGCGTTGAGGTTGCCC
>CAMDLO010000008.1 GCA_945901765.1 Cyanobium sp. NIES-981 | reverse complement strand
CCAGGTGTATGTGGTGGGGGCGGTCGACACGACCCAGCGCCGGCTGGAGAAACTCGGCCTGTACAGCAAGCTGCCGCCCGAACGCACCACATTGAGCCGGCACCAGGCCCTGCAGCAGGCCGTGGCCGCCCTGACCTGATCGGTTCAGGGCTGATCGGCTCTACGCTGATCCGCTCTACGCTGAATCGCTCTACGCTGATCCGCTCTACGCAGATCGGTACGCCACCAGACGCTGTCATACCAGCTGGGGCCTGGCATATCAGGCCCCTTTTTCATGGTTCGCCACGGATGATTGGCCCCAGATGGCTGGCCCCAAGGGAGTCGCCATTGATGGCTTTTGCCCATTCCCAAGTTCCCCAAATACTGATCAGACAGATGGATTTCCTCAGCGATAAACGCTTTCTCACCGCCATTCATGGTTACGAGCGTCAGCTCGCCAAACTGCTCGCCCTCCTGCTGGCGGTGGTGATCGGCATTGCCACCTTGGAACTGCTCGTGGAATCCGCTGGCAGGATCGTGCAATGGCAGACCGACTGGTTCCAGGGCGGCCTGATCAAGCTGCTCGATCGGCTTCTGCTGATCTTCATTGCCCTGGAGGTGCTGCAGAACGTGACGGCCTATCTGCGCGATCAGGTGGTGCAGATTGAGCTGGTGTTGCTCACGGCACTTACGGCGGTGGCGCGCAAAGTGATCGTGCTGCCGCCCGGTACGGAGAGCAAGCCCCAGTTGATGGCCGGTTTCGGGGTGATTGTTGTCGGCCTGGCCGCGGCGTACTGGCTGGTGTTGAAAGCCCGCGCCAGCACAACGACGGATGCAGTGGATGCAGCGGATGCAGCGGATGCGTCGACCCGCTGAACAATGGTCAGGTCATCAGGTGTTGGTGTCGCCTGGGGGTTGTGGTTGTAGTTGTAGTTGCGGTTGCTGTTGCTTTTGGATTCCTGCGTGGTTCTACGGATCTCTCTGCATCCTGGAACTGATCAGGGTTTCTGATCAGCATGATTGGCTCTTCTGGTTGCAGGGCTTGCCGCGAATCACGCCAACCGCTGGCCATTCTCAGTACCGTTTGCCGACTTCAGCAGACACCCTTCAATGCCTGCGCCACAGAAGCGCCCGACAGGCGGCTGCGACGCACTGACTCAGCACATGCGCGCTATCGGGCGCACGCCGCTGCTGACACCGGACGAGGAGATCAATCTGGCCAGGCTGGTGCAGAAAGGGCAGCGCATTCAGGAGGTCTGCGATGAACTGAAGCTGCGCTCCGGCGGCCGACCGCCCACCATGGCGGCCTGGGCTGCGGAAGCCGGCATGTCGGCCACGGGGCTGCGCAGCTGCCTGCGGCAGGCTCAGAAAGCCCGCACCCGGATGGTGCTGGCCAACCTCCGGCTCGTGGTGAGCATGGCGCGGCGGTACTGCCCTCGGCCCGCGGACCTGGAGGATCTGATCCAGGAGGGCACCATCGGCCTGATCAAGGCGGTTGAGCGCTTTGATCCGGCCCGGGGTTACCGCTTCTCCACCTATGCCACCTGGTGGATCCGCGATGGCCTGTCCAGTGCCCTGGCCCTCAAAGGCCGCACGATCCGGTTGCCCTCCACCATGGTCGATCAGTTGCATCGGCTGCGGCAGGTCCAGCAGCGCCTCGGTCAGCAGCTCGGGCGCGATCCATCCCTGGGGGAGCTGGCGGAGGCCACCGGTCTGAAACCTCTCGATATCCGGGAGGTGCTGTTCCGCGCGCGCGAGCCGCTCAGCCTGGATGGCAGCCCCGGACAGAGCTCCGATCTGCGCCTGGTCGACACCCTGCCCTGCCCGGGCCTGCCCCCCCAAGACCTGGTCACCGTTACGAGCATGCGCCAGCAGATCCGTCGGCTGCTGGACCAGCTGCCCGAGCAGCAGGCCACCCTCCTGCGCCTGCGCTACGGCATCGCCGGGGCGTTGCCCCTCAGCCTTTGTGCCGCGGCCCGGACGATGGGGCTCAGTCGCGATCAGGCCCGCGGTCTGGAGCGACGGGCCCATGCCGCCCTGCTGGCGCTCTCAACTCCCTTCGCCGCGTACCTCGAAGCCTGAGCCGTTCCAAACCCGCTGGCTGCGGGGTTCAGGGCCCCACCCGCCTGGTCACCGTGCCGCTGCCACGCTCGAGCAGCAGGGCGTTCAGCACCACTGTGATCGAGCTCAGAGCCATCAACAGCGCTGCCAGCGGCGGCGAGAGCACCACCCCGAACCCGGGCAGCAGCACTCCAGCTGCGATCGGCAGCACCACCAGGTTGTAGCCGAATGCCCAGACCAGGTTCTGACGCACCTTGGCCATCGTCTGCCGCGCCAGCCGCAGGGCCCCTGGGATGGCCTCCAACCGGTCTCCCATCACCACCAGATCGGCAGTGTCCATGGCGATCTGGGTGCCCGTGCCGATGGCGATCCCCAGATCGGCGGCAGCCAAGGCCGGAGCATCGTTGATGCCATCGCCCACCATGGCCACCGCACCGCTGCGGCGGGCCTGTTCGATCCGCTGCAGTTTCTGGCCTGGCAGCAGCGCCCAGGCCAGTTGCCGCGGTTCGAGTCCCAGGGCGGCGCCCAGCTGTCGCACAGGCCCCTCCCGATCACCACTCAGCACCCCCACGTCCAGCTGCATGGCCCGCAGTGCCTCCAGGCTCGGCCGAGCGTCTGGCCGCAGCCGATCCTCGATCGCCAGCAGGCCCAGCAGCCGCTGCTCCTGGGCCACCCCCACCACCGTGGCGCCAGCGGTCTCCCTGGATTCAAGCCAGGTGCTCTGTTCGGACGGGATGGCCACGCCGCAATGACCCTCCAGCCAGTCCGGTCGCCCCACCCGGCAATGGCCGTGCCCCACCACCAGGCCGCTCAGCCCTTCACCGGGCCGGGTCTGCACCGCATCCACCGGCAGCAGGGGCAGCCCCAGCTCCTGGGCCCGCTGCAGCAGGGCGTGGGCGAGAGGGTGACGGGTCTGGCCTTCCAGGCTGGCCGCCAGCTGAAGCAACCGTGCCGGTGTGATGTCATTTGCGGCGGTGCTGATGGCCGTCACCGTCGGCCTGCCCAGGGTGAGAGTCCCCGTCTTGTCGAACAGCACCACCGCCACCCGCGCCGCCGCTTCGATCACATCACCGCCTCGGAACAACACCCCGCTGCGGGCTGCCCGCCCCGTTCCGACGGTGATTGCGGTGGGTGTGGCCAGCCCGAGGGCGCAGGGGCAGGCCACCACCAGCACGGCGATGCCGAGCTGCAGACCGAGCAGAAATGGGGTTTCGGCCGCCATCCCCAGGCTCAGATGGCCGCTGTGATGCAAGCCATGGGCCGAACTGGCCGGCGCCGACGCCAGCACCTGGGGCCAGTGCTGGGCTCCCCAGAGCCACCAGAACAGGAGGGTGGCCACGGCCAGCGCGATCACAGCGAGGCTGAACCGCCCGGCCACCTGGTCTGTGAGCCGTTGGATCGGCGCTTTGCGCGCCTGGGCCTGCTCCACCAGAGCAATGATCCGGGCTACGGCGCTGCTGTTGCCCGGCCTGAGCACCTCCAGATCCAGGGGAGCCTCCAGGTTGAGGCTGCCTGCTGCCAGCTCCATGCCCGCAGAGGCCTGCAGCGGCAGGGGCTCGCCGGTGAGGCTGGAGACATCCAGCGTGGAGAGCCCGCTCAGCACCAGACCATCCACAGGCACCCGGTCGCCGGGCAGGAGTCTCACCCGGTCGCCGGGCCGCAGCGCCCCCACCCGCACCGGCCGAAGCGTCGCTTCGGTTCCTTCACCGTGCAGCAGCAGCGCCTGGTCGGGCTGGAGCTGGGCCAGCTCTTCGAGGGCCTGACCGGTGCGGTGGCGGGCCCCTTCCTCGAGGAAACGGCCCAGCAGCACGAAGCCCAGCAGCATCACCGGCTCATTGAAGAAGCACTGCCAGCCCATCGCCGGCCGCACCAGAGCCATCAGGCTGGCCAGGTAGGCGCTGGCCATGCCCAGTCCCACCAGCGTGTCCATGCCTGGGGCCCCTGCCAGCGCTGAGCGCAGACCAGCCACCAGGATTGGCCGACCGGGCAGGGCCAGGGCCAGGGTGGCGACCAACGCGTGCAGACGGATCTCACCCAGCAGCGCCAGGGGCCAGGGCAGCGGACGGCTGTCGACCAGATGCCCGGCTGCGGAGAACAGCAGCAGCACCAGGGCCACCACCAGCTGCCGCCACTGCTGCCACCAGCTGAGCTGCTGCCGCCGTTCCGGCAGGTTTCTCCCAGCGCCGTCGCCGCCGGCATCGCGGCGGTGGGCCGCGTAGCCCATCCCCGCGAGAGCCGCGATCAGCGGGGTTGCCGGATCGGTGCCGTCGCCGCCGGGCTGATCGGCGGTCGCGTCGTCAGCAGAGCCGGGGTCGAGCCCCACCCAGGCGGTGCGGGTGATCAGGTTCACGCTGGCCTGGCGCACGCCGGGCTGGGCCAGCAGCCTCTGCTCCACCGCCCGCACGCAGCCGCCGCACTTCATGCCCTCGATGTCGAGCAGCAGCGGCACCACCGGTTGCGGCCCCGCCTCGGCGGACGCCTGCACAGGGGTGGTGGACGGTCGCATCGACAACCTCAGGGACCGCCCTGCAACAGCAGGGCATGTGCCTCGAATCATGGCGGCTGCCCATCCGCTCTGGTATCCCGCGTCGTCCAGCTTCGGCGCTGTTGAACTGCCGCAGCGGCCAGCAGCCGCCAGGACCCTGATCATGCTGATCGGGTCAATCCGGCCGACGCGATGGTGGCAGCCACCATGGTGCCCCAGGCTGCTGGACAACGGGATCTGATGGCCCTGGTCTGGATCCTGCTGGGCGGTCTGCTGATGTGTCCGATCGCCCTGGTTGGGGTGTTCACCACCGGACTGAGCGCGCCACGGCTGCAGCGTCTGCTGTTGCCGCTGGTATCGCTGGCTGCCGGCACCCTGCTCGGTGGCGCTTTCTTTCACATGATCCCCGAGGGCCTCGCCCTGCTGCCGCCCCTGCCGGCCTGCCGCTGGATCGTTGCGGGGTTCAGCCTGTTTCTGGCGCTCGAGCAGTTCCTCAGCTGGCACCACTGCCACCGCCCTGCTGAGGGGCAGGGGCAGCCGGTGGCCATGTTGCTGCTGATCGGCGATGGATTGCACAACCTCATCGGCGGGCTGAGCATCGCCTGCACCTTTCTGATCAATCCACCGGCAGGGGTGCTGGCGTGGTGTGCGGCTGCGGCCCATGAGCTGCCCCAGGAACTGGGTGAGTTCGCCGTGCTGGTGCGTGCGGGCTGGTCAGCCCGTCGGGCCCTGGCCTGGAATCTGATTTCTGCCCTCCCCTTCCCTATTGGCGGGGTGCTGGCCTGGCTGCTGGCCCGCGATCTCCCCTTGGCCGGTCTGGTCCTGTTCGGTGCGGGCAATTTTCTGTTCATCGCCGCCTCCGATCTGGTGCCGGAGATCAAGGGCCGAAGCAGCCTGAGGGAAGCCGGTCTGACCTTTGCCTGGTTCGCGGCCGGTCTGCTGCTGATGCTGCTGCTGGCCCAAGCTGGCGCCAGCGGCCCGATCGATGCCCATGCCCGCAGCGCTTTCAGCTTTCACCCAGCTCCAGCAGCACCTGCACCACACCCGGCTGCTGGGCTCGATCAGCAGTGCCCTCTACTACGACCAGAACACCGTGATGCCGGCTGCCGGTGCGTCCTGGCGCGGCGAGCAGCTGGCGTTGCTGGCGGGTCAGCTGCATGAACGTCAGAGCAGCGACGCCTACGCGGAGCTGCTGGCGGCAGCTGAGGCGGAGCTGGCTGCCGACGCATCGCCTGAACGTCACCGCAACCTGCAGCTGCTGCGGCTGGAGCTGGACCGGCAGCGCTGCCTGGATCCAGATCTGGTGGCTGCCCTGGCCAAGGCCCAGTCGCGCGGCAACGCCATCTGGCAGGAGGCCCGCGCTCGCAACGATGTCGCGGCTTTTGCCCCGGCCCTCCGGGAGCTGATCGGCCTGCGTCGGCAGCAGGCCAGCCAGCTCGCCGCCGCCGAACCGGTCGCCCGCAGCCCCTGGGAAATCCTGGCCCAGCCGTTTGAGCCCGACATCAGCAAGGCGCGGCTGGCCGAGTTGTTTGCGCCTCTGAAGGAGGAGCTGCCGGCGCTGCTGGACCAGGTGAGGTCCAGCGGCAGTGCCCAGCTCCCAGCCAGCGATCTGCCTGAGGCCTTGCAGGAGCAGCTCTGCAGCGAGCTGCTCGACAGCTGGGGCTACGACCCCGCGCGCTGCCAACGCTCCCGCTCAGCACACCCCTTTTCCTGCACTGTTGGTCCCCAGGACTTCCGCATCACCACTCGGGTGGTGCCGGGCCAGCCCCTCTCGGCGTTTCTGGCCACGGCCCATGAATGGGGCCACTCGCTCTATGAGCAGGGACTGCCCCGCAGCGGCGACCACTACTTCCCCTGGCCCCTCGGAGAAGCCACGTCGATGGGGGTCCACGAAAGCCAGAGTCTGTTTTGGGAGTGCCGCGTGGCCCGCAGCCGTGCCTTCGCCGAGCGCTGGCACCCGCGCTTCTGCGCCGGACTCGGCAGCGATCCATGGAATGGCGCCTTCGGCTTCTGGCGGGTCCTCAACCCGCTCAGGCCCGGTCTGATCCGCGTTGAGGCCGATGAACTCAGCTACGGCCTGCACATCGTGCTGCGCTACGAGCTGGAGCTGGCCCTGCTCGAGCAGGAGATGCCGGTGGAGGAGTTACCGCAGCAGTGGAACCAACGGATGCAGGACCTGCTGGGAATCCAGCCCCAGACTGACGCCGAAGGGTGCCTTCAAGATATTCATTGGGCAGAAGGCCTGTTCGGTTACTTCCCGTCCTATGCACTCGGTCATCTGATCAGCGCCCAGATTTCCGAGACGTTCGAGCAGGACCACGATTCGATCCAGAGCCTGATCAGGGCCGGAGAGGAACGCCAGCTCCAGAGCTGGCTCGCCCGCAGCGTGTGGCCCCTGGGCCGCTCGGTCAACGGCGAAGAACTGGTTGAGAGGGTGTCGGGGCGCCCGCTCAGCGCCGGGCCCTTCCTCACCTATCTCCGCGCCAAGGTGGCCGCGCTTTCCGGCGTCAGTTGACCCGCCATCGCCATGGAGGCTGGCTTGACCTGCCGGTGACGGGGGTGGCAGGCAAGCGTGGAGGCCTCTGCATAGGATGCGCGGCGCCGCAATCCTTTCCTATGGCGAACATCGACCACGCTCCGAGTCGCACGATGCTCAACCTGCTGCACGTGCTGCCCGCTTTCGCCGATGAATCAGAGCTGCGGTTGAACGCGATCGTCGAGCTGAACTCGATGACGATCAACAAGTATGAGCTGATCACCGAAACCGGTCATCTCAAGCTGGATCGCGTCGGCTATTCCTCTCTGGCTTATCCCTTCGCCTATGGCTGCATCCCTCGCACCTGGGATGAAGACGGCGACCCCCTCGATATTGAGATCGTCGGCGTCACCGAGCCCCTGGTGCCTGGCTCCCTGGTGGAAGCTCGCATCATCGGCATCATGAAATTTGATGATGGCGGTGAAGTTGACGACAAAGTGATCGCCGTGATTGCCGATGACAAACGGATGGATCACATCAGCAGCTACACCGATCTTGGTGAGCATTGGTTGAAGGAAACCCAGTACTACTGGGAGCACTACAAGGATCTCAAGAAGCCCGGCACCTGTCGGGTGAACGGCTTTTTTGACGCTGCCGAGGCCGTGCAGGTGATCAAGGGCTGCGAAGCCCGTTACATCGCCGAGATCGCTCCCAAGCTGGTGAACTGAGACCGCTGTTCCGCTGGCGCTGATCAGGGGCGGCCAGACGTCTGGCTGCTCCTTCCGCCTTCCTTGCCGTTGCCGCGCTAACCCTTGCCCCATGGTCTTGCCTTACACGCGCATGTCCGCCCATTCCTTCTCCCAGGCGTTCCGACGGCTTGCGCTGCTGGTGTTCGCCGCCTCGGCACTGCCCCCCGTGCGGGCTGCCGAGCAACCTGCCCCGCCGCCACTGCCGGCCCTGGCGGCTCCGGCGGCCACGGCTTCGCTCACCAGCACCCGCCAGATCGTGCTGGAGCTCGGCAAGCGTCAGATCAGCCTGCTGGAGGGGGACAGGTTGCTGGGCCGCTGGCCGGTGGCGATCGGTGACCCCAGCACCCCGACCCCGGTGGGGCGTTTTCAGGTGGAGAACAAGGTCGTCAATCCCCAGTACCAGAGCACCAAAAGCGGCAAGATTAATGCCACCGTCGGCGCCCAGGGCCCCCTCGGCGACCGCTGGATCGGGTTCAGGCAGTCAGGGCTGAATCAGTACGGCATTCACGGCACCCCCGACGCCTGGGCCTGGACCGTCACGTCCCGGGCTGCGGTCTCCAACGGCTGCGTGCGCATGCTCACCCCCCATGTCCGCCAGCTGTTTGATCAGGTGGAGCTGGGCACCCCGGTGATCGTCAAGCCCTGATTGGCTTGAGCAGCGGTCGGCGCGACAAGCGGTTGGTGCGACAAGCGGTTGGTGCGACCAGTGGTGGGTCGGGGTTGTGTCTGGCGGCAAACCTGGAAATCTTCCTGCAGATTGGTGCTTCAGTGGCGCGCGCAGTGCCAGCCGAGATTAATTTGTAACTCCTTGTGCGTTCCGCATGGCTAGTGCTCACCCCCAACATCGACCGGGAGGTGAACGCGCCCTGAAGCTGGCGATGCCCAGCACCGTTCTCAAGTGGTGTGGCAATGGCGAATTGTCCAGTCTTGATCTTGAAACCGTTGTTGAGCGGCTGAAGCAGGCCGATCCCGTCGCCCGTTCCCTTCAACTCAGTCACTTTCAGGCCCTTCAGACGGTTCCCCGTTCCGCGGCAGGTCCACTGGTCTGAACGCTACCCCCCTCATCCCTCCAGGCATTCGTCGGTCGACGGTGTCGATCAGATCTGAGGCAGTCCTGAAGCCATCACCCCGCTGGCTCCCCCGTCAGCTGGTCCGGCCGTGTCGCCGATCAGTCGGGCCGCCAGGGCCCGTGCGAGGCCATCGCGACTCGCCAGTCCCCGTAGCGCCGCTGCCGGCAGACCGTCCCGCGGCAGTCCATGGGGCAGGGCCGGTGCGCCGGCAGGGGGGAGATCAAACACCGGTACCTGGCGCAGGCCTGCAGGCCTGAGCTGATCCTCCAGTTGGGCCAGGTTGGCTCTCAGGGGCAGCCAGATCAGTTCTGATCGGCGGCACTCCGCCAGCGTGGGGCTGGCGAGCGAGGCCGCCGCAAGGGCCCGCTGCAGGTCGGGCAGGGTGACCAGCCCGACAATTCCATCCCCGCTGCTCACCATCAGGCAATGCCCGCGGATGGCCACCAGTTCGGCCAGGGCCGCTGCCGCCGGCAGTTCGATCGGCAGCACCAGCGGTGCTTCAGGTTCAATTGCTTCAGCCACCTGTACCGAAGCCAGGTCCTGGCGCCGTTGTTCCTCCAGCTCATCAGGGCCCAGCAGACCTGGATCACTGATCCCCTGCCAACGCTCCACCAGAGCTGCGCTGAGTCCGGCAGCGGCCATCAGCGGCAGCACGATGCGGATGTCGCGGGTCAGTTCGAACAGCAACAGCAGCGCGGTGAGCGGTGCCCGGGCGCTGCCTGCCAGCACTGCCGCCATACCCACCATGGCGTAGGCCGGGGGTTCGGCCACGGGCAGATGCAGGCCGCTGTCGCCGAGCAGCTGGCCGTAACAGTTGCCCAGCACCGCGCCGAGGAACAGTGAAGGCGCGAATCCGCCTCCCACAAAACCTGTGGCGTTGCTGATCGTGGTGGCCAGCAGCTTCACCCCCAGCAGCAGCAGCAGGGTCAACAGCGAAATGCCCCCATCACGGCCCAGCAGCGCTTCGATCGTGTCGTAGCCGACCCCCAGCACCTGGGGAAAACCCAGGGCCAGGCCGCCTACCGCCAGTCCACCCATGGCGGTGGGCAGTCCCGGCGGGAGGCGCAACAGCCAGCCCTGCAGCCGTTCGCTCCGTCCGAGGGCGAGGGCGTTCACCAACAGCAGCGACATGCCACTGGCCAGCAGTCCCAGTCCCAGATAGAGCGGCAGCTCGAGCGGAGAGCGCACCTCGTAGGCGGGCAGGCGCAGGATCGGCGCATCCCCGAGCACGAGCTGGGTCACAAGGGTTGAGGCCACCGCCGCCACCAGCACCGCCCGCAGGCTTGGTCGGCCCTGAATGGCGCTGAAACTGCCTTCAAACGCGAAGAACACCCCGGCGATCGGGGCCTTGAATCCGGCCGCCAGGCCTGCGGCCACGCCGGCGGCCACCAGCGCCTTCTGGCTCTCGGCGGTCAGTCCGGCCCGCAGAGCCAGCCAGAGGCCCACATTGCCGCCACTTTCCACACTGGGCCCTTCCGGGCCCAGTGAGGCGCCGCTGCCGAGACTCAGGGATGCGGCCAGGATGCGTTGCAGTGGCAGGCGCGGTGCCGGTGCAACAGCGCCATCGGCCATCGCCATCAGGCTGGGCAGTCCCGGACCGAGTGCGCCGCCGTAGCGACGCAGCACTCCCACCGCCAGACCTCCCAGGCCCGGCACCAGCAGCACCGGCCACAGCTGCAGCCACTCGGGAAAGGGCGATGGGGGAAGCGGCGGTGGGGGCGGTGCCGCGGCCGGGACCGGCAGATAGCCCAGGCCCCCCAGTCCGATCTGCACGAGCGCCCTCAGCGGCGTGCTGGTCTCGGCTGCGGGCAGGGGCGGCAGGGGCGCCAGGGCTTCGGAGGCGGCGGGGCTGCCGCTGCCGATCCGCAACAGCGACTCGATGACGGGACCGAACAACCCACCGTTGATCAGGCCGAGCAGTTCGTGAAAGGCGACGACCGCCAGGCCGGTGAGGGTGCCCACCAGAGCGGCCCAGGCCAGCAGGTTCCACTGAAAGGGCAGGCTGCCCGCCCGCCCGGGGGCGCCGGTTTCAGGCCTCGGGTCTGACGGTGGCAAAGATCTCCTCCAGGATCTCCCCAGCCCCCTGCTCCCGCAGCTTGCGGGCCAGGGCGATGCCGATCGCTTCGGGGTTCTGTTGAGGGCCCTGGGCCTGGTCCCGGATCAGGCGCACGCCATCAAGGCTGGCCACCATGCCGGTGAGCACCAGTTCGGCAGTCTCGCCCTCGCCTGCGAAGCGGGTGTTCACCCCGATCGGCACCTGACAGCCCCCCTCCAGTTCTCGCAGGAAGGCGCGCTCCGCCAGGCAGCGGCGGGCCGTGGGGATGTGCTCCAGCACCTTGATCTGCTCCAGTACAGCGGCGTCGCCGTCGCGGCACTCGATGCCAAGGGCCCCCTGGCCCACGGCGTGCAGAGAGATCGCGGGGTCGATCAGCTCATGGATCCGACCGCCCAGTCCGAGGCGTCCGAGGCCAGCGGCAGCCAGGATCAGGCAGTCGTATTCGCCGGCATCCAACTTCTCCAGACGCGTGATCACGTTGCCGCGCACGTCCTTGAAGGTGAGGTGCGGAAAGTGGTGCCGCAGCTGGGCCAGGCGTCGCAGGGAGCTGGTCCCCACCACGGCACCGGCCGGCAGGGTGGCGAGCGTTCGCTCCTGATGTTTCTCGTGCACCACGAGGGCATCGGCTGGATCCTCACGCTCGGTGATGCAGCCCAGCATCAGGCCCTCGGGGAGGTTGGTGGGCAGATCCTTGAGGCTGTGCACCGCGATGTCGGCCCGATCGACAAGCATCTGGGCTTCAAGCTCCTTGGTGAACAGGCCTTTGTCGCCGATCTTGGCCAGCGCCACATCAAGGATCTTGTCGCCCTGGGTGGCCATCGCTTCGATGCTGATGTCAAGACCCGGGTGGGCCTCGGCCAGTGCATCGCGCACCCAATGGGTCTGCACCATGGCCAGTTGGCTGCGGCGGGAGGCGATGCGCAGGGAGTGGGCCATCACGGGCAGATCACAGCCGCTCAGATTACGGGCCGAAGAAATCCAGGGGCAATGGTCCCCAGGTATCCGCCGCCTCGGGATCGGCGGAGCTGTGGCCGCTGATCAGCAGCCCCTCGCCCAGCCCGGCTTCACAGCGCACCTGAAACCGGCCCGTGGTCTGGTTGCCTTTCAGAAAGACCGGCCCTTCGCTCGCGTCCAGCTGTTCACAGGCCGGATCCAGGTCCAGGGCCGGCCAGCCCAGCGCATCTTCCAGCTGGCGCAAGGCAACCAGGGCCTGGAGTGCCGTGGGCGCCATCACTCCTACCGTGAACCACTCACAGCGGGCCAGCAGAGGCTCCAGCTCAACTCTCAGCGCTGCGCGGGCGGGATGATCCAGGTCTGTCGGGGCGCTGCGTAGGCCCCGCAGGGCCGCCAGGCCCCGATTCACTTGATGTACTCCTTGAGCACACCGTTGCGGTTGGGGTGCCGCAGCTTGCGCAGCGCCTTGGCCTCGATCTGACGGATGCGCTCGCGAGTCACATCGAAGATCTGGCCGATCTCTTCGAGGGTCTTCATACGGCCGTCGTCCAGTCCGTAGCGCAGGCGCAGCACATCACGTTCGCGGGGGCTGAGGGTGGCCAGCACGCCTTCGAGGTCTTCGCGCAGCAGGTTCTTGGCCACGTCCTGCTCGGGATTTTCAATGTCGGCTTCGATGAAGTCGCCGAGGCGTGAATCCTCTTCCTTGCCGATCGGGGTCTCCAGGGAGATCGGCAGCTGAGCACTCTTGGCGATGAAGCGCAGTTTCTCGATCGTCATTTCCATCGATTCGGCGATTTCCTCCTCGGTGGGCTTACGACCGAACTCCTGGCTCAAGGTCTTGGTGGTTTTCTTGATACGCGAGATCGTTTCATAAAGGTGCACCGGCAGGCGGATGGTGCGCGATTGATCGGCGATGGCGCGGGTGATCGCCTGGCGGATCCACCAGGTTGCGTAGGTCGAGAACTTGTAGCCCTTCTCGTGGTCGAACTTCTCCGCGGCGCGGATCAGGCCGAGGCTGCCTTCCTGGATCAAATCCTGGAAGCTGAGCCCCCGATTCATGTACTTCTTGGCGATTGACACCACGAGGCGCAGGTTCGATTGCACCATCTTTTCCTTGGCCCGGCGGCCGAGCATCAGCCGGCGGCGGAACTTGATGGTGGGCATCTCCACGAGCACCGCCCATTCCTTGGTGTCGGGCTGCCGGCCGTGATCGCTCTCGAACTGCGCGGCGATTTCCTCCAGCTGCAGCAGATCGGCGATCTTGCGGGCCAGTTCGATCTCTTCATCGGGGCGCAACAGGCGGATGCGTCCGATCTCCTGCAGGTAGACCCGGATTGAGTCCTCGGTGTATACCCCCTTGGGCCCCACCTTGATGCTGGCCAGAGCCTTGGCGGCGGCCTTGTCGTCCTCCTGGTCGTTGTCAACAGGTTCCGCGGACGCAACGATCGCCGCCGACGGGGCAGCTGCGGCAGCCAGCAGGGCATCAGCAGCCTGATCCAGCTCGTCTGCAGTGGCAGGGGCTGAGACCGCAGCCTCGGTTTCGGCGGTCTTCGCCTTGCTTCGTGATGCGGCCCTGGACTTTCGCGGCTTGGCGGCAGCGGTTTCGGAGCCTGCTGCCGCTGGGGCCGCGGCAGCAGTCGCTGTCTTGGCTGCTGTTTTGGGAGTGGCCTTGGCTTTGCTTCTGGTGCTGGTCGGCTTGGGCTTCACGTCCAGTTCCTCACCCGAGGCCGTCGCCACCATCAGGATCTCTACCTTGGTTTTCGGCTTCGCGGCGGTCGGGCTCATGGAACGGCAGAAGAAAAGGGACGGGGGGAACTGGCAGCCGGATGTCTGATCCGGGATTCGGCTGAGAGGTTGACCCGCAGGTCGACTGGTCAGGCGCGCGTCAGGCGGACGTCGCCGATCACGATCGCAGGGCTGTACTGGCTGAGCAGGCGCTGGTGGGTTGTGGACGGCGCCGAACCGAACGTCGCGGTTGCAGCCATGCCGCGCCCAGGATTCGGGCGAGGCGCTGGCTCAAGGTGGAGCCTGGCCGGAGCCGCGGTTGGGGTTCGGACCAGCGCTGTTGAGGGCAGCAAGGCTGCTGCCGAAGCCAGCCCTGACAGGCGCACCAAGACAGGAGTAGAGCCCCAATCTTGGCTGACCAGTCCAGGCCGGTTGAGGGCCCTCGATCATCTCGCCAGGAGTCGACCGAAGTGGCCCCGGGTGCTGGAGCGAACCGTACAAGCTACAAACGTGAATGAACCAGTAGGCCGAGGCCTGGGCAGGGTCGACAGGGGTGGTCTCAGACCGGAGGCACAGGTGGGCGTGCTGAGCGCATCCCCTGGCGAACTCTTCAGGTCTTCCCACTGGACGGAACTCTGCTGGGTTCCGACGACAGCTGTTCGCTGCCCAACTCACTTCATTGTATGAAGGGCCCATGGCCTTTGCAAGTGTGCAGCCCCTCGGCTGGGCCCAGATCTGGCTGGAGGCTGGTCGGGAGGGACAGGTGTTCACCTACGCCATCCCGGCGGGGATGGGGATGGCGATCGGTGATCTGGTGCAGGTGCGTCTGCAGGGCCGGCCCCATGCCGGCCTCGTGCTCGAACTGTTGCCGTACCTGCCGGCTGGTCTGGCCGCTCGCTCCGTTCTGGCTGTTGAACGCCGCCTGCAGCCCGCCGCCGTCGACCCCCAGTGGCAGGTCCTGATTCAGGCCGTGGCTGCGCAGTGCCATACCAGCGTCTTCCGCACCCTCAAAAGCGCCCTGCCGCCGGGCTGGCTGGGGCAGCGACGGCAGGGGCGGGCGTCGGATCCGGCGCCGATCTGGATGCTGGAGGCCTGCTCCGGCACCCCTGTTCCCGATCTCCCTGACCGCCAGCAGGCCCTGCTCGAGCGGTTGCAGATCCACGCGATGCCGCTGCCGCTGCGGCAGATCTGCGGCCAGGAGGGCTTCAGTCGCTCGGTGGTGCAGGCGCTCGAACGCCGTGGCTTGGTGCGGCGCAGCCGCGGTCCCCGACCCGAGGGGGCGTTGGAGCCCCAGCCGCAGTCAGGTTCGCCAGCACGCCGCCCTTGCCCGCGTGCGCTGAGCCCTGATCAGGATCGGGCTGTGCGGGCGATCAAGGATGCCGCCCCTGGGACCAGGCTGCTCCTCTGGGGTGTGACAGGGGCGGGCAAGACCGAGGTGTATCTGCAGGCAGCTGCCCAGTCGCTGGGGCGGGGCGAAGCGGTGTTGATTCTGGCCCCGGAGATCGGCCTGATCCCCCAGCTGCTCGACCGATGCCGGGAGCGCTTCCCGACAGTGCTCGAGTACCACAGCGGCATGGCTGAAGCGGCGCGGGTCTCCACCTGGAGGCGCTGCCTGGCAGGGGAGCCCCTGCTGGTGGTCGGCACCCGCTCAGCGGTGTTTCTGCCCCTGCCCCGCCTCGGCCTGATCGTGCTCGATGAAGAACACGACGGGTCGTACAAGCAGGAGAGCCCGATGCCCTGCTACCACGCCCGTGATGTGGCCAGCCTGCGGGCCCGGCTCAGCGGTGCACGCCTGGTGCTGGGCAGTGCCACGCCATCCCTGGAAACCTGGCTCGACTGCCAGGGCCCTGAAGCGGCAACCCAGTTGCTGCGCCTGCCGGAGCGGATCGGCCAGCGTCCCCTGCCGCCGGTGCGGCTGGTGGACATGCGTCAGGAGCTGGCCGAAGGGCACAGACGGTTGCTCAGCCGGCCGCTGTTGGAACGGTTGGGACGGCTGCAGGAGCGGCAGGAGCAGGCTGTGGTGCTGGTGCCGCGGCGTGGGTACCACGCCTTTCTGGGCTGCCGCAGCTGTGGTGAGGCGATGCATTGTCCTCACTGTGATGTGGCTCTCACCGTGCACCGTTCCCAGGGGCGGGAGTGGTTGCGCTGCCATTGGTGTGACCACCGTGCGGTCATCGATCAGCGCTGCGGTCATTGTGGTTCCACGGCCTTCAAACCGTTCGGTGCCGGCACCCAGCGGGTGCTGGAGCAGCTGGCCATGGAGCTGGAGGGGCTGCGGGTGCTTCGTTTCGACCGCGACACCACCCGGGGGCGCGATGGCCACCGCCGCCTGCTGGAGCGGTTCGCCGCCGGTGAAGCGGATGTGCTGGTAGGCACGCAGATGCTGGCCAAGGGCATGGATCTGCCCCGGGTCACCCTGGCGGCCGTGCTCGCGGCTGACGGCCTGCTGCACCGGCCCGACCTGCGGGCCGGCGAGCAGTGCCTGCAGCTGCTGCTTCAGCTGGCCGGCCGGGCCGGCCGGGGGGAGCGGCCGGGTGAGGTGCTTGTGCAGACCTACAGCCCGGAGCACCCCGTGATCCGCCACCTGGTGGATGGGCGATATGACCACTTTCTCCGCGAGGAGGCCAGGCTGCGCCGCCAGGGGGCGCTGGTGCCCTTCAGCCGGGCCTGTCTGCTTCGTTTCAGCGGTCTGTCGGCGGCCGGCACCGCCACGGCGGCGGCCTCTCTGGCGGAGCGGATCCGCGCTGGGGTCGAGGCCGCTGGCTGGTGGTTGATCGGCCCGGCGCCGTCGCCGGTGGCCCGGGTGGCGGGCCGCAGCCGCTGGCAGCTGCTGCTGCATGGTCCGGCCGCGTCGCCGTTGCCCCTGCCACCGGAGGCGGACCTGCGGCGGGGCTTGCCTCAGCAGGTGGGTCTGGCGATCGATCCCGATCCCCTGATGCTCTGAATGTCTGCCGCTCAGGCGGGCAGTTCCGGCCAGCCGAAACCCAGTTGCCGCCGCAGGGCCGACAGCCCCAGCACCAGCGCCAGCGCCGCGGCGATGGCGACCGCGCCGAGGCCGAGGCCGCTCCAACGCCAGCAGGTCAGCTCCAGCCGGTTCACAGCTCCCAGTCGGATCGGCCAGCGCAGGCGGCGGGGACGGTCGCCCGTCTGGATCAGCACCTGCACCGGTTCCGGAGTGGCCAGTCGGATCGCTCGGGTCCGCAGGGGGCTGAGCTCAAGGCTGGCGGCCAGGCCCGGCAATGGATCCGTGCTGCGCAGATCGAATTCCAGGATCAGATGCTGACGCACGCCCAGCAGCCAGTTCCGCTCCTGCCAGTGCAGCACAGGCGCAGGCAGCGTCAGCCCCGCCAGCCTGCCGGCAGCCTCCACGCTGGCAGCCAGCAGCGCCAGGGTCTGAGGGGCCGGTTGCATCGGGCTCTCCAGCCGTTGTTCGGCCCGCCGCAGTTGGCCGGTCCGCGTTGCTGTCTGCACCGGGTGCAGACCCTGCCGGCGCAGGGCGGCCCCCAGTTGTTCCTGCCAGGGGCTGTTCGGCTGGCCGCTCGGCGCACTGATCTGTTCGCTCAGTTGCAACCGCCCCGGTCCCCCGAATCGCAGTTCGGCCTCGATCTGCCCGCATCCGCCCAGCAGCAGGCCGAGCAACAGGAGGCACATCGCCACCAGGGCGAAACCGATCGGGGCCCGGGTCGGCCCCACCGGTGGCGGCGGTGGTTCCGACGGCCGGCGGCCGGCCCGTCGACGGCGGACCAGCTGTTGCAGCTGGCCCGCGATCGGTTCAGTCTCCGCCAGCTCGGGCAGGGTCAGCGACCACTCCCGGGGCCGCTGCAGTGCGGGAGCCTCGAGCACCTCCAGGATGTCCCGGGCCTGGGCCCGCAGCGTGGGGTCGCTGCAGCGTTTCACCTGCCGGCAACAGGCGATCGCCCGTCCGTTATCACCTCTGCCCATGCAGGCGGTGGCCAGGAGCAGCTGCAGCTGCGCTCCCTGTTCCGTGCTGGGCGGGAAGCTGTTCTGCAGGGGCTCCAGCAGGCTGAGCACACGGCCGTAGTCACCCGATTCGAGTGCCTGACGGGCCGGAGCGAAGGGGTCGGCGGAGTCAGCCATCGCAGGGGGGCCGGCAGTCTTCAGCTGTGCACCAGCCTGTCGCTGGCCACCACCATCGTGCCGATGCCGGCATCGGTGAACACCTCCAGCAGCAAGGCGTGGGCCACCCGCCCATCAACGATGTGGGCGGCGCCCACCCCCTGGGCCAGGGCCCGGATGCAGCATTCCGTTTTGGGGGTCATGCCTCCGTTCACCACCCCCGCATCGATCAGCCGGCGGGCCCCTGCCAGTGAGACCTGGCGGATCAGGGATGTGGCGTCGGACCGGTCGCGCAGGATCCCGGCTGTGTCCGTCAGCAGGATCAGTTTCTCCGCCTGAAGGGCTGCCGCCAATTCGCCGGCCACCGTGTCGGCGTTGATGTTGTGGGCCTGGCCGTCGCTAGCGGCGGCCACGCTGGAGATCACCGGGATGTATCCGGCATCGAGCAGGGGAAAGAGCACGGCAGGATCAACGGCCTGCACATCGCCGACCAGACCATGGGCGCCGGCGCCGTAGGGACGGGCCCGCACCAGGCTGCCATCGCTGCCGCACAGCCCCACCGCCCGGCCGCCCACGCTGTTCAGACCATTGACGATGTGCTTGTTGACCCGTCCCGCCAGCACCATCTCAACCACCTCCATGGTCTCCGGTGTGGTCACCCGCAGGCCATCGCGGAATTCCGGGGCGATGTTGAGTCGCCCCAGCCACTCATTGATCTCCGGCCCGCCGCCGTGCACCACCACCGGCTGCACGCCCACGGACGCGAGCAGGACCAGATCGCGGTACACCGCTTCGCGCAGGTCGGCCTGGACCATGGCGGCACCGCCGTATTTCACGACGATCCGGCGGCCGGCGAACCGCTGGATGTAGGGCAGGGCTTCGCTGAGAACGGACACCCGCAGGGCATCGGTGCGACTGATGGAAGGATCGGAACTCAAGGCGTGGCTGGGGCTGTTGGTGACAAGGGCTGGACCGGTGTGGCTCAGGCCGGATTCAGGAGCGGGGCACTGGACTGACGGCCATGACGGGGAATCAGGCCTGACGGGGAATCAGGCGGAGACTGAGGCCAGCCTCGCCCCGGCGCTCGACCACAGCTTCCAGCCCCGGTCCGAAAAAGCGGCCGAGCCGATCCTGGCGCTCCTGCCAGCGCTCGAAGGGAACGGCACCGCAGTCGAAGAGGAGCCGCAGTCCGTAGCGACCGTTGCAATCGAGCTCCTCGACCGCAGTGAGAACCGGCGGCTGCTCCTCGTCCCAGAGCTTGAGCGCTTCCAGCGAACTTTCCAGATGGGCTTTCTGGCCGTAGCGCCAGCGCACCACATCAGCCAGCAGGCGCCGCAGGGGTTCGCTTTCCGGCAGCTCCCGCAGAGCGCGGTGGGTGGCGGCAGCTGTGAGACGGCGGGCGGGCGGCAGCTCCGACGACTTGAGGGCCAGGCCTCCCAGCAGGATCGGGATGCCATAAAAAATGGTGGGCAGGCTGAGGTTTGGATTGGCGCTGGCGTAACCGATCCAGCCGATCACCGAGAGGGCGGCCCCGGTCACGGTGACCAGGCTGCCGGGGGAGAGAAGTGCTTGCATGAGGCCATCTTCCTTGATGCCCATGGCCACCGCCGAAGGGACTGGATCCGAGCCGACCGCAAGCCCAGGCCCCTCTGGGGCCCGGCCGGCAGCGTCGGCTGCGCCCAGTGCACAGGATTGCCTGGTCGAACCATCGCAGATCGAGCTGGTGGAGGCCCTTTCCGCCGATCGTCTCTGGTTGCTGCGTCAGCTGGATGGTGGGGCCTGGCCTGAGTGGCGCCTCGACCTTGCCGCGCTGGAGCGTGAGCTGGGCGAGCTTCTCGACAGGCTGGCTGAGGCTTCGGGTCGCCAGCCCTGATCCGGATGGTCGCCCCGCTGCCTTTCAGAAGGGGATGTCGTCGTCCCCCTCCGGCAGATCGGGCACGAGTGGGGAGGTGTTCCAGCTGGGAGTCTGGGCTGGTTGAACGGGTTGAACGGGTTGGGCAGCCGCCGCCGCCGCCGTAGCCGCCGCTACTGGTGCTGGTGCAGCCTGTCGGGCCTGCGGTGCCGGGGCCTTGCCCCCGGCGCCCACCGGGTGCAGCCTCGACAGGGTGAATTCCGCCCGTTTCTCCTTCACGCCGTCGTTGCGGGTCACTGTGTTCATGCGCAGCCGTCCTTCCAGCACAAGGCGCTGGCCAGGCTGCACCCGGTTCTGAAGATCCTGTGCCAGGTTTCCCCAGCCCACCACCCGCAGCTGACCCGGAGGATCATCGGGACGCAGGCCGTCCACCTGCACCAGCATTTCAGCCACAGGGGTCTGGTTGTCCTGGGTGTAACGAACCTGGGGTGCCTCCAGCACGTCGACCTCGAGCAGACAGTGATTCACGCCGACCAATGGCAAAACCTGGGGCCATCCTGAAGCACGGTCGCCAGCACGGCCAGCACGCTGTCCGGCGGCTGTGGTTGTTCAGCGGCACCGGCGATGGCCCCGCCCTGGCCCGCGATCTGCTGGAGCAGGGCTGGCAGCTGCGCGTGAGCTTGGTGCGTGAGCCGCTCAGCCATGCCTACCCCGATGACCCCCGTCTGGAGCTGCAGGTGGGATCCCTTGGTGGCAGTGCCGCCCTGGTGGAGGCCCTGGCGCAGGCTCGACGCCAGCAGCGCCCCTTTCGCGCGCTGATCGATGCCACCCATCCCTTCGCTTGCCGCATTTCCAGGGAACTGGCGGAGGGCTGCGCTATCGCCGCGCTGCCACTGCTGGTCCTGGAGCGTCCGGTTGCCGCCGCGCTGGCCCCCGTGCCGGAGCTCCGCTGGCTTGACGACCTGGCGGCGCTGCAGACGCTCGATCTGGTGGGCAGGCGTCTGCTGCTGGCGATCGGGGCGCGTCAGCTGGGCGAGGCAGTGCGCCTGAGTGCCGGCGCTCTCCATCACGTCAGGGTGCTGCCGCGCCCTCAGGCTCTGCAGCAGGCCCTCGCTGCTGGGCTGAGGCTGGAGCGGATCGCCTGCCTCCATCCCGATCCGGCCGGGGGGGGCGGCATCGAGGCCGCATTGGTGGAGCGGTGGGGCATTGACACGATCGTCGCCCGCCAGTCCGGTCCGCCCATGGAAGTGCTCTGGCGTCGCATCGCTGCCGCCCATTGCTGCCAACTGGTGCTGCTGCGCCAGCCCGCCGGGTCGCGCGGGCTGGGCCAGGGCCGGGCACAGCTGCTCGACCAGCTGGCATCCTTGTACAGCTGAGACGGCATTTTGATGGCCACGGCGATGCCGGTCCTGCTGGTGCTCACCACCGCAGCTACCGGAGATCAGGCGGAGGCCCTTGCCAGGCAGGTGCTGCAGCGCCGCCTGGCGGCCTGCGTCACCCTGCAGCCGGTCCGTTCGCTCTACCACTGGCAGGGGGAGCTTGAGCAGAGCGCCGAGGTGCAGTTGCTGATCAAGACCGATCCGTCGCGGCTGCCGGCACTCCATGCGGCGGTGCTGGCGCTGCATGAGTACACCACGCCGGAATGGATCGTCTGGCCCGCCCAGGCAGACGCCGCCTATGGGGCCTGGCTGACAGGCAGCTGTGGTCTCAGGGCAGATGGGTCGCCGCCAGCTCCCGCAGATTCACCTGGGGGCGTGGACCCATCTGGGTGACCACCTGGCCGGCGCAGAGGGACCCGAGCCGGCCGCAGTACTCCAGTGGCTGCCCCTGGGTGTAGGCATGCAGGAAGCCGGCTGCATACAGGTCACCGGCACCGGTGGTGTCGACCAGTGTGCCGAGCTGCATCGCTGCGATCGTGTGGCTGGTGGTGCCATGGAGGATCACCGAGCCCTGTTCGCTGCGGGTGAGCGCGGCGATCCGGCAGCACCCCCGCACCTGCTCGAGCGCCTCGTCGAAGCATGAAGTGCCGTAGAGCGCGGTGATCTCCATCTCGTTGGCGAACAGGATGTCGACATGGCCGTCGACCAGCTCCAGGAAGCTTTCGCGATGGCGCTCGACGCAGAAGGCGTCGGAGAGGGTCAGGGCGACCTCACCGCCGTTGGCCCGGGCCACCTCGGCAGCGGCGATGAACGCTCGTTTGGCGGCTTCGCTGTCCCACAGGTACCCCTCCAGGTACAGCACCTTCGCCTGGGCCACCATCTCCAGGTTCAGATCCTGGGGGTCAAGCCCAACGGATGCCCCCAGATAGGTGCACATCGTGCGCTGGGCATCGGGGGTGACCAGGATCAGACAGCGGGCTGTGGCGGGGCCGGAGCTGGCGGCTGGAGTGTCGAAGCGCGCACCCGCGGCTCTGATGTCGTGGGTGAAAATCGCGCCGAGCTGGTCGTCGCGCACCCGGCCGATGAAGCCAGCCCGACCGCCGAGCTGGGCAATCCCGGCCAGGGTATTGGCTGCGGAACCGCCCGAGGTCTCCACACCCTGGCCCACGGCCTGATAGAGGCGGCTGGCCTGCTGTTCATCCACCAGGGCCATGGTGCCCTTGGTCAGGCCATGTTCGGCCAGATACCGGTCATCGGCCTGCACCAGCACGTCAACGATGGCGTTGCCGATGCCGACGACGTCGAGGCTGTGATCGGGCATGGCTGGAGGGGACGCAGGAGCAGGTGGGCTGAAGGGGGCAATGGCCTGGGGCCCGCGCCCGGCTGGCTGGGGCGACTGGCTCGCCTCAGGGGCTGAGCAGGGCCCGCTTCGGGCCGTGGATCGGGTCTTCGATCACGATGGTCTGGTCGCGGTCGGCGCCGAGGGAGACGATGGCGATCGGCACCTCCATCAGTTCGGCCAGGAAGCGCAGGTAGCTCATCGCCGTGGTGGGCAGATCCTCGAGCCGCCGGCAATCAGCCGTTGAGGTCTGCCAGCCCGGCAGGACCTCGAAGATCGGTTGACAACGGGCGAAGTCCTCAGCGCTGCTGGGGAAATACTCGATGCGTTGTCCGTCCAGTTCGTAGGCCACACACACCTGGATCTCCTCCAGTTCATCGAGCACATCCAGCTTCGTGATCGCCAGGCAATCGAGGCCGTTCACCTGCACGGCGTAGCGGCCGATCACCCCGTCAAACCAGCCGCAGCGGCGGCGACGCCCGGTGGTGGTGCCGTACTCACCGCCCCGGTCGCAGAGGTGGTCATTGAGGCTGCCGTCCAGTTCGGTGGGGAACGGCCCTTCGCCGACCCGGGTGGTGTAGGCCTTGGCGACACCGATCACCCGGTCGATCAGGGTGGGACCCACGCCGGCACCGATGCAGGCTCCCCCGCTCACCGGATTCGATGAGGTGACGTAGGGGTAGGTGCCGTGGTCGAGGTCCAGCAGCGTGCCCTGGGCACCTTCAAACAGGATGTTCTGACGGGCTCTGGCTGCCTCATGGATCGCGCGGGTGCAATCCACCACATGGGGGGCCAGGCGCTTCCCGTAGGCGACGTAGTCGGCCACCACCGCTTCGAAGTCCAGCGGTTCGAGGTCGTAGAGCTTCTGCAGGATCGCGTTCTTCTCGCTCAGCACCCCTTCCAGCCGGTCCCGCAGGCGGTCTTCGGACAGGATGTCGATGACCCGGATCCCATTGCGCTCCGATTTGTCGGCGTAGGTGGGACCGATGCCCCTGCCGGTCGTGCCGATGCGGCGCGCGCCCCGGCGCTGCTCCATCGCCTGGTCGAGCAGGCGGTGATACGGCATGGTCACATGGGCCGTTGAGGCCAGACGCAGGCCGCTCACATCGATCCCCAGTTCGAGCAGCATGTCGAGCTCGCCGAGCATCACCCGCGGATCGACAACGGTGCCGGACCCGATCAGGCAGACCGTGTCTGGGTAGAGGATGCCGGAGGGAATCAGGTGCAGTTTCAGCACCTTGTCGTCGACCACGATGGTGTGACCGGCATTCACTCCGCCTTGGTAGCGCACCACCACATCGGCGGAGCGGCTCAGGAGATCGGTGATCTTGCCCTTGCCCTCGTCACCCCATTGAGCACCGATGACGACGACGTTGGCCAAGGAGACGGCGGCCCGAAGCCGCTGCAAAGCACAATCAGGGAGCTTCTCAGATCACAGGGCCTTTCGACAAGGGTCCCGGGCAGTTGATCTCGGATCGTCTGGCCCTGACAGCCGCCCGGGTGCCTGATGCCGGTGCATCCGGAGCGGCCTGAGCCGGTCGGTTCAGACTCCGCGAACCGCCCCTGTTTCGGCCTTCTGCAGCTCCTTGCTGAGGCGATCCCGCAGGGCATCCGGCACAGGGCGGTTGGGATAGTTGGCGTAGTGACCAGCCAGGGAGTTGAGAGCGGTCTGCATCGTGGTGAAGGAGCTGAGCCCGTTCACCTGGCTGCGGGGGCGATAGCGAGCCACGTAGGCGTTGATCAGCCCTTTGGCCGTCGCTTCCGCCTCGGCCCGCTCTGGATCATCCGCTGTCAGAGCGATCGTGGCCAGCAGGGTGTCGGCCACGGTCACGGTGTCCTCCACATAGTTGCCGCTCAGGCCGCCAGGAGTCTCGGAGCAGGCTCCCAGCAGCAGGCAGCCCGCCAGAGCCAGGGCGACGAGGCCGCGGCGGGCTGCGCTGAACGCGCGGAAGGGGGACGTAAGCCGCTGCAGGAGCCGCTGGATGGAGGACTGAACGGCAGCGGCCATGGCTCGGGCGCAGGGGGATCGCGATCCTAGGCAGCGACCCCGTCGTGCTCCCGCCGCGACCCTGTCGGTTCAGGGTTCAAGCAGGCCCCGGCGCTGCCTTTCGATCTCCGGCAGGAGCAGATCCAGCAGGTGCGAGGCCTCCAGCTCCCGCGGCTCTCCCCCGCGGCGGTCGACCAGTTCCACCATTCCGGTCGCGGCACCGCGGCCCACCACGACCCGCCAGGGGATGCCGAGCAGATCACCATCCTTGAACTTCACACCGGCCCGTTCGGCACGGTCGTCCAGCAGGGCATCCACACCGGCCCGGCCCAGGGCGGTGTAGAGCTGCTCAGCCAGGGATGCCTGGGTGGTGTCGGCCCCGTTCGCGGGCACCACCACCACCTCGAATGGGGCGATCGCCAGCGGCCAGCGGATGCCGTTGCCATCGTGGTGCTGCTCCACGGCAGCCTGGGCAAGCCTCGACACACCGATGCCGTAGCACCCCATCCAGAACGGCTCACTGGCCCCCGTCTCACTGGTGAAACAAGCCTCCATGGCCTGGGAATACTTGCGCCCCAGCTGGAAGATGTGCCCCACCTCGATGCCTCGGCTCGCCTGCAGCAGCTGATCCGGATCGTGCAGGCAGCGGTCACCGGCCTGGGCGGACCTCAGGTCGAGTGGTTCAGGCTTGAGCCCCAGACCGCTCCAGCTGACGCCGACGCGATGGCTGTCGGGTTGGTTGCCGCCGCAGACAAAGCTCTCCAGGGAGGCGGCTGTGTGGTCGATCAGGCGAACGAAGCTGCAGCTCCACCGCCTGGCGCCGGCCAGGACTGCGTCGCCCAGGTCGGGGCCCACAAATCCGAAGGGCAGAGGGGGCAATCCTTGCTGCTCCAGCATGTCTGCAGAGAGGGGGGTGATGCCGAGCAAGGAACCCTGTTCTGCTGCCAGCTGCGCGGCGATGGCGTTGGCCAGCTTCACCTCATTCAGCTGCTGGTCCCCCCGCAGGCACACCAGCAGCGGTTGCTCCCTGCCGCTGTCGAATCGGGCCAGCAGAAGCAGCACCTTCACGATCTGGCTGGGATCAAACCCGTGGGCGCTGCAGAGGTCGCCGATGGAGGTTTGGTTCGGGGTGTTCAGGAGTTCGCCGGTCCCGGCTGACCGGCAGCCCCCCGGCAATGGCACCGCCGCTGCTGCCAGGGAGACGGCCCGTTCCTGATTGGCGGCATAGCGGCCGTCGCTGCTGGTGAGGATCAGGTCTTCACCTGCGTCGGCGGTGACCATGAACTCCTGGCTGGCCGAGCCGCCGATGGCGCCACTGTCGGCTTCAACAGCCACGGCGTGCAGTCCGCAACGGGCGAAGATGCGCCGGTAGGCCTGGTCCATGGCGGCGTAGGTTCGGCGCAGACAGTCTTCATCGGCGTGGAAGGAATAGGCATCCTTCATGATGAATTCCCGTCCCCGCATCAGTCCGAACCGAGGACGGATCTCGTCTCTGAACTTTGTCTGGATTTGATAGAGATTGACTGGCAGTTGTCTGTAGGAACGCAGCAGCTCTGCCGCCAGGCTGGTGACCACTTCTTCGTGGGTGGGGCCGAGTCCCAGCTCTCTGCCCTGTCGGTCTTCAAGGTGAAACATGATGCCTTCACCGGCGGTGTAGCCAGACCACCGCCCGCTGCGTTGCCAGAGCTCCGCCGGCTGTAACTGGGGTAGCAGCGTTTCCAGCGCGCCAGTGCTGTCCATCTCCTCGCGCACCACCTCGGCCACTTTTCGCAGCACCCGCCACATCAGCGGTAGATAGGCGTAAATTCCTGGCGCAAGCCGACGAATGTACCCCGCTCTCAACAACAACTGATGGGAGGTGATCTCCGCTTCGGCCGGGTTATCCCGCAGCGTCACCAGCATCAGGCGGGAGACGCGCATGGCAGTTCGGGCGGGGACGAGGAAGCTACCACTGCCGCGCGATGGGGCCCCGCCCGGAACGGGCGACCGGAGGGGTTCAGGCCGCTGCAGGGGCTGGGCTGGGACCCCGCCGTTGCGGGGCGGGGGGGCATGGGTTGACCGTTGGGGACGGAGCGCAAACAGTCGCCGCCAGCGGCGCCACCCCGTCAATCTTCTGCTAATTTCGTGAAAATCTAAACGTCTCAGGCGAGTCTCATGTTTACGGGCCCAGGAAGTGTTCAGCCCCTGGGAGTTGCCCCGAGTGCGTCTGGTTCCCCTGATCCTGGTTTGATGTCCCTCGGGATCGGGGGGCCAGCCCAGGCCGGTGAAGAGGGCTCTGCCGAGTCTCTGATCGGCATTGATGAGGTACAGAAAGCCCTCAATCGTTCGAGGGCTTCTGTCTATCGCTACACCAATACCGACCCCCGCAATCTCAATCCGCCCTTCAATCCCCGCAAGCTCAACCCCGAATACCGCACCGATCAGAAAGATCCCCTGTTGTTTCATTCCAGCGAGGTCGCTCGCTTTGCCCGGGACGTGCTCCGGATCAAGGAGGTGACCGTGGAGGTGCTGAATGCACCCTCCACCGCCACCCAGCAGATCCTGGCTGCCATCCTTGATGAGCTACGGGCCATCAGGGCGCATCTGGACGGTGCGGAAGGGGCTGGGCACGCTGCCTCTCCAGCAGCCTCTCTGTCGAAGCCAGTCGAAGCCGATTCCCGTTTCGACAAGCAGTCACGACCTGCGGCCTGAGGCCGGAGGCCAGACCGTCAGCACGTCCTTGCAGGTCGCCTCTGCTGGCCAGCTTCAGCCCCGTCAGGGATTCCAGCCGCGTCGCTTGTGCTGACCATCCGGCGCAACTGGTCGGATCAGCGGCCAGATCGCTCCGTTGGTGCCAGAATCGCAGAGTTACTCATCAGCTTTCAACCTGGCACCGACTTCCTTCGGGAACCCCCACGGGGGTGTGTGCCCCATCCATGAACAAACCCTCCGTCTCTTCCCCAGCGCCCGTCACCCCGCGCCCTGCCTCTCCAGCCAGGCACTCCGCCACCTCTGCCGCGCCCTCTCCTTTGAAAACGGCTCCCTGTGGTCTTCAGCCCGGGACAGGTCCTGACAGAGTCCTTGAACGTGACGTGGAATCTGAGCCTGTAGACGACCCTTACAGTCCGGGCTTCCACCACTTCGCCAGTGCGCTCGGCGCTCTGATCGCGGCATTGGCTCTGAGTGTGCCCATCGCCACCGTGCTGGCTGCCCGCCCCGCTCCATCCGGTTCCCTCAGCATCCATGAACCTCAGCCAGCTGCCGGCATCCCCAGCGCCAGGGCTGGTGAACCTGGTGGTGGAGATTCCGGCCGGTTGCCGCAATAAATACGAGTACAACGCCGCGGCCGGGGTGATGGCCCTCGATCGGATACTGCACTCCTCTGTGCGCTACCCCTTCGACTACGGCTTCGTGCCCAACACCCTGGCTGAAGATGGCGCCCCCCTGGATGCCATGGTGATCATGGAGGAGCCCACCTTTGCTGGATGCCTGATCAGGGCTCGGCCGATCGGCATCCTCGACATGGTCGACTGCGGCGCCCACGACGGCAAGTTGTTGTGTGTGCCAGAGGCTGGGATGCGCCGCCAGCGCATCCACTCGATTCGCCAGATCGCCACCAACCAGCTGGAGGAGGTGGCGGAGTTCTTTCGCACCTACAAGAGCATGGAGGGGCGTGTCACCGACATTCTCGGCTGGCTGGACGAACGGGCCGTCCCCGAATTGCTGGAGCGTTGCATTCAGGCGGCGATCGCGGCCGCTGATCAGGCCAGCCGCTGAAGCAGGAATCCCTCATAGCCCAGGGCCTGGAAGATCGGCGCCGGGTCGCCGAATCCCGCCGCATTCACCAGCGCGGTGAGGCGGGAGCGGCCGATCGGGTGCGTGGCTTCGGTCAGCTCCTCGAGCTGACCGTCTGGATCGCTCAGGCCGCTGGCCCGCTGAAACGCCAGCAGGGCCTGGTCGACCTGGTTCTGAAGGGCTGAGCGCTCGGCGGCCATGCGATCCACCAGCACCAGCTGGCCCGCCGGCTCCAGGCTGCGAGCCAGGGCTGTCAGAAAGCGCAGCTTGGTGCCGTCGTCGGCGAGCGACTGCAGCACCAGCACGGACAAGGCCCCTGCAAAGCGCCCCTCCGCCTGCAGATCCTCAACCCGAGCCTGCTGCCAGTGAATGGACGGGCTGGCGTCTTTGCCCAACCGCGCCTGGGCAGCGGTGAGCATCGCTGCAGCGGGATCAATGGCGGTGATGCGCCAGTCGGGACGCTGGCTGCGGGCTTCGACCAACTCGGCGCCGGTGCCGCACCCGGCCACCAACACCTCCGCTCCGGGATGGCAGGCCCGAGGAGAGACCGCCAGCAGGGCAACGGATAGCCGGGCCAGACTGGCGTAACCAGGGATCAGCTGCTGCACCACCAGGTCGTAGCGGCTGGACCCACTGCCCCTGGGTGCGTTCGTGATCTCCCCCAGGTTGGGAAGCGGGGATTCGCTTGGGGCCACCGGGTCGAAACAGCTGGGGCAAATGCTAGGCATCCGGCACCTTATGGGCCTAAGTTGGGCGGCGCCTTCACACCCCGATCGACCGTGCCCACCATCCGATTTGAACAGGAAGGCCAGCAGGTCGGATGCATCGAAGGGGCAAACCTGCGCAAGGCGGCCCTTGATGCCGGAATCAACCCCTACAAAGGGCTCAGCAATTTCAATAACTGCGGTGGCCTGGGCCAGTGCGGCACCTGCGTGGTCGAGGTCGTCGAGGGCATGCAGAACCTCTCGCCCCGTTCGGATGTGGAGAAGGTTTATCTGGCCGATCGTCCTGCCAACTTCCGCCTGAGCTGCCGCACCAGCGTCAATGGGGATGTGACGGTTCGCACGCGTCCTTCGGACGCGGTCGGCAAGGGGTCCAACAGCCTCGTCGGAGCGTTGAAATCGCTTGTGGGTCGCGGCTGAGGCTGCGGCAGTCGTGACGTTTTTCGGATACGCCCGCTGCAGCACCTGCCGCAGGGCACTCGCCTGGCTTGGGGAGCGTGGTCTGGTCGTCGCGTTTGTCGACATCACCCTCTCCCCTCCCAGCCGGAAGCAACTGGAGCAGGCGATGGCCCAGCTCGGTCGCGCTGCACTGCTCAACACCAGTGGCCAGAGTTACCGGGCGCTTGGCGCAGCGGTGGTCAAGGCGATGGATGACTCCACCCTGCTGGACGCCCTCGCAGCCGACGGTCGGCTGCTGAAACGCCCCCTGCTGATCACGGAGCAGGGGCAATACCTCACTGGCTTCAACGCCGAGCACTGGCAGGCTGCTCTGGGCGGCTGATCCCTGCTGCTGAATCAGGCCCTGGTGTTGCCCTGTTCGTTCGTGTCGATCGACACCGCCATCAAGGCATCCAGCTCCTGAATCAGGGCCGTGATGCTGGCGCGATTGATCTGGCTCAGATAGGTGCCCTTCACTCCCTCGATCAGGGCGCAGATCAGCTCCTGCGACCGCTGCAGCTCAGAACCTGTTTCCAGCGCGAGAGCGAGCTCTTCCCAGAACCGGTCAATGAATCGCTGCACCAGTTCCAGCTGACGGTCGTCCCGTTGGGAGAGCCGTTCGCCGGTGTTCCGCGAGAGGTCGAGCAGGCTGTCGACCATGCCCCCGGCCAGCTGGCGGCTGATCCCCGATTCCATCTGCAGCAGGGGGGTGAGCTGGCGCAGCGGAGTCGGTACCACCGTGCGATCCAGGCTCTGGCGCAGGCCGTAGCCCAGCAGGCTCTGCAGTTCCGGGGCCAGTCTGGGAGCCACCTGGCTCAGCAGCAGCGGCGCCCAGATCCGGACCAGTTCCACCAGCTCCCGGTCGTCCGCGCTGCGGGGCACGCTCTGGTGACTGCGCAGCGCCCGCAGCCGTTGCGGCCAGCGCGGTGAGCGCACCAGGCCCTGCAGGCCATCCAGCAGCTGCAGGGCCAGCACCTCGAACAGCTCCAGGGCCAGCAGGGCCACAACCCCCCGGCTCACCACCGCGCGAAGCGGTTCCAGGTTGATCAGGCGGGCCGACTGCAACCGCTCCAACGCCGGCCCGATCCGCAGCCAGCGCCAGAAGGGCAGCAGCAGCGGCAGATCGATCCAGCGGCGCAGCAGGGCATCGCGCCAGCTCAGGCCCGGGATCCGACGGCGCAACCGCAGCACCCGCTGCAGGATGTCGAGGCCGAATACCCATTGGAACAGCAGCAGATCGATCCGCCAGGCGTGGTCGGTCGGTCTGGCGTTTTCATCAATGGAGCGCCAGTAGTTGGTGGCCACCAGCGGCAGCACCTGCTGACGCCAGAACAGGCGTTCCTGCTGCCATGGATGACGGGCGAGCCATTCGACGCTCAGCAGACGGGCGGCCGCCTGCCGGGCCGAATCCCGATCGGCCCGCTGGCGCAGTCGATTCTTGATTTTTTCCAGCGTGCCGCTCTGCCCTGAAGCCAGAAATGGATTGCTCTCGATCAGCTGATCGGTGAGGTTCACCTGTTGCTGGAGGATCGGCCGGCTGGCTGCCGCTGGAGCCGCCAGCAAGGCCGCATCAAGCCGCTCGAACTGCCGCAGGTAAGCCTCCGTCTCACGGTGAGGTTCGATCCCTTTCACCGGATCGACCCAGGGGGTGATGTCAGGCAGGAAGGGCAGGGGCACCACCAGGGGCACCGAAGGGATCGGATGCAGATTGCGCTGCAGCCAGAAGGTGCGCAGCGGCACGTAGCTGAGATCGAAGGCGACCCAGAGCAGATTCACCCCAGCCCACACCGCCACGAACCGGTCCCAGGTCCGTTGTCCCTGGCCGGGCCCAGTCGGGACAATCCGGTGCCAGCGGGGGCGCGTCATCGGCCTTGAGCTCGCAGGGTGCGTGCCTAATCTGCCCTGGGCCCCTGCCATTTCTGCCGTTGAGCGACCGGAACCCCGACGGAACCGAACACCTTGAAAGTCCCTGGGCCTTCTGGCGGAGTGTGGCGATCACGCTTGTGGTCGCTCTGGGCATCCGCCAGTTCCTGGTGGAAGCCCGCTACATCCCCTCTGGATCGATGCTGCCTGGTCTGCAGATCCAGGACAGGCTGCTGGTCGAGAAACTCACCTATCGCCGCCGCGCTCCCCAGCGGGGCGAAATCGTGGTCTTCCACTCCCCGCACCACTTCGATCCTGTGCTGGCCAGCGGTGCTGATCGCAATCCGCTGCGCTGTCTGCTCGTGAACCTGCCGCTGATCGGCGGCCTGCCAGGCCTGGCCAATCCGGCCTGTGACGCCTACATCAAGCGCGTCGTCGCCCTGCCCGGAGAACGGGTGGTGGTCGATCCCCGTGGCCGCGTCAAGATCAACGACAAGCCGCTGCATGAGCCATGGGTGCAGAACCTCTGTGCGGTTGATGCCCAGGGCATGGGCCCGTGCCGCACCATCAATGCTGTGGTGCCCGCTGGCCATGTCCTCACCCTGGGCGACAACAGGGCCAACAGCTGGGACGGGCGCTTCTGGCCTGGGGGCGCCTTTCTGCCGGAGCGCGAAATCATCGGTAGGGCGTTCTGGCGCTTCTTCCCCTTCAACCAGTCGGGCAGTCTGCTGCCGCCAGCCGCCAGCGATCCGGTGCGGTGAGCCCGCAGGCTCGAATCATTCCCTGGATCGAACCCCCAGCCTGAACGGGCTGGTTGGCCGCCAGGCTGAGCGACTCGTCGTCCCTGATCCACCAGCGGGCTCCTGGATCGAACAGCAGCCAGCGCCTGGAGCCGGGCTGCAGCCGTGGCGGAGCCTGGCCGATCAGTTCGGCCGGTCCCCAGCACAGCACCCGCCAGAGCTGTTCGGCCCGCCAGCCCCGACGCTTCACCAGTTCATCCCAGAGGAGAGGGAGCACCAGACCATGAGCAGGTCCGTAACCCGCCAGCCCGCCGCGTCGCTGGTCGAGGGGAATGAGCTGTTCTTCGGGATCCAGGGGCAGGTGATGCACGGCCACCGCGCCGATCAGGCCATCCGCCAGGCCGGAAAGCAGCGCTTCGCGGTCGTTTGGCCCTCCGAGAGAGGGCACCAGCCGCCAGCCGCCGTCGGTTGAGGCGCCGAGTTCGCCGCTGTCGGCGAGCAGATGCCACCAGCTCACGGTGGCCGCCGGTGGCGGCGCAGTCGCTGCAGCCTGTCTGAGCAGCGTCACTCCCTCGGCTGTGGAGAGATTCATCAGGATCAGCCGCCTGTCCGGCCGGTGGCGCACCAGCTCAAGCAGGGTGCTCAGCGGCAGGCTCTCGCTCAGGTGCGGATCGGGAGGCCAGCCAGCGCGCAGGGTCTCCACCCCTTCGCGCACAAAGCCGCCATGGCAGAGGTCGGCCTGTCGCGGGGCCAGCAGCACGGGCCGATCCCCCATCTCGCCCAGCAGCAAACCTCGCTCCAGCAGGGGCAGGGGCGGCAGGACATCGTTGCCGGCCAGGCCGATCGCGCCGGCCTCCAGCTGTTCCAGGTGAGCAGCCAGCTCCGCCTCTTCCCCCGCCTCACTGAAGCTTCCCCACAACTGCAGCTGCAGGGGCTCAGGCCAGTGCAGTCCCTGCAGGGCCCCCGGCCGATCGCGCCAGGGGGACCCCCAGGGCAGCAGAGCCACGGTGCCGTAGCCGCTGGCGGCGGCGGCAGCGGCCAGGGAATGGAGCGTTTCGCGCTGGCTGCCCCAGGGCTGCTCCAGCACGCTGTGGGGATCCACCAGGGTGGGGGCCAGCAGCCAGCCTTCGGCCTCGGTCGCCGCAATCCCCAGTTCTGAAGCCCGGGCCTCCATGTCCAGTCCCCAGCCCATCAGGGCGCCGTCAGCATCGATCAGGGCGTCGCCGCGCCGCGCTGAGTCGTCCGGACCGGACAGGAGCTGAACCTGGCGCAACCACAGCGGCGCTCCCATCGGTTCAGAGCGCTCCGGCGGCTGTGTGATCCAGCACCCCGCCCAGATGGCTGGTGAGGTTCATGGCGGAGATCACCGGTGTGCCGGTGCCGCCCTGGGGGTAATCGATCACCGTCACTCCGCCGTTGCCCTGCTTGATCGCCCAGATGTCCGCGGCGGTGAGGCCGAGCAGGGCGCAGAGGATGGTCTTGTTCACGGCGTCGTGGGCCACCACAAGGGCGGTTTCACCGGCGCCCAGGCTGGCGGCGATCTGATCCCAGCTGTGAAGGGCACGTTCCCAGACGGCGTGAATCGTTTCCCCTTCGGGCATCGCCACGGTGTGGGGAGCCCGCTTCCAATCGGCCAGCAGCTGCGGCCAGTGCGCAGCGATCTCCTCTTCCAGCTGCCCTTCCCACAGCCCATGGCCGATCTCCACAAGCCCCCTGGTGGTGGTGAGGGGCACGCCGGGGTGACTTGCCAGAATGGCCTCGGCCGTCTGGCGGGGTCTGGCCATGACGCTGGAGTAGGCCCGGTCGATGGGCACTGGGGCGAGATAGCTGCCTGCCGCCTCGGCCTGGGCCCGTCCGTTGCTGTTCAACGGAATGTCGATCTGTCCCTGGAATCGCCCCTGACGGTTCCAGTCGGTTTCGCCATGGCGCACCAGCAGCAGCCGGGTTCCGCCTGCGGCGGTGGGCAGGGGGGTGCCGAGGTGGGCGACGCCGTTCAGCGATTCCACCTGGGTGGTGAGGCCGGCGGGGCCCTCGCTCAGGTTGAGCACCGAAATGGAGCCGTTGTCGACGCGCAACCGGCGGAACCCTTCAGCCCCCAGACCCAGCAGCGACAGAATCAGGCAGCGAAGAATGGCGTTGTGGGCGACCACCAGCACGGTGGCGTCCTCGGCTGCCAAGAATCCGGCATGCCGCTCGATCAGCAGGCGGTGGAAGGCGCCTGCCTGGTCCATCAGGTCTGCCAGTGGCCTGTAGGTGCTGCCGTCAGCCCTGAGCAGTTCGAGGGTGTGCGGCGCCTGACGCCAGGTCGCCTCCTCCTGCGGGAAGCGTTCTCGTAGCTCATCGCGGCTGAGCCCGCTCCAGGGCTCCAGGTCGATCTCCAGCAGATCGTTGTGATGCTCCGCGCTGAAGCCCTGCCCGTGGCTCTCCAGCAACACGGTCGCGGTGTCGGCCGCCCTTCGCAGGGGCGAGGCGTAGGCGGCGGTGAAGGAAAGATCCTGCAAGGCACGGCCGGCCTGGCGAGCCTGGTCCGCCCCGGCTTCCGTCAGCTCCGAAAGGTCGTCCCGCCCCTGAATCCGGTGCTCGAGGTTGAAGCTGCTGAGCCCATGGCGGACCAGCACGATCCTGAGGGACACGAACCCTGAGCAGCGCGCGCCCATCGTATGGGAACGCCCACGGGTGAGAATCCAGATCTGATCCCCGTCTGCCCAGCCGCGTGCACGAGAGTTCCCCTGGGCCCGGCTGGCGCCCGCTGCTGGCGGCCCTGAGCCTGCTGCTCAGCGGTCTGCTCTGGCTCAGCGGCCTGCTGGGGAGCCTGGAACGCCCTTCGGTGGACCATTCCCTCAGCCTGCGGCAGTTGCAGCTGGAGGTTCTCGCCGCCCCGGCGATTCCCGCCCGGTTGCAGCCCCTGCTGCTGCAAAAGGACCCCGCGCAGGCCCTGACCGAAGCTCTTGGAATGCAGCTGAAGGATCAGGTCGGCCCACCAGAGCCTGATCAGCAGCTGCAGTTGGCCTTGCTCCAGCAGCAGCGCGGGGACCGGATCGAGGCCGCTGCCCTGCTGGAGCGCCTGTCGGTGCTTGTGCCTCCGGATCAGCGCCTGCTGCTCGATCGCCTCGAGGACCCCGCTGCGGTCGCCGCCACCTCCGGCAGCGAGCTCAGAACCCTGCTGGCCCCTTGGCGGCAGACCAGCTCTGCATTCACCGATCGGTTGATCTGCGAGCAGCTGGCTTCCGAGCCGGCCGGTTGTTCCAACCCAGTCCGGCAACGGCTGGCGCTCTGGCGCCTGCTGGCGGTGAACGGGCTGCCATCTCTGCTGTTGATGCTCGGCCTTGGTCTGCTGTTGCGTGAGCTCCTGCAGTTGATCCGGCGCCGTTTGCCACTGCCGCCGCTGCAGGGTCCGGCACTCGGTCTGCTGGATGTGACCCTGCTGATCGCCGGCGGTTTCGTCGTGCTCGGCGAGCTGATCGCCGTGCTGCTTGGCCCGCTCAGCACGCAGTTGCTCAGTCCTCTGGCCGCCAGTCCGATGCGCCAGCAGAGCCTGCAGGTGGTGCTGCTGTATCTCGGCCTGATGCTGCCGCCGCTGGCGATCCTGCGGGTTCAGCTGGCTGGTTGCCCGCCGCCGGTGCCGCCGGGGGGGTGGCTGCAATGGCGCTGGCGCCCTCTCGGACCATGCCTGCGGAGTGCGGCCGGCACGCTGTTGATGGCGCTTCCGCTTGTTGCCGGGGCCAGCTGGGTGGTGGAACGTCTGGTGGGCGATCCGGGTGGCAGCAACCCGTTGCTGGAGCTGGTGCTGACCGCCAATGACCCCCTGGCCCTGCTCGGCTTCGCCTTCACCGCGATGGTGCTGGCGCCGCTGTTTGAGGAAACCCTGTTTCGCGGTGTGCTGCTGCCGGTGCTCGGTCAGCGTTGGGGCCCCGTTGCCGGCCTGCTGGGCAGTGCCCTGGCTTTTGCACTGGCCCATGTGAGCTTGGGGGAGTTGGTGCCTCTGGCAGTGCTGGGCCTGGGCCTGGGCTGGCTGCGCCTGAAGAGCGCCAGCCTGGCGCCCTGTGTGCTGATGCATGCACTCTGGAACACCCTCACCTTTGCCAACCTGGTGTTGCTGGCAGGTTGATGGCGGCTCAGCCTCCTCTCCGTCCTGGGCGCCGCCCAGCCCCCTTGCTGGCGATCGGCAAGAGTGGTTCACTTGCGCAGAGCCTGCCCGATCCATTGGTCGCTTCGAACCTGCCACGGCCATCCACAGCGTCCAGGCCCCAGGCCGAACGGACCGGTGCAGCAAGGCGTCATGCCAGTCAGAGACGGGGTCTTGCCCTGATCCAGGGATCGTTGGGCGGCCGACCGATCTCCCGATCTGCTCCCCTGCTGGGCATCCTGCACAGGGCCACTGATGGCACCCTCGCCGGCCTCACCCTCTGCCTGCTCGGTCTTGGTGCTCTGACGCTTCACTGGCAGAACCGTTGGGGTGAACGTTTTCACCAGCTGGAATCCGCCCAGGTGCTTGAACACCGCATGCAGGAATCCGCAGCCCAGCTGGAGCAGCATTTTCTGGCCGCAGTGCGTCGCCCTGGCTGGCTGGTGCCCACCAGCAGCGAGAAACTGATCTATCTCAACGCTCCTGCAACCGTCACCCAGCCCCGGGGACTCTCCCTGTCCGGGACCCTGCGGCTGGCCAAGGTTCCAGGCGGTTACTGATCACGATGGCCCAGGCTCCGGGCACCAGACCCACCGGCGCGCCCCGGGCACAGCGTCGCTCCAGGGTTGTGCCGATCCAGACCCTGCCCAACCACCGATTGGTTGCGGTCTATCTGCTGCTCAGCCTCGGTCTGGGTGGTCTCGCTGTGCGGTTGGCCTGGCTGCAGGTGGTCGACACCCGCAATCTGCAGACCAAGGCCCGCGCCATTCAGACCCAGTCCGAGCGTCCGCTGGGCAAGCGCCGCACGATCGTCGATCGGGCCGGCCGGCTTGTGGCCCTGGATGAGGAGCGATTCACGCTCTGGGCTCACCCCCGTTATTTCAATTTTCCCGGTGATGATCCCCAGAAGGTTCGTCGCCCTGAAGAGGTGGCCGCTCGGTTGGCGGTGGTTCTGGCGGTTCCTGCCGACAGCCTGCTCGAGACCATGGCCGGCCGCCGCAGCGGCGTGAAGCTCCGCTCGGATATCGATCCCGAAACCGCCGCCCGCATCGGTCGCCTCGGCATCAGCGGCCTTGATCTGGAGGCCTACCCACAGCGGATCTATCCCCAGGGAAGTCTGTTTGCCAATGTGGTGGGCTTCCTCAACCTCGAGCGCGTCCCCCAGGCCGGACTCGAGCAGAGCCAGGACCGGGATCTCAAGCGTCAGGAAACGACGGTGAGCATGCGGCGTGGTGCCGACGGCACGCCGCTGCCGGAAGGACTCAGTGCGGGCTCCCTGTACGGGGATGACCTGAGGCTGCAGCTCACCCTGGATGCCCGCTTGCAGCAGGTGGCCCAGCAGGCACTGGCCAATCAGGTGAAGAAATGGAGTGCCAAACGGGCTGCGGCGCTGGTGATGGACGTTCGCAACGGCGAGATGCTCGCCCTGGCGTCCTACCCCAGCTACGACCCGAACCGGTTCTGGCAGGCCAGCCCCGCCCTGTTCCGGGAGTGGTCGGTGCAGGATCTCTACGAGCCGGGATCGACCTTCAAGCCGATCAATCTGGCCATCGCTCTGCAGGAAAAGGGCATCGATCCCAAGGGCACGGTCCACGACAGCGGCCAGCTCAGCATCGGTGGCTGGCCGATCTTCAACGCCAACCGCCAGGGCAATGGGGTGATCGATTTTCCAACGGTGCTGGAAGTCTCCAGCAATGTGGGCATGGTCAATGCGATGGCCACCATCAAGCGCGATCGCTTCTGGCACTGGTTGCGCACGATCGGCATCGACACCAGGCCGGATACGGATCTGCCTGGCGCGGTTGCCGGCGAACTGAAGCCCCGCAACGTGTTCACCGGTCATGCGATCGAACCGGCAGTGGCGGCCTTCGGCCAGGGCTTCTCGCTCACCCCGCTCAAGCTCGTGCAGCTGCACGCCATGCTCGCCAACGGCGGCCGGCTGGTCAGTCCGCACATCACCCGCGGGATGCGTTCTGGTGACGCCCTGGCGCCTGCACCGCGAGCCAGTGGTCTGCAGGTGCTGGACCCGCAGGTGACGCGCACAGTGATGGGCTGGATGGAGACGGTGGTGACCAACAGCGCCAGCCTGGGGATCCGCGTGCCTGGCTACCGGATCGGTGGCAAGACCGGCACGGCCCAGAAGGCTGAACGCGGTGTTTATATCCCTGGCGCCCTGATCACCAGTTTCGTGGGCCATCTCCCCATCGATGATCCCCGTTATGTGGTGCTCGTCGTGGTGGATGAGCCCAAGGGCGGCAATGCCTACGGATCGACGGTGGCAGCGCCGGTCGCTCGCCAGATCATCGATGCGCTGCTGGTGCTCGAGAGCATTCCCCCTTCCCGCCCTGCTGAGCTGGGCGCCGCCAAGCCCCCCCGCTGAGCACCGCCATGGCTCTGTGTTGCTGAACACGCAACCCGCTTGATCTTGACGGGATTCTCCCGGCAGAGCTGGCTACCTTGACGCTGAACACCGCAGCCCGGTGGGCGACCACCACCTCGGCTGCTCGCCAGGCATTCCGCCCATCAGGCAACCATGGCCAACCTTCTCGATCAACTCGCCGCCATGACCGTTGTGGTCGCCGACACCGGTGACCTCGACGCGATTCGCCAGTTCACCCCTCGTGACGCCACCACCAACCCCTCACTGATCCTGGCGGCAGCCCAGATTCCCGCCTATCAGGAGCTGATCGACCGCTCGCTGCGGGAATCGCGCCAGGCGGTCGGTGCTGATGCCGGCGCTGATGCGGTGGTGCGAGAAGCCCTCGATGAAATCTGTGTGACCTTTGGCAAGGAGATTCTCAAGATCGTGCCCGGCCGGGTCTCGACTGAGGTGGATGCACGCCTCAGCTATGACACCGAAGCCACCATCGCCAAGGCACGCAAGCTGATCGGTCTCTACAACGCCGCTGGCATCAGCAACGACCGCGTGCTGATCAAGGTGGCCTCCACATGGGAGGGGATCTGTGCGGCTGAGCAGCTCGAAAAAGAAGGTATTCACTGCAATCTCACGCTGCTGTTCAGCTTTGCTCAGGCGGTGGCCTGTGCCGAAGCCGGCATTACGCTGATTTCTCCATTTGTTGGCCGAATTCTCGACTGGTACAAGAAGAGTACCGGTCGTGACAGCTATCCCGGTCCAGAGGATCCCGGTGTGGTTTCGGTCACCCAGATCTTCAACTATTTCAAGACGTATGGCTACAAAACGGAGGTGATGGGCGCCAGTTTCCGCAACACCGATGAGATTATCGAGCTGGCCGGCTGTGACCTGCTCACCATCTCGCCGGCGCTGCTCGATCAACTGCGCCGCACCGATGGGGTGCTCGAGCGCAAGCTCAATGCTTTCGACCCTGCTCCCACCGAGGCCCAGATCCACCTCGACGAGCCCTCGTTCCGGGAGATGCTGTCTGCTGATCAAATGGCGACTGAAAAACTGGACGAAGGTATTCGCGGCTTCTGCAAGGCGATCGAGACCCTGGAGGCCCAGCTGGCCCATCGCCTGGCGGAGCTGGAGGGCGGTGCCGCTTTCGGCCATGCGGTGCACGAGATCTTCCTGCTGAATGATCTCGATGGCGACGGTTGCATCACCCGTGAGGAGTGGCTGGGCAGCGACGCGGTCTTTGCTGCTCTCGACACCGATAACGATGGTCGATTGGCGCCGGAGGATGTGCGCGGTGGACTCGGCGCGGCTCTCGCTCTGGCCCAGTCCGCCTAAGCGGCCATTCCCTGTGGCCTGACTGGTTGCCCCGGCCCATTCAGGCCTTAATCCTCCCTTCAACTGCCTGCTTCAGAGTGGGTTGTTGTCTTTGCCGGGGTTCTGATTCCGTGAACGCTCTCGACACCATGCGCGCCCTGGCCAGCACCGGTGAGGTGATCGCTGTTGAGCCTGGCGATCTGATTTTTCGTTCCGGTGAGCCCGGCGACTGCATGTTCGGTTTGCTGGAGGGTGAGGTGCAGCTCAGCTGGAATGGCGACGAGGGCCACGAGCAGATCAATGCCGGCGATGTGTTTGGTGCTGGAGCTCTGGTGACCAACGAGCATCGCCGCTATGGCGACGCCAAAGCCATCACCCCCTGCCGCTTGCTGGTGATGAATCGTGAGAAGTTCCTGTTCGCTGTTCAGGAAGCGCCGATGTTTGCCATCGAGCTGCTCGGCTCGATCGATCAGCGCCTGCGGCAGCTCAAGGATTGCACCCGGATCTGAACGGCTTCAGTGCCGCTGGAAGAGCAGGCGGCGGATCACCCGTTGGGCGATGTCGCCGTAGCCCATCTCTCCAGCCAGGATCTGGGCGATGCGCTGCGGTGCCGTGGCTCGCTTCACGCCGAGCTGGTACCCGACCTTCGGAACCCGGTAGAACACCTGGGCGATCCGTCGGCCCCAGGCCATTGATTCACCCCAGTCCCGGCGCATGCCGGCGCTGTAGCCGGCCAGGGCGCCGTGCTCGCCGCCCAGCCAGCGGTCCAGGGCTTCGGCCGCGCGGGTTCCGCTCAGCAGGGCTGGCCGCAGCCCTTCAGCCAGAAAGGGGTCGCAGAGCGAGGCGGCATCGCCGATGACGACGATGCCGTCGCCATGCAGGGGCTCATGGCCGTTCCAGACCCGCAGCTGACCGCTCGTGCGAGTGCCGGCGCCGGCGGCAAATCCCAGACTCGGCAGCAGCCGGGCCAGCACCGCATCCGCCTGCCGTGCAAAGGTGGGATCGTCGCTGGGGCGCCCGAGGAAACTGCCGAGACCGATGCTGTAGCCGTTCTGACGCGGAAAAGCCCAGCAGAAGCCCTGCGGAATGAGGCCGAAGCCGAAGTGGGCGGTGCTGGGGTCTGTCACCGTTCCGTCCAGCTCCACCGACACGGTTGCTGCAAAGCGGGGTTGACGGGGGCCCAGCCCCAGGGCAGCGGCATGCCTGGACGCGGAGCCATCCGCCACCACCACGGAGCGGGCCCCGAAGCGCCGTTGAGGCATCCCGGCCAGCTGCACCCACCATTGGCCCGAATCCGACCAAATGCGCTCCACTGCAGAACCGGTCAGGAACTGGGCGCCGGCCTGCTGGGCCAGTTCCATCAGATAGGCGTCCAGCCGGGAGCGCTGCACGATCCAGAATGGAGCCTGGCCCGGTAGTTCGGCGAGCACAGGGTCGGCCAGATCCCAGGTGAAGCGCACCCGCTGGATCACGGCCTCCACCACGGGCCTGAGGTCAAAGGGAAACCAGCTCTGCACGGACGCCGCCATGCCGCCTCCACAGGCCTTTCGGCGCGGAAAGCGGCTCTGATCCAGCACGAGCACGGAGCGCCCGCAGCTGGCGAGCTGGGCGGCGGCGGCGGCGCCCGCGGCCCCGGCTCCCACCACGATCACATCGTGCACTGCAGGCGAGTCCGGCGGGAATGGCCAGCCGGCACCGAGGCCAGCGCTGCTCACACCTTGAGGATTTCGGCTTCCTTCTCAGCCAGGTGTTTTTCCAGTTCGGTGATGAAGCGATCGGTCAGTTTCTGGACACTCTCCTGTTCATCACGGCTCTGATCTTCAGAGAGCGACCCCTCTTTTTCCTGTTTCTTGATCCGGTCGATGCCGTCGCGACGGTTATTGCGCAGGGCTACTTTGCCTTCTTCGGCATATTTTGCAGCGATCTTGCACAACTCCTTGCGCCGGTCTTCGGTCAGTGGAGGAATGTTGATCCGGATCACCTTGCCGTCGTTGTTGCAGGTAAGACCCAGATCGCTCATGGCGATCGCCTTTTCGATCAGGTTGATCGATCCCTGGTCAAACGGTTGGATCTGGATGGTCTGGGAATCGGGTGTGGTGAGGGAGGCCAGTGACTTCAGCGGGGTCTCGGCGCCGTAGTACTCGATGGTGATCTTGTCGAGCAGGGAGGGATTGGCCCGACCAGTGCGGATGGTGTTGAAGTTGCGCAGGGCCGCTTCGACCGATTTGCGCATCGTTGCTTCCAGATCCATGACGGTCGCTCAGCTGGGGGCTCAGGGGTGAATGCGGGTGCCGATCGGCTCACCCCGCACGGCTCGGCCGATGTTGCCGGGGCCGAACAGATCAAACACCACGATCGGGATCGCATTGTCCTTGCAGAGGGCAATGGCGGCGCCGTCCATCACCGCCAGTTCGCCGCTGAGCACCTCCAGGAAGGTGAGACTCTCGTAGCGGCGGGCATCGGCATGCTTGGCAGGGTCCTTGTCGTACACCCCGTCCACTTTTGTCGCTTTGAACACCACGTCGGCATTGATCTCCGCAGCCCGCAGGGCGGCTGTGGTGTCTGTGGTGAAGAACGGGTTGCCGGTTCCTGCCGCGAAGATCACCACCCGCCCCTTCTCCATGTGGCGGATCGCCTTGCGACGGATGTAGGGCTCGGCCACCTCCTGCATGGAAATGGCGCTCTGCACCCGTGTCGGCACGCCGGCCCGCTCCAGGCCGTCCTGGAGGGTGATGGCATTCATCACGGTGGCGAGCATGCCCACGTAGTCGGCGGTGGCCCGATCCATGCCGGCGGCTGAGCCCTTCAGGCCCCGGAAGATGTTCCCTCCCCCAACCACGATCGCCAGCTCGGTGCCATCGGCCACGCAGGCCGCCACATCGCAGGCGATGGATTGCACGATGGCAGGATCGATGCCGTACCCCTGCTCCCCCATCAGCGCTTCGCCGCTCAGTTTGAGCAGAACCCGCTTGAAGCCCATCTGGCCCGGCGTCCCTGGATGTCCCGCACCGTAGCAATCCCCACGGCCGCCGGCTTGCCCGCAGGCCTTTCGGACGCTTCAGTGGGTCAGTTCCGCGCCTGCCGCTGCAGAGGTCGATGGCCACGTCCCCTCCGACGGCTCCGGAACCCGCCGATCAACCCCTGCTCCGTCTCAGCCTCTCTGCGCTCGAGCAGGCCAGTGCCGATCCCGCCATCTGGCGACGGGCCGAGGTGCACCAGGCTCTGCTGGTGAGCGGACTGAGCACCCTGCTGGCGGCCATTGGGGCCGTGCGCCGTGATCTGGAGAGGCCCGCGGAGGGTTGAGCGCGCCCCTTGGCCCGCTCTGCAGGGCCCTAGGCCAATCCCGGCTCAAGCTCCACCGATCCCCGGCGCAGGACAGATCCCCGGCGCTGTTCAGTATTCGATCCCTTGCTGGGCCTTGACCCCCTGTTCACGGAAGGGGTGGCGCACCAGCTTCATCTCCGTCACCAGATCAGCCCGCTGCAGCAAGGCCGGCGGTGCTCCCCGCCCGGTCAGTGCCACGTGGGTGAGCTCCGGGCGCAGGTTGAGGCCGCTCAACACCTCCTCCACCTCCAGATAACCCAGCTTGAGGGCCACGTTCACCTCATCAAGCACCACCAGCTTGCGGTGGCCATCGGCGAGGTACTCACAGGACCGCTGCCAGGCCTGCTGCACCAGCTGACGGTCGCGCTCCCGGTCCTGGGTCTCCCAGGTGAATCCCTCCCCCAGGGCGTGCCAGTGCAGGGCGTCGCCGAACAGCGCCAGGGCCTTGGCTTCACCCGGCTGCCAGCCGCCCTTGATGAACTGCACCACGGCCACCTGTTCACCGTGCCCAAGGGTGCGCAGCACCAGCCCCAGGGCCGCCGTGGTCTTGCCTTTGCCATCGCCGGTGAACACCAGCACCAGTCCCTTCTCCAGGCTGCGCTCACCGACCCGCTGCCGCTGCACCTCCTGGCGACGCGCCATGCGGCGGCGGTAGGCCTCAGCGTCCCGTTCAGGGGCCAGCTCGCCTCCGGGGCCCAGCTCGGCGGCGAGGGCGTCGAGGCCCTCGCCAGCGGCGGATGCACTCCGTTCAATCAAGGGCCTGTCTGCCAGCGCTCCGCCACTCTCGCCTGCTCAGGCCGCGCTCTGCCGGCCATGCAGCCGCTCCAGGGCCGCATCCACCGCCTGCTGCTGATCCCGCCGCGTGATCCAGTGGTGGTAAGTGCGGGTGTGAATGCTCACGGAATGGCCCATCATCCGGGCCGCCACCGTGTCGGGGAGGCCGATGTGAATGGTGCGTACCGCCCAGGCGTGACGGAGGTCGTAAGGGGTGAGATCAAGGCCATAGCGCCGAAATTGCTCGGCCACCCGCCGGCCGCTCTGTTGCAGCGTGGTGTGGCGCAGGTCCGTTCGAATGGCCGGCAGCAGCCCTGGGTCGCTGCCGAGCCGCTCCAGTTCGAAGCGCTCCACCCACTCCGGTTGAAATGGCCAGACCTGGTGCTCACCGGTCTTGGACGCGGGCAGCACGCGGATCACCTTGTCGCCTCCCGGCGCCAGAGCTGACAGGTCGCAGTAGAAAACCTCATGATTCCGCAGTCCGTAGGTGGCCATCAGGCCGTAGGCCAGTCGCCAGCCTGGATTGGGAATCCGCTCCAGCTGCTGCAGGATCTGGGCGTCGCTGGGCAGGCGCCTGAACCGGGCTGCGTGCAGCCCGTAACCTCCGGCTCGCTGGCTCCAGTCGTCGGGCAGGGTCAGGCCCAGGTGCCTGGCCAGCGCTGCCAGGGCGGTGCCGCACTGCTGGCGGCTCCGGCTTCCCAGCTCATAGGTCTCCAGGGTCTGCTCCAGCAGCCGGGCATCGATCGGTGTCTCGCCCGGTGCCGCGGGTTGGCCGGCAGCGCGGGAGAGGCGACGCAGATAGGGCAGATAGGCGGCGGTCCAGGTGGTGCGGCTGCCGGCCGGATTGCGGCGGCGCCTGGGTTCGTTGAAAAACGAGCGCTCGAAGGCCGCGAGCGTCCCCTGCAGCTGGCCTGCACCGTCGCGGTGCGGGGGGGGCGCTGGCAGATCCGCTGATTGGGCTGCCCGTCCGGATTGCATGGCGGCCGCGCCGGTTGGCCGCCCCCATCGGCCCCAGTCGAACTGCCCGGTCTGCAGCTCGCTCACCACCTCGCGCACTTTCAGGGTCGCCTCGTCCAGCCCGGCATGGTCGGCACTGAGCCCGAGGCTGATGCGCTGCACCGTCAGGGTGTTTCCACCGGCCTTGTCGGGTAGTGGTCCCCGCAGACCGAGGCGTTGCCCCCTGCGCTCGATGCGAAGGGTCACACCTGCCGCCGCCAGGGCGGTGTTGCGGCGTGCCAGCTCAGCGGCGAGCGGCTGGTCGTCCGAGCGGGGAGGCTCGCCGCCGGCAGTGCAGACGGGCGACAGCATGCCGGCTGGGGCGTTCTAGGGCTGGCCGACGGTATCGAGCTGCGCCTGACACCGCTAGCCCCGGGCGCGCAGCGTTACGCTCGGCGGCGGTGCGCCACCGATGGAACCCAGGCATGGTCCAGCCAGACCCCTCCCAGAGCGCCTCAGGGTCAGCGGGTCCCCGGGTCGGCGTGCTGCTGCTCAATCTCGGCGGGCCGGAGCGGATCCAGGACGTCGGCCCGTTTCTCTACAACCTGTTCGCTGATCCGGAGATCATCCGCCTGCCGACACCGGCGTTGCAGAAGCCCCTGGCCTGGCTGATCAGCAGCCTGCGTGCCGGTAAGTCGCAGGCCGCCTACCGCTCGATTGGAGGGGGCTCGCCGCTGCGGCGCATCACCGAACAGCAGGCCCGCGAATTGCAGAGTCAGCTGCGTCAGCAGGGCATTGAAGCCACCAGTTACGTGGCGATGCGGTATTGGCATCCCTTCACCGAGTCGGCCGTTGCCGACATCAAGGCCGACGGCATCGATCAGGTGGTCGTGCTGCCCCTGTACCCCCATTTCTCGATCAGCACCAGTGGTTCCAGCTTCCGGGAATTGCAGCGGCTGCGCCAGGCGGACCCTGCGTTCTCGCGGTTGCCGATCCGCTGCATCCGCAGCTACTACGACGACCCCGGCTACGTGGGGGCGATGGCCGGCCTGATCGCCAGGGAGATCCAGGCCTGCCCCGATCCCAGCACGGCTCATGTGTTCTTCAGCGCCCATGGCGTGCCCAGGAGCTATGTGGAAGAGGCCGGGGATCCTTACCAGCAGGAGATTGAGGTCTGCGCCCGGCTGATCATGCAGCGGCTGCAGAGGGACCTCGGCCACGCCAACCCCTTCACGCTCGCCTATCAGAGCCGGGTCGGTCCGGTGGAGTGGCTCAGGCCCTACACCGATGATGCCCTGCACGAGCTGGGCGAGCAGGGGGTGAAGGATCTGGTGGTGGTGCCGATCAGCTTCGTGAGCGAACACATCGAGACGCTCGAGGAAATCGATATCGAGTACCGCGAGGTGGCCACCGAGGCAGGCATCACCAATTTCCGCCGTGTACCGGCCCTCGATACCAACCCGGCGTTCATTGCGGGGCTGGCGCGTCTTGTGCAGCAGGCCCTTGAGGGCCCTGAGGTGAATCTTGACCAGGCGGCGGCTCTGCCCACCACGGTGAAGCTCTATCCCCAGGACAAATGGGCCTGGGGCTGGAACAACAGTTCCGAGGTCTGGAACGGACGCCTGGCGATGCTCGGCTTCTCGGCATTCCTGCTGGAGCTGCTCAGCGGCAAGGGACCATTGCATGCGCTCGGGTTGCTCTGATCTGCAGCGGCATGCCGGCCGGCTGCTGGTGGTCGGCGCCCTCGCCACCGGTCTGGCATGGGCGGCCCTGCCTGCGGCGGGCAGCCGCCGCGAGAGCGGCTGGCGCCAAGGCGTGTTTCCCGTGGTCAGCTTCGTGGCTTACACCAGTCATTTCGGCACCCGTAGCGGCCCCTGGGGCAGGGTTGAGCCCCATTACGGCCTTGACATCGCCGCACCGATGGGTTCGCCAATCCGCAACTGGTGGGGTGGCACGGTGCAGAGCGTGATCAACGATTCCACCTGCGGGCTGGGACTGGTGATCCGTTCCGGCGATTACGAACACATCTATTGCCATCTTTCGGGTCGGGTCAGCGCTGGCACCTACCGCAGCGGACCGGTACAGCTCCGCCAGGGCCAGCCCGTGCGCACCGGCGAGCTGATCGGTCATATCGGCGTGAGCGGCCGCAGCACCGGCCCCCATCTCCACTGGGGGATGCGCCACCGCGGCGCCTGGATGGATCCGGCGGTGGTGCTGCGGGCGATGGTCAGGGCCCGGCAGTCGGGGGGTGGGGCAGTCAGGTCTGTCGCCCCAAGCGTGCCACCAGCGCCTAGTGTTGCCCAATCCCGTTAGGGGGCCACTGCGCTGGCCTCGGCAGCCGTGACGTTAACGCCTCTCCCTGCAGCGGATCCCAAAGCAGGGGACTCCAAAGCAGCGGATTCCCAAGCAGCGGATCCTCAAGCAGCGGATTCCCAAGCAGCGGACCTCAACCCGTCAGCGATCAACCCTGCTGACGCCTCATCCAGCAGCGTCCAGGCCGGTGGGCAAGCCGCCCAGAGAGTGAGCGGTGGTCATGCCTTGATGGATGCCCTGCGCCGCCATGGCGTGCGTCACATCTTCGGCTATCCCGGCGGCGCCATTCTGCCGATCTACGACGAGCTGCATAAAGCCGAAGCCCGCGGCTGGCTGAAACACATCCTGGTGCGGCATGAGCAGGGCGGCACCCATGCTGCTGATGCCTACGCCCGCGCCACGGGGCAGGTGGGGGTCTGTTTCGGCACCTCCGGCCCAGGCGCCACCAATCTGGTGACCGGCATCGCCACCGCCCATATGGACTCGGTGCCGCTGGTGGTGATCACCGGCCAGGTGCCCCGGGCCGCGATCGGCACCGATGCTTTTCAGGAGACCGATATCTTCGGCATCACCCTGCCGATCGTGAAGCACTCCTGGGTGGTGCGCGACCCGCGTGACATCGGCCGGATCGTGGCTGAGGCCTTCCTGATTGCCGCCTCAGGCCGGCCGGGACCGGTGCTGATCGACGTGCCGAAGGATGTGGGCGCTGAGCTGTTCGACTATGTGCCAGTGGAGCCGGGGAGCAGCATGCCCGCGGGCTTCCGGCTGCCACCCGGTCCGCGAGCGGACGCGATCGAGGCTGCCCTCCAGCTGATCCGCCAGGCTCAGCGCCCGCTTCTGTATGTCGGGGGTGGAGCGATCAGCAGTGGTGCCCACGCCGCCGTGCGGGAGCTGGCCGAGCGTTTCCAGCTGCCTGTCACCACCACGCTGATGGGCAAGGGGGCCTTTGATGAGTCCGATGAACTCGCCGTGGGCATGCTGGGCATGCATGGCACGGCCTATGCCAATTTCGCCGTCACCGAATGCGATCTGCTGATCGCTGTGGGGGCTCGCTTTGATGATCGGGTCACTGGCCGGTTGGATGGTTTTGCCCCCCGGGCTCAGGTGATCCACATCGACATCGACGCGGCTGAAGTCGGCAAGACCCGTCTGCCCGATGTGCCGGTGGTGGGCGATGTGCGCGAAGCCCTGGACGCCATGCTTGCCGCCAGTGCCGGCGAGGGCGCCGACGGACGCACCCAGGCCTGGCTGGATCGGATCGGCCAGTGGAAGCGGCAGTACCCGCTGGTGGTGCCCGATCCTGAAGGGGAGATCGCTCCCCAGGAAGTGGTGATCGCTCTGCAGGAGCTGGCACCGCGGGCTTACTTCACCACTGACGTTGGCCAGCATCAGATGTGGGCCGCCCAGTTTCTCCACAACGCCCCCAGGCACTGGATCAGTTCGGCAGGCCTGGGCACGATGGGCTTCGGCATGCCGGCGGCGATGGGTGTGCAGACCGCCTTCCCCGATGAGCAGGTGATCTGCGTGGCCGGTGATGCATCGATCCTGATGAACATCCAGGAGCTCGGCACCCTGGCTCAGTACCAGCTGGCGGTGAAGGTGGTGGTGCTGAACAACGGCTGGCAGGGCATGGTGCGCCAGTGGCAGGAGAGCTTCTACGAGGAGCGGTACTCCGCTTCGGAAATGACCGGCGGCATGCCTGACTTCGAGGCCCTGGCCACAGCCTTCGGCGTGCGCGGGGTCACGATCACGGAGCGCTCGCGGTTGCGCGAGCAGCTGGCCGAGGCCCTGGCCCATCCCGGCCCCGCTTTCATTGATGTGAAAGTGCGGCGCAACGAGAATTGCTATCCGATGGTGCCGCCCGGCGCCAGCAACGCCCAGATGGTGGGTCTACCCAGCCATCCAGAGTTGGCGATCGCCACCACCCGCCTGTGTCGCAGCTGCGGTTCCAGCACCGAGAGCGCGCATCATTTCTGTCCCAGCTGCGGAACCAAGCTCTGAACCCCCATTCCCTGCTCTCCACCGTCAAGCCGCGTTCTCTGATCAGTCGGCTGCTGCCAGTGTTGCTGCTGCTGGTCTGCCTGCTTCTAACCGAGGTGCTGGGGGTGCAATTGGCTGACGCGGCCGAAATTCGTCAGATCCGCACCTCCACCCTGGTGCAGGTGGGAGACAGCAATCGCAGCTACAGCGTGCGGTTGGCCTGCATTGAGCCTCTGCCGGGTCGGGAGTCGGAGGCGATGGCCTGGTTGCGCAGTCAGGCTCCCCGGGGCGCGCGGGTGAACCTGCGGCCGATGGGTCAGCAGCAGGGGGAGCTCCTGGCCCAGGTGAGTGTGATCGGGCGTGGCAGCCGCACCAGCCGCGGCGGCTCTTCGCTGGATCTCGCCGCTGGCCTGGTGCAGCAGGGGCTGGCTGTGCCGGCCTGTCCGGCGATGCCATGAGCCTGAACCGCACCGCCAAGGGCATTGTTCTTGTGCCCACCCTGTTGCTGGGGGGGGCTTTTCTGGCCGCAGCGGCCTGGAGCGACGGCCCAGCTGCCGCCAACCGCAATCTCGCCCTGGTGCTCGGCGCAGCTCTGCTGGCAGCGGGCCTGCTGGCCCAGCTGTTGCCGGAGCCAGATCCGCAAACGACGGACCGAGCTGGAGGGTTCACAGCCAAGGGCAAACCTGCAGGCATGAATTCCGATCCAGACCGGCCGGGCGACGCAGGCCAGACAGCCGAAGACAGGCCTTAGCAGATGGGTGGAAGGGCGTGAGCGCGTGCGCAGACCCGCTCACGCGCTCCTACCAAGCACCAAGCACACCACCAGTTGAGCGACCGGTGGTTCTGGGAAGATCAACGCTTCGGCTTGCTCTTCACCGCTTTCTCGTACTCGCTGAGCACGTCATCGATGAACTTCTTGTCTGCAGCGCTGAGCTTTGGGTAGCAGCCCTGCTTGACCCGGGCAATCACCTGGAGCACGGTGCCATTGGCGATCTGTTCGGGCTGAAGCTTGCCGGCGCCAGCCACTTCAGAGCCGTAGCGGCTGGTGATCACATAGGTGATCGCCTTGGCATTGGCCAGCACAGTCTTCTGCACAGCAACTTTCTCTTCCACGGCCAGGTCGCACACGTTCACGGCAGCGGCCAGAGCCATGTCGTTCATCAGCTCCATGGAGGCCGGTTTCGTGGCGGCGGTCTGCCCCTTGGCCTGAGCCAGGGCCGGCGCCTGGGGCAGGGCGGTGCTGAAGGCCAGAGCGGCGGCGGCCAACCAGGCGTGGGAGAAACGGATCACGAAACCCGGTAGTAAGGAATGGGAAGGCCCACTGTGGCACCGGAACTGCGCGCCACCCAGTGCTGCGTGCCGTTCACAGTTTCGGCCCTGCCGGGTTTGCCGCGCCAGAGTTCGGTTGGCCGCCGTCCTGCCATGCGCGAAGCCCAAGCTCCAGTCCCATCAGACACGCCCCCCGGCGGCGCGGCATTGGTGCTGCCGCTGCGGGCGGTGGGCATCGAGGCCATCCCCGTGGTGGGTGGTAAGAATGCGTCGCTCGGCGAGATGCTGCGCGAGCTGGCTGGCCAGGGGGTGCGCGTGCCGGATGGCTTCGCCACCACCGCCGCCGCCTACCGCCACTTCATCGAGGCCAATGGCCTGAAGCAGCGTCTGCAGAGCCTGCTTGATGGGCTGGACAGTCATGACCTCGCCGCTCTGCAGGCAGCCGGCGCCGCCGCCCGCTCACTGGTGCTGGGGGCCCCGCTGCCCGACGACCTGCAGACCGCGATTCTGTCTGCCTACCACCAGCTGGGGCAGGAGCTGGGGCGGCCTGATCCAGCGGTGGCAGTGCGTTCCAGCGCCACCGCCGAAGACCTCCCGAACGCCTCCTTCGCTGGCCAGCAGGAGACCTATCTCAACGTGCAGGGCCCCGCTGCCCTGCTGGCCGCCTGTCAGCGCTGCCTCGCCTCCCTGTTCACCGACCGGGCGATCTCGTACCGGCAGAGCAACGGTTTCGACCATGACGCGGTGGCGCTCGCGATCGGTGTGCAGCACATGGTGCGTGCCGACCTCGCCGCTTCCGGGGTGATGTTCTCGATCGACACGGAGTCCGGTTTCCGTGATGCCGTGTTGTTAACCGCCGCCTACGGGCTCGGGGAGACCGTGGTGCAGGGGTCGGTCAACCCGGATGAATACCTGATCTTCAAACCCACGTTGGCGGAGGGCTTCGCCCCGATCCTGCAGCGGCGCCTGGGCAGCAAGGCGATCCGCATGATCTATGCCGAGGCCGGCCTGGGATCCGCTGCTGACTCCAGCCATCCCGGCGCGAGCGCCACCTGCACTGTGCCCGTGCCGAAGGCGCAGCAGCGCCGCTTTGCCATCTCCGACGATGAGGTCCTGCAGCTGGCGCGCTGGGCCTGCACGATTGAGCGGCACTACAGTTCCCGCCGGGGCACGCCCACGCCGATGGACATCGAGTGGGCCAAGGACGGCCACACCGGCGAGCTGTTCATCCTGCAGGCACGCCCGGAAACCGTGCAGTCGCGCCGCTCGGGCTCGGTGCTGCGCAGCTGGCATCTGGAGGCTGGGCCGGGGGGTGGGCACGCTGAGGTGCTCTGCCGCGGCCGGGCCGTCGGCGCCTCGGTGAGCAGCGGCCGGGCGCGGATCATTGCCGATCCTTCCCAGATTCAGCGCTTCGCCCCAGGTGATCTGCTGGTCACCGAGCGCACTGACCCCGACTGGGAGCCGATCCTCAGGCGGGCCAGCGGCGTGATCACCGATCAGGGCGGTCGCACCTGCCACGCCGCGATCATCGCCCGGGAGATGGGCATCACCGCGATCGTCGGCACCGGCGATGCCACCACGGTCATCGCCGATGGCGAGCCGGTCACGGCGAGCTGTTGCGAAGGCGATGAGGGCCGTGTCTACCGCGGCGCCCTGCCGTTCCGGGTGGAGGAACGGCCGCTCCATGACCTGCCGGCCACCCGCACCCGCATTCTGATGAACGTGGGCAATCCGGAGGAGGCCTTCAAGCTGGCAGCCATCCCCTGCGACGGCGTGGGCCTGGCCCGTCTGGAGTTCATCATCGCCAACCACATCCGCGTGCATCCCCTGGCCCTGCTTGAGCCGGAGCGGGTGCGGGATCCGGCCGAGCGCCACGCCATCGCCCAGCTGGTGGCTGGCTACGGCGAGCCGGCGGAGTACTACGTGGATCTCCTGGCCCAGGGCATGGCCCGGATCGCCGCCGCCTTCTTCCCGCGGCCGGTGATCCTGCGGTTCTCGGATTTCAAGAGCAATGAATACGCCAAGCTGCTGGGCGGGTCGGTATTCGAGCCTCGCGAGGAGAATCCGATGCTCGGCTGGCGCGGCGCGTCCCGTTACTGCGCGCCGGCTTTCCGCCAGGCTTTCGCCCTGGAGTGCCGGGCCCTGCGCAGGGTGCGCGAGCAGATGGGACTCACCAACGTGATCCCGATGGTGCCCTTCTGCCGCACACCGGAGGAGGGGGATCGGGTGCTGGCGGAGATGGCCCATCAGGGGCTGGTGCGCGGTGAGAACGGTCTGGAGGTCTACGTGATGTGCGAGCTGCCCAGCAACGTGATCGGTGCGGAAGCCTTCGCCGAGCGGTTTGACGGCTTCTCGATCGGTTCCAACGACCTCACCCAGCTCACCCTGGGACTGGATCGCGATTCGGCCCTGGTGGCCGATCTGTTCGATGAGCGCCACGCCACGGTGAAGGCGATGATCCAGCTCGCCATCCGCACGGCGAAGCGTTGCGGCCGCAAGATCGGCATCTGCGGCCAGGCTCCGAGTGACTATCCCGAGTTCACGGCCTTTCTCGTGGCCGAAGGCATCGACTCGATTAGCCTCAACCCTGACGCCGTGATCGACACCCGCTTGCGGGTGGCGGCACTGGAACGGCAGGTGGCGTAGCCGATCTGGCCTCCGTGATGGAAGCGCTCAACGGCGTCGCGCCCTTGCTCCAAGGCCTAGGCCGTCCGCCAGCGCAGGTGCCAGACCAGGGTGAGGTGGGCCAGGCCCCGCCCGATGCTGAATACCGCCAGGGCCAGGCAGAGCGGGCAGTGGGTGAGCGACATGGCTGGACCCGGGAAGGCTTTCCAGCCTGCCGCTGCGGTCTGCCGATGGCGGGGGATCGACACCTGCTGGAATACAGCAAGCGGAGGCGTGCCGGTGCTGCGGCTGAGTGAACTGAAACTGCCGCTTGACCACAGCGACGCCGAGCTCCGGGCGGCGGTGATGCGCCGTCTGCGTCTTCAGAGCGGCCAGCTGCTCGGGTTCCGGCTGGTGAAGCGGAGCGTTGATGCCCGTCGTCGGGCGGGGATCAGCCTGGTGTACTGCCTTGACATCGAGCTGGACCCCGCGCTGGAGCAACGGCTGCTGGCGCGCGCCAATCCTGACCCTCATCTGCGCGCCACACCGGATGAGCGGTATCGCTTCGTGGTCGAGCCCGGCTCCTCAGGCGCGGCCACCGACCGGCCGGTGGTGGTGGGTGCCGGCCCCTGCGGCTATTTCGCCGCACTGCTGCTGGCCCAGATGGGCCTGCGGCCCCTGCTGCTGGAGCGGGGCAAGCCGGTCAGACAACGTACCGCCGATACATTCGGGTTCTGGCGCGGCGAGCGCCCCTTCAACCCGGAGTCGAATGCCCAGTTCGGCGAGGGTGGGGCTGGCACCTTCTCCGACGGCAAGCTCTACAGCCAGGTGAGCGAGCCCAGGGCCTATGGGCGCAAGGTGCTGGAGGAACTGGTCAATGCCGGTGCCAATGCCGAAATCCTCACCTTGCACCGCCCCCACATCGGCACCTTCAAGCTGGCCACGGTGGTCCGTGGTCTGCGCTCTCGGATCGAGGCGCTGGGTGGGGAGGTGTGGTTCGAGAGCCGGGTCTGCGGTCTGGAACTGGCGCCGGACAACCGCCGGGTGCGGGCGGTGCTGCTGGGTGATGGGCGCCGGCTGGCCACCAACGCCGTGGTGCTGGCGGTCGGGCACAGTGCCCGCGATACCTTCGCCTGGCTGGTGGAAGCTGGCGTTGCCCTCGAGGCCAAGCCCTTTGCCGTGGGGGTGCGGATCGAACATCCCCAGGCCCTGATCGATCGGGCCCGTTGGGGAGAGGCCGCCGGCCATCCCCGGCTGGGGCCGGCTGAGTACAAACTGGTGCACCACTGCCGCCAACCCGGCAACGCAGGTCGCGATGTCTACAGCTTCTGCATGTGCCCCGGCGGCCTTGTGGTGGGAGCGGCATCGGAAGCCGGTGGGGTGGTGACCAATGGCATGAGTCAGCACTCACGCAATGAGCGCAATGCCAACAGCGGCCTGGTGGTCAATGTCACCCTGGCTGATCTGGAGCCCTACGGGCGGGGAACGGGAGATCCGCTGGCGGGCATTGCCTTTCAGCGCCACTGGGAGACCCTGGCCTTTCAGCTGGCCGGTGGCGGTTTCCGGGCACCGGCCCAGCGCCTCGGCGATTTCCTGCAGACCTCGCCGGCCGCGCCCGTGTTGGGGGACCGCACTTCCGCCACCTCCGTCTCCCCTTCCTGCCAGCCCGGTGTGACATTCACCGATCTCAGTTGCTGCCTGCCCCCCTTCGTGGTGGCGGCGCTGCGGGAGGCCCTGCCCGCCTTTGAGCGGCAGATTGCCGGGTACTGCCGAACCGATGCCGTGCTGACAGCGATTGAAACCCGCACCTCATCGCCGGTGCGGATCCCCAGATGTCCCGACAGGCTGGAATCGGTGAACACGCCCGGATTGTTTCCGGGTGGTGAAGGGGCGGGCTATGCCGGCGGGATCCTCTCGGCCGCTATCGATGGGATCAAGCTGGCCGAACAGGTGGCGTTGCGGCTTCGCTGAAACGGCAGCAGAGATCAGTCTTCGTCGTCCTCGTTCGTGCCGAGGGGCACGAGCTTGATCTGCTTGCGACCAAGCTTGATCTCAAATTCATCGCCCGGTTCAAGGCCGAGCTGGGCGGTGTAGGCGCGGCCCACCATCAGGTTGCCGTTGAATTGCACCTTTGTGAAGAAACTGAGTTTGCGGCCGCCTTTGCCGGATTTGGCCGGGCCTCCGAAATCCACCCCTTTCGCATTCAGCAGCGCTTCGTAGAACGCGGTGAAGTTCAGACGCTCAGATCCGTCTTTCTTGTGAGAGACATACCCGCAGGCCCGCACAAGGTCGGACTTAGAGGCGTCACCAAGCTCCTTGACCTTGGCAAGCAGGTCAGCACCTGTAAGCATTGATTGAGTAGCTATGCAGCGTCTGCATTATTGCCTCTTGAGGCTGGCAGATGCAAGTGGGTTGGCAAGTGGGTCGTCT
>CAMDLO010000007.1 GCA_945901765.1 Cyanobium sp. NIES-981 | reverse complement strand
GCGCCGCTGGCGGTGGCGCCGGGGCTGCCGATCTGCCAGTTCGTGTTTCAGAAGCTGGAGGGCAGCGAGCGCTACGCCGGCCGCTTCGCCGGCCAGACCCACCAGAGCTTCTGAACCGGCACGCCGCACCACTCGCCAGATCCCTGTACGGCAACCCGCCAACAGCACTGGTCTGGGCTTTGTAACGTTTTGTGGTGTCTGCTCCGCTCCTGTGGCCCACCCCGGTAACGACCTCGGCCTCAGCCGTCAGTTCAGCCTGGAAGCCCAGTCGCGGGCCATCGATGCCTGCGATGACCCGGCCGAGCTGCGCCGCATCGCCAAAACCCTGCTCAATGCCTGGCACATGCAGGCCGACATGACCCGCCATTACGGCGCCCAGGCCATGGGGATCACCGGCCGCATGCCCTGAGCGGCGCCCCGCTCACTGGCGGGCCAGGATCTGGCGCATCTGCTCCCTGAGGTCATCGACCGGCGTGCCACTCACATCCACCAGGGCCCGCTTGACGCGGCCGGCGTAGGCGAAGGGGGGCTTGTAATCGGGCATGGCCGGCGAGCCCGGATCAGCACCCACCGCCACGCCGGCGGCCAGGCCGAGGCTGAGCGGGATCGTCACCGGCAGGTCGCCTTCGCCCACAGGCTCGCCATCGATGAACAGCACCACCTTGGCCGGGGTGCCCTTGCCGTTGGCGATGTCGGGCGCGCCGGTGGGGGTGAACTCGGCGCTCACGATGTGGTGGCCGGCCGGGATCGGGCCGCTGGAGCGCACGCGGAAGAACTGCTCGGCCACGTAGTTGTAGCCGTAGGTGAGCAGGCCGTTCTGCACGTAGAAGGCGAAGCCGCCATCGTTGCCGCCCATGCTGAACAGCACTCCCTCGGCGCCGCCTTCGGGCACCTCCACCTCCACCGACAGCGAATGGGGCCGGTTGAGCACCCGCGGCGCCGCATTGGCCGGCACCATCTGGGTGCCCGGGTAATAGATGTAGCGCTGGCGGTCGGCGGTGATCTGGGGCCGCTCCACCGCGAAGCGCTGGGTGCCGCGGCTGTCGATCGGCAGCACGTTGTACTTGCCGGCCTCCACGTACCACATGCCGATCATGGCGATCAGGCGCTCGCGCTCGACCTCGGCCAGGTTGTTGGTTTCAGCGAAATCCTCTTGGAGGTTGTAGAGCTCCCAGCCCTGGGCATCGAGCTGGGTCAGCTGGTCGTAGCTGATCGGATCGCCGAAGCGCCGGCCCGATTCCACAAACGAAGTGCCGGGCCAGGGGCACACCGCCCGCCAGCCCTCGTGATAGAGCGAGCGGTGGCCGAACATCTCGAAGTACTGGGTGAGATGGAGGCTCGGCGCGCCGGGATCAGCGAAGCAGGAGGTGAGGGAGACACCCTCGATCGGGCTCTGGGTCACGCCGCGGATCGCCGTGGGTGCCTCGATGCCGAGGGCCTCGAGCACGGTGGGCACCATGTCGATCGCATGGCAGTACTGGGAGCGCACCTCACCGCGGGCGGCGATGCCCCTGGGCCAGCTCACGATGAACGGATCGCTGGTGCCGCCCCGGTAGGTCTCGCGCTTCCAGCGGCGGAAGGGGGTGTTGCCGGCGTGGGTCCAGCCCCAGGGGTAGTGGTTGAAATACTTCGGCCCGCCGATGTCATCGATGGCGGCCAGGTTCTGCTCCAGGTTCTCCGGCACGTTGTTGAAGAACTTGCCCTCATTCACCGACCCCGTCGGCCCGCCCTCGGAGCTGGCGCCGTTGTCGGAGATCACCATGATCAGGGTGTTGTCGTACTCGCCGATCTCCTTGAGGAAAGCGATCAGCTCGCCGATGTAATGGTCGGTGTGCTCGAGAAAGCCGGCGAACACTTCCATCATGCGGGCGTAGAGCCGCTGTTCTTCGGCTGAGAGACCGTTCCAGTCCGGCACATCGGGGTCGTGGCGCGACAGCACGGTGTCTGGCGGGACGATGCCCAGTTCCTTCTGGCGCGCGAAGGTGTGCTCGCGGTAGGCGTCCCAGCCGCCATCGAATTTGCCCTTGTACCTGTCGGCCCACTCCTTCGGCACGTGGTGGGGCGCATGCATGGCGCCGGTGCAGAAGTACATGAAGAAGGGTTTGTTGGGCGCCACCTGCTTGGAGTCGGCGATCATCGCCTTCGCCTTCGCCACCAGATCGGGGGTGAGGTGGTAGCCCTCCTCCGGCGTGGCCGGCGGTTCCACCTGGCTGTTGTCCTGCACCAGTTCGGGGTAGTAATGGTGCGTGTCACCGCCGAGGAAGCCGTAGAAGCGCTCGAAGCCGCGGCCCAGGGGCCAGCGCTCGTAAGGGCCCGCCGCCGAGGTCTGCTCGGCGGGGGTGAGGTGCCACTTGCCGATGGCGTAGGTGTTGTAGCCGTGCTGCAGCAGGATCTCGGAGAGGAAGCCGTTCTCGAACGGGATGATGCCGTTGGAGCCGGGGAAGCCCATCGATCCCTCGGTGATGCAGGCCAGGCCGTTGGAGTGGTGGTTGCGGCCGTTGAGCATGCAGCTGCGAGACGGCGAACAGAGCGCCGTGGTGTGCATGTTGTTGAAGCGCAGGCCGTCGGCCGCCAGGGCATCGAGATTGGGCGTGGCGATCGGGCTGCCGTAGCAACCGAGCTGGCCGAAACCCGTGTCATCGAGCACGATGAACAGCACATTCGGCGCCCCCTCCTTCGCCCGGTTGGGCATCGGCCAGGCCGGGGTCGACACATCGGCGGTGCGGCCGATCACGCCTGGGAAAGAGGCGCCGGAACGGTATTCCTGCAGGGCCATGGGGCAGACGCGATGCTCTGCTCAGACCATAGGCATCACGAAGGGGGTGGACCTAGATCGACCAGGTTTCTCCAGCCTCCCGAGCCGGCCCCCGTCTTGCTCCAGCAGTCGCTGGCGACGACCATCGGCATACCGGCGGAGCCAGCGGTCTCAGGCCCGGGTTGCGGCGAAGCGGCGATTCACCTCCTGCCAGTTCACCAGGCTCCACCAGGCGGCGATGTACTCGGGGCGACGGTTCTGGTAGTGCAGGTAGTAGGCGTGCTCCCACACATCCAGGCCCAGCAGGGGGGCGCCCCGCTCGATGCCGCGCAGATCCATCAGGGGGTTGTCCTGGTTGGCGGTGCTGGTGATCGCCAGGCTGCCGTTCGGTTTGCGGATCAGCCAGGCCCAGCCCGAGCCGAAGCGGCCTGCCGCGGCCTGGTTGAACTGGGTCTGCATCGCCTCCAGCGAGCCGAAGCTGGTCTCGATCGCCGCCAGCAGCTCCGCCGAGGGCTCGCCCCCCTGTCCTGGCGGTGCCATCACGGCCCAGAACTGGCTGTGGTTCCAGTGGCCGCCGCCGTTGTTGCGCACGGCGTCGCGCACCGCCGCGGGCACGCGACCGATCTGACCCTGCAGGGCATCGAGGCTCAGCTCGGCCAGCGCCGGGTCGGCCGCGATCTGGGCGTTGAGGTTGGCGACGTAGGCGGCGTGGTGCCGGTCGTGGTGGAGCGCCATCGTGGTGGCGTCGATCACCGGCTCGAGAGCTTCGGCGCTGTAGGGCAGCGGTGGCAGGCTGAACGCGGCCCAGGCCGGGCAGGCCCCGGCCAGCAGCAGCACCAGGGCCGCCAGGCTGCTCAGCAGCATTCCGCTCAGCGGGCGCGCACGCATCGGATCAGGGCCAGCACTCGCCCCAGCCTGCTCGATCAGCCGACACAACGCTTGCAGAGCCAGCGCACGAAGCTCCCCGGCAGCGGCACCGGCCCGAAGGTGGGGCCCACGACAGCGAAGTGGTCGCGGTGATCGCAGATCCTGCCCTCGCCGTTGAACAGCAGCCGGCTGGTGCCCGGATACACCAACTCGCTGCTCTTGATCTTCAGTCCTGTCTCCCTTCCCCCAAGGCCGCATCAGCCTCGATCGCCATCGCACCGGCCCTGAGATGGACCTCGTCGCAGCCTTTCAGGAGAGTCGCAGCCTGTCAGCAGGGTTGCAGCCTTTCAGCAGAGTTGCAGCCTGTCAGCAGATCCTCCTTGGGCGGTGCTGCACGCGGCGATGCCCTGCCGTTCCTGGGTGGGAGCGTGGAAGCGCATGTTGTTGGCGTAGAGCGCCCGCCATGGGCGCCGGCTCAGGCCAGGCGCCGACGGGCGCTGATGGCGGCCAGCAGCTGCCGCATCGCCAGCGGCTGCAGCACCAGATCGAGCAGCACCACCACGCAGATCAGGGCCAGCAGCTGGGAGGCGAGCGGTTCGACCGCCGTCGCGGCGATGCCCCGCAGGTGGGGCAGTTCCTCGGTGAGGGAGACGGCCAGGGCCAGGGGCACGGCAGCCCGCAGGCCGCAGCCGGCCACGATCAGCCGGTCGCTGCGGGCGAAGGCCGGGGGGCGCAGCACCAGCCAAACCCCCACCACCCGGGCCAGGGGCAGCACCAGCGCCAGGCCCAGCCCCACCGGCAGCACCGTCAGCAGCGCCTCCGGCTTCACCATCAGCCCGAGCAGCAGCAGCACCGTCAGTTCGGCGGCGGTGTTGAAGGGCTGCATCACCCGTCCCAGCGCCTGCGACTCGAAGCGGTTGATGTGGTAATCCCCGTTGGAGAGGCACACCCCGGCCAGAAACACCGCCAGGAGGCCGCCACCCCCCAGCCACTGGCCGAAGCCGTGGGCCACGAACGCGAGGGCCACGGCCACCAGCAGCAGCTGCTGGTCGGAGCGCACCAATCGGTCGATCAGCCGCGGAGCCAGGGCTCCCACCGCCACCCCGGCACTCAGCCCGGCCAGCACATGCAGGGCAAGGGCCCCCAGCTGCTGCGGCAATCGACTCGAGAGGGCCGCGTGCAGTGCCTGGTGCTCCCCATGGGGCTGCCCCTGCAGGACGGCGGCGGCAAACCCGAACCCCAGCAGCGCCATCACCGTGCTGAGGGCCGCCTCAAACTCCAGCAGATGGCGGAGGCGGCCACTCACACTGTGGCGCAGGGCCTCCAGCAGATCCTCCAGGGCGCCGCTGTCTGTCGCAGCGAGGCACCACACCCCCAGCCAGACCGCCGCCGGCGGCAGCCCCCCCGGCAGGGCCGGTGCCAGCCAGTACAGCGCCAGGCCGGTGATCAGCACCGTGATCAGCAAGCTGAGCGTGCCCAGCCCCAGACCGGCGGCCTTGATGCCGCGGATGCGGCGCAGATCGGTGCGCAGCCCGGCATAGAACAGCAGCAGCGCCAGGCTCACCCGGTGCAGGGTCTCCAGAAGCGTCGGGCCCAGGGGCTGGCTGTGGGTCAGCAGATCGTTGGGGATGGCCAGACCCAGCAGCAGCACGGCCGCCGCCCCCGGCACACGCCAGCGCGCTGCCAGCCGGTCGACGGCCAGGGCGGCCAGATATGTCAAGCCCAGGCCGAGGAAAAAGCCCCGCGGCAACAGGGTTCCCGCCAGACGGGCGCCGGCTTCGGCCCCGGTTGTGAGCAGCAAGAGCATCGCCAGCAGCCGCCGCGGCAGTGGGTCGATTCTCGCCCCGCAGACCGGGGCGCGACGATGCAGCTGTTCGCCGCTGCTTCGGCCATGACGGCTTCGTCGGATTCCGCGGCGGGCCCCCGCTGGTTTGTGCCCGGGGATGTGGATGGCTTTCTGGGCCTGGGGCTCGACAACCTCATCCAGATCCTGCTGATCCTCGGGCTCTGCCGGGGAGTGCTCGGCTATCCGGAGTCGCTGCTGCTCGGCACGATCCTGCCCGCCACCGGTATCAGCCTGCTGCTGGGCAACCTCGCCTACGCCCTGCAGGCCCACCGTTTGGCCCGGGCTGAGGGCCGGGCTGATCGCACCGCGCTCCCCTACGGCATCAACACAGTGAGCCTGTTCGCCTACGTGTTCCTGGTGATGCTGCCCGTCAAGCTGACGGCGGTGAATGCCGGGCTTTCGGCCGAGACGGCGGTGCGGCTGTCGTGGCAGGCCGGCATGGTGGCCTGCCTGGGGTCGGGCCTGATCGAAGCAGCCGGAGCCTTCTGTGCCCAGCTGCTGCGGCGCTGGCTGCCGCGGGCCGCCCTGCTCTCCACCCTGGCCGGCATTGCCCTGGGCTACATCGCCCTGGGCTTCCTGCTCCGCACCTATGCCCAGCCGGTGGTGGGACTGACGGTGCTGGCGCTGATCCTGGTCACCTACCACGGTCAGCTGCGCCTGCCGATCCCCGGTGGCCTGCTGGCGGTGCTGGTGGGCACGGCTCTGGCCTGGGGCAGCGGACTGGTGCGTTTCGATCCGCTCAGCTGGTCGGAACAGCTGGCCCAGATCGGCCTGCGGCCTCCCCATCTGGAGCTGGGGGCGCTCTGGCAGGCCCGCGGGCAGCTGCTGCCCTGGCTGGGGGTGATCGTGCCGATGGGGCTGTTCAACCTGCTCGGCTCCCTGCAGAACATCGAGAGCGCCGAGGCCGCCGGCGACCGTTATCCCGTGCGCAGCTCCCTGCTGATCAACGGCATCGGCACGATCACCGCCGCCGCCCTGGGGGGCTGCTTTCCGACGACGCTCTACATCGGTCATCCGGCCTGGAAGGCGATGGGCGCCCGCATCGGCTACTCCTGGCTCAACGGCCTGGTGATGGCGATCGCCTGTCTGCTGGGGCTGTTCGGCGTGATCGGCCAGCTGGTGCCGATCGAGGCGGGCATGGCGATCTTGCTCTACATCGGCCTGGTGATCGCCGCTCAGGCCTTCCAGGCCACCCCCAGCGCCCATGCCCCGGCCGTGGCGCTTGGCCTGCTGCCGGGCCTGGCAGGCTGGGGAGCCCTGCTGCTCAAGGCGGGCCTGCGGGCCGGAGGCGCCGGCAGTGTTCAGCAGCCGTTTTCGCCGGCGTTGCTGCTGCCGCTGCAGCAGGCCGACGTGTGGGCCACAGGCGCCTTTGCGCTTGAACAGGGCCAGATCATCACGGCGATGCTGCTGGCGGCGATGGTGGTGTTCGTGATCGAACAGCGCTTTCAGGCCGCCGCGGTGTGGGCGCTGGTGGCGTCTGGCTGTGCCTGGCTCGGGGTGATTCATGCCTGGCGCTTCACCACCTCCGACACCGTGCTCCGGCTCGGTTGGGGTGTGGGCGGCAGCTGGGCCCTTGGCTATCTGTTGATGGCCGTGGTGTTTGGCCTGGCCAGCCGGGTGAGGCGATGAGGGTTGCGATCAGTGGGTCCCACAGCCTTGGCAAATCCACGTTGGTGCGGGATTTTCATGCGGCGCACCCGGATTTTCTGTTGTTCGATGAGCCCTACCGGGAGCTTGTCGCCCGTCAGGAGCGCATCCACTTCGCCGAGCGGGCAAGCCAACGCTGCAACCGGCTGATGACGCAGCACGCCATCGATCGCATCAACCAGGCTCGGCTGCAGCGGCCCGATCGTTCGGTGATCTGCGACCGCAGCTGCCTCGACTTTCTGCCCTATTCCCACTACGCCCGCGCCATGGGGAGCAACGAGGGCCTGCCCATCCAGCAACGGCTGCGCACTTTGGAGGTACGTCCAGACATGCAGGAGAAGAACGGCTTGGCCTTCCCCTCCGACATTGATGCCGCCTTCATCGAGGAGCTGTGGGGCACGATCCTCGACAGTCAGGCCCTCAGCAGTTATGACCTGATTGTTTTCCTGCCCCTCACGGGCGATCCCCGCATCGACCCCCGCATGGAGAACGACGGCATCCGCTCGGTTGAAGCGGCCTATCGCGATTGGGTGGATGCGGCCTTCAAGCAGCTCTATCGCCACGATCTGCCCGCACGCAGTCCCCAGGGCTGCCCCGTGCTGGAAATCAGCGGAGGCCGGGCTGATCGGCTGAAGCGGCTCGAACAGGAGCTGGGAATCCGCTGAACCACTCCGCCCTGCCACCGATCGCCGGCCGTGAGGCGGAGATCCAGGCGCTGATGCAGGGTCCGCCCCCGCCATCGCCCTGGCTGGATCGGGGTCGATTTGAGCAGATCCGTTCCGCCTTCGCCTGTGCGCTGCACATGCACCAGCCCACCATCCCCGCCGGGCCGGATGGCCAGCTGATCTCCCATCTGCAGTGGATGTTCGACCATCCCGGCGAGGGCGACAACCACAACGCCGAGCCCTTCGCTCACTGCTACCGGAGGCTGGCCGACATGCTGCCCCAGCTGATCGCCGAGGGCTGTGAGCCGCGGATCATGCTCGATTACTCCGGCAACCTGCTCTGGGGCTTTGAGCAGATGGGCCGCCACGACATCCTCGCTGCCCTGCGCTTCCTGGCCTGCGATACCCGCATGCAGCAGCACGTGGAGTGGCTGGGCACGTTCTGGAGCCACGCCGTGGCCCCCTCCACACCGATCCCCGACATCAAGCTGCAGATCCAGGCCTGGCAGCAGCACTTCGCTGCCCTGTTCGGCGATGGGGCCCTGCAGCGGGTGCAGGGCTTCTCCCCGCCGGAGATGGCCCTGCCCAACCATCCCGATGCCCTGTTCGCCTTCGTGCAGGCGCTGCGCGACTGCGGCTACCGCTGGCTGCTGGTACAGGAGCACAGTGTCGAGAATCCCGACGGCAGCCCGCTCAGCCGCGAGCAGGTGCTGGTGCCCAACCGGCTGGTGGCCCGCAACTCCAGCGGTGAGGTGGCCACGATCACCGCCCTGGTCAAGACCCAGGGGTCCGACACCAAGCTGGTGGGCCAGATGCAGCCCTGCTACGAGGCCCTGGGGTTGAACCGTGTTCCGTTGGCCGGCCGCTCGATCCCGTCGCTGGTGGTGCAGATCGCCGACGGTGAGAACGGCGGCGTGATGATGAACGAGTTTCCCGCTGCCTTCCTCCAGGCCCACCGGCGCCTGGCTGAGGGGGGGGCTGGCGGCACCGCGGCCCTCAACGGCAGCGAGTATCTCGAGCTGCTGGCGGCCGCCGGCTTCACGGAGGCCGACTTTGCGCCGATTCAGGCGGTGCAGCAGCACTGGCTCTGGCAGCACCTGGGCGGTGCAGGCTCTGGCGGTCCTGGCCGGGCCGCGGTGGACACGGCGATCGCCGCACTCGCCGCCGCCGATGGCGCGTTCTCCATGGCCGGTGCCTCCTGGACCAACAACCTCAGCTGGGTGGAGGGCTACGCCAACGTGCTGGAGCCGATGGAGGAGCTCAGCGCCCGGTTTCACCAGCACTTTGATCCGCTGGTGGCGGCTGATCCCGCCGTCACGGCCACACCGGCGTATCAGCAGGCGCTGCTACCCCTGCTGCTGCTGGAGACCAGCTGTTTCCGCTACTGGGGCCAGGGCGTCTGGACCGACTACGCCCGCGAGCTGCACCGCCGCGGCAGCGCGACCATAGTGGGGGCGTACCCGGCTGCCGCCGATGAAAGAGATCAGCCTGTTTGAGGTGGTGCTGCGGACTGTCGCCCGTTTCGCGGCCGTTTCCGGGGTGATCGGCCTGCTGCTCTGGGTCACCTGGGTGATGCTCGATGTCAAGAGCATGCAGTCGGGATTCACGCTTCCCAGCTGAGAGAACCCAGCGGAGCTGCTTGGTTACAGGCTCGGCTGAATCGCTTGTTTGTGCGGATCCGCCTCAGTCGTTGAGGGCGTCGATCCGCCGTTTCAACTCGGCCAGCTCGCGTTTCAGCTCGGCCTGCGATGGGGATTGGTCGTCCGCTGCTTCCGCAGGACGCGGGGAGCGCCTTTGTGGTTCGCCAGAGTCGTAGCCGTAGAGGCTGCGGAACATCAGACCGCCGCCGCTGGCGATCATCACCACATAGACAGCAAGCTGCCAGAGCGTGGCAGGCATCAAGATGATGCGCACGCTGTTGAGCACCCCCGCGAACAGGGCAGCCAGTGATCCCCACAGCAGCAGCCTGCCCCAGCGTTGAAAGTGTCCGGCAAACAGCAGGCACACGCCGATCCCAAGGGGGATCATCAGCAGACCCAGCCCCGGAGTGCCCCACGGCAACGGAGTGCCCCACGGCAGCAACGGCCTGGCCGCTGCGGAACCCCAGCCGGCGCCGTAGCGCCCCCAGGGGGAAAGCGCACCCTGGATGGCGCCATCGGAGCGCACCATCACCTGATTCATGAACAGGAACAGGCCGCTGCCGAACAGGCATCCGCCGATGATGAACTGAACAATGTCTCCGGCGGGATCCCGTGCCGGGCGGTTCAGTGGGCGGGACATGGCCAGGGAAGCTCTGACAACCCAGCGGTCAGTCTAGGAGCGCTGTGACGCCGGGTTGCTGGCTGAGCGGCGGCTCAGTGGTTGTAAGGCCGGCCGCGGTACGTGAGTTTGCGGGTGGGTTCGGCCGGCCTGGGCTCGTCGTGGTGGGCATCGACGTAAGCCACGCCCCGATAGGCCTTGGCCATCAGGTACTGGGCATCGTCAAGGCGCTGGGCCTTGATCATCTTGGTGCGGATCAGATCGAGCACGTTCATCACGCTCTCCACAGTGCCCGCGTCCCCGTTGCCTGGCGCGGAACGATCTGCGTCCGCCTGGTCGGCGGATCAACGTGCATTCATTCAAGCGTTCGGTAGCGGTTGTTACAACGGATGAGGCGGAAACGCTTCTCTTTTCTTCGGCTTTCGCGTCGCTGTGCGGCGCCGTCCGCCGCCCGCCCGCCCGCTGCGGTCGTAGCCTGAACAGCAGGAGGCAGCTGATGCCCTACCCCGACAGCCCGATCCCGGGCGACGAACAGCAGCGCCAGCGGGCTCTCGAGCGCTATGGCGTCCTCGACACCGACGCGGACGACCATCTGCAGAGGCTGGTGCGCCTGGCAGCTCGGGTGATGGAGACCCCCACCGCTTTGATTTCCCTGGTGGACGGGGACCGCCAGTGGTTCCTGGCGCGCCATGGCCTTGATGCCAGCGAAACGCCGCGTCAGATGGCCTTCTGCGCCCATGCCATCTGCGCCGAGGAGGCGCTGGTGGTGCCGGATGCCCGGCTGGATCCGCGTTTTTGCACCAATCCGCTGGTGACCGGTCCGCCGGCGATCCGGTTTTACGCCGGCGCCGTGCTGCAGAGCCCGGAGGGGTACAACCTGGGCACCCTGTGCGTGATCGATCAGACCCCGCGGCAGCTCAGCCGCTTCCAGGTGGAGACCTTGCAGGATCTGGCTCAGCTGGTGCTGCGGGAGCTGGAGCTGCGGCGCCTCACCACCCTCTGCCCCATCAGTGGCGCCCTGCGCCGGGATGTGTTCCTGGCCCTGGCCGGGCGGGAACTGAGCCGCAGGGCTGATCGGCCGGGCGAGGTGGCGCTGCTGCTGCTGGATCTCGACAACTTCGAGATGATCAATCACAACTGGGGCCTGGCGGCTGGCGATCAGGTGCTGCGCGCCGTGGCGACGGTCATTCAGGCCTCCTTGCGCCCCGGCGAGCTGTGCGGGCGCTTCGGTGACGACAGCTTCGCCCTGCTGCTTCTTGGCACGGATCTCGATCAGGCGCGTCTGCGGGGCGAGGCGCTGCGCCAGGAGGTTGGTGCGCTGAAGGGGGTGTTCAGCAGTGCCGGCCACCGGCTGCGGCTCAGCGGCGGACTCACGCTGGCCGCTCCAGGTGAGACCGGCCCCGAGCCCCTGCTGACCCGGGCCGAACGGGCTCTGGCGCTCGCCCAGACCAACGGCCGCGATCAGATCGCTCTGGTGCTGAACGGCGGCGCCTGACCCCAGCGGCGTTCGCCGGCCCCTGCCACCATCGCAGGCATGTTGCTGTCACCGCCCATGCCCCGCCCCTGCGCCGCTGCCCTGGCGCTGACCCTGCTCGCCGCCGCCGCCCAGGCCGCCCCGTTCAGTTTTGACCCGGTGTCGTTCGCCGGCTTCGCCAATGCCACCTTCAAATCGCAGGGCCGGCCCCTGTTCGTGAAGAACCTGGGCACCTGCCTGCGCGAGGGCAAGGATCGCAGCGGTTATCGCTGCCTCAGCGGCGAGCTGCTGGAGGATCTGCCGGCCAGGCAGGGCCGCAACTTCTGCAGGTTGGACGCCATCTGGTACGTGCCCCGCAGCCGCACGGTGCAGCTGCGCAGCGGTGCCTGCCAGTTCCGCAGCGACCGCCAGCGGATGATCGACCAGGGCCAGCAGCTGCTGCGCCAGGGCCTGGAGAAGCTGGAGAACAACAGCCGCTGATTCCGGCCCTGTCAGCCCAGCAGCGGCCTGCCGTCATGGCGGGAAATCGCCACCACCCCCGGCCGCGGCGGCCGGCCCGGGGCGCGAGCCGGCCAGTTGGAGCCCAGCGGCACCTGGCGGAGCTGCTCGAAGCGGCCGCCGTCGCGGTCCTCGAGGCTGTGGGCCTGGAACTCCGTGGCGCCCTGTTCGCGTGTGCCGTTGGTCTCGCCCGGGTGCTGCACCGCCAGGAACAGCGTGGTTTCGGCGCTGTCGAAACAGGGCCCGCACAGCTCGCATTCCATCGGGCCGCTGGCGAACAGCAAGGCTTCGCCGGCGCGGGGACCGCTGGCGGGGAACAGCCAGCAGGCGTTGTTGCCGAACACATCGAGGCCGCTGCTGCTGGTGGAGCGGTCGGTGACCATCCAGAGGTTGCCGCGGCGGTCGATCGCCAGGTTGTCGGGGTTGGCGAAGCCCATACCCCCCTGCCAGGGGGTGCCGCCTGTGGCCACCATCCGCCAGCGGAAGCCGCTGGCATCCCCCCGCTGGAGCCCATCGCTCAGACGCATCACCCAGCCGTAGGGCCAGCTCGCCTCGCCGCGCGGTCCCCGGAAGATCGCCGGATCGGCGCGGCCGTCGCCGTCGCTGCCGCTGGCCGTGAAGGCGATCAGCAGATCGCCGGTGCGCGGATCGATGTCGGTGTCCTCCGGGCGGGCCGCCGGCGTGGCACCGATGGCATTGGCCGCCAGGTGGGCGTCGATCAGGATCGCCCCCTGCCGCTCCTCGCCGCCGCCGGGGTAAAGGTCGGCGAGCGTGCGGTGCTGCCTGAGGTAGGCCGTCAGTTCGGCGTCGCTGCTGATGGCCTCGGCACCGGGTTGGCGTCGGTCGCGATTCGGCACCAGCGTCGGCTGGTTCAGATCGAACCGGGCGTAGTGGCTCGGGCGCAGCGGCGCCAGGGGCGTGTCCGGTGCCAGGGTCAGCCAGCGGCCGCTGCCGTCGGGGTTGAACAGGGCCGCCTCAAGCCGGCCCCGCTCCAGCAGGCGCGAATTGGCTGGATCGGCCGGGTCGCGCACCACGGCCTCACTGACGAACCGGTAGAGGTGGCCGCCATGGCGGTCGCAGCCGGAGAACACCACCAGGGGGCGGCCGGCCGTGGCCTGCACGGCCACGGCCTCATGGCGGAAGCGGCCCAGCCAGCTGTGCTTCACCGCCGGCTGCTCCGGCCGGCGCGGATCGAGCTCCACCATCCAGCCGTACTTGTTGCCCGCCAGGCCGAAGGGGTTGCCCAGGCCGTCGAGGCGGGTGCCATCGAAGCGGAAGGGCCGCTCCGCCGGCGGCGGCGACGAGCCGTCGGCATAGACCCGCTCCACCACCTGGCTCTGGACATTCTCCTCGGCCGAAAGCACCGTGCCCCAGGGGGTCTGCCCGCCGGCGCAGTTGGCGAAGCTGCCGATCACCTGATCCCCCAGGCCGTCGTCGTAACCCTGGCGCTGGCTGCGGCGGAACACAGCCGCCGCCGGACCGCTGCAGCGCAGCCGCTGCTCCGGTTGGCGCCAGCCGCTCAGGCCGGTGATGCGCCGATCGAACCGGCCGCTCGCCGGGCGCCAGGTGCCGCCTGCGCCCTGGGCGATCTCGGCCACGCCGATGCCCAGGTCAGCCATGGCGGCGCTGGCCACCGCCAGCAGCGGTTGCCTGAGGGGATCGTCCGCCGCCAGTGACCCCGTGTCGACGCTGCCCCCGCGCGCCGCCAGCGCCTCGATCAGGGCTGCGAAGGGCAGGGTCTCCCCCGTGGCTTCGCTGTACCCCTGCATCCACACCCTTGGACTGACGTACTCGAAATTCACCGTGAGCAGGGCGCGACCGTCGGCCAGCGGGGTGAAGGCCAGGTAATCGTTGTTGAACCCGAAGCGTCCATCGGCCAGCCGATCGCCCCAGGTGAACAGCAGCTCGCTGCGGTACCCCTCGGGCAGCACCAGCCGGTCTTCGATGGCTATGCGGCTGTAGAAGGCCTGCTGCTGCGCCGCCGTGCGGCCGTCGCCGGGCAGGGGTATCGGCCCTGGCAGCGGCTCGAACGGCAGTTCGACAGACCGGCTGCCGGAGCTGGCTGCCCCGGCGAGGGCCGGAGTCGCGGCGGCGGCGGCTCCCAGGCCCAGCAGTTCGATCAGCAGGGTGCGGCGGTTCATGGGGCGGTGGAACAGGCTGGGTTTCGGTTCGGGCTGAGCTGGGCCAGGCGGTTGGCCTGCAGAGGATTGAAGTTGTCGTCGCTCACCAGCAGCAGGCTGGGCCGTCCGTCCGCCAGCGGTGGACCCGGGCTCAGGCCCTCCCAGTTGTCGGGGGTCAGTCCGGCGGCGATCAGGTCCCAGTCGGCCAGAGGGGCCAGGGCCGGCGCGTTCGGGCTGGGCAGCGCGTAGAGGGCCAGTCGGATCCGCCAGCTGAACGGGGGCTCGAAGCGCCGCAGCAGCGCCAGCAGCCTGTCGGGGGCTGCCACCAGCAGGTCGGTCAGGCCCCAGCCCTGGCCCGGCAGCAGCAGGGCCCCCTGGGGGATGGCGGCCGGTGGGGTGCTGCGGGGGTCGCTCCCCGCCGGCCATTGCCAGCGCAGCAGCCGCACCGCGGTCGGCGGATCCTGCAGCAGCGGCTGCTCCGCCGCCATCAGCAGCGCCGGTGCCTGCCCGCCCTCTCTGGCTGGCAGCAGGGCCAGCGATTCGGGGCCGGCGTTGCTCGCCAGCCCCCTCCCCGTGCCCGGTTGCCAGTCCGCCGGCAGCGGCAGCGCGGCCAGCAGCCGACCCGTGGCGGCGTCGTAGCGCAGCAGCTGGGCCGGGCGCTCCGCCGTGCGGCGCCCTTCGCTGGCGACCCACAGCTGGCCGGCCAGCACCACCAGCGCCTCGCCATCGAGCGGTGCAGCTGCTGGCCGCTGCAGCGGCAGCACCTGCCGCAGCCGCGGCCGGCCGCCGCTGATGCCGCTCCAGCGCAGCAGGCTTGGCTCGGGGGCATCGCTGAGCAGCAGCAGCTCGCCGCTGATCGGGTCGAAACGGGCGGCGGAAAAGCCGCCGATCGCCTCGTCGTTGGGCCCGCGGCGCGGCAGCTCCAGCTGGCGCACCAGCTGCCAGCCCGCAGCGGACGGACAGGGCAGCCGCAGGGCACTGGAGCGCGGTGGCCCGGGCGCTGCCGCCAGCGGTGCTGCCGCCATGCCTGCCGGCGCTCCAGCTGCCGTGCAGGCCAGCAGGGCTGCCAGGCTGAGGAGAGCGGTACCGGCGCGACAGAGCTGCTGCACGCCCCCATCCTTGGTGATGGTCGACGGCCCTCTGGCAGTCCAGAACACACCCCTGCTCACCGGGGGGCGGTGCTGGCGTCTGGATCCACCGGCAGGCCCCGCACCATCAGGGCGGCGCGGCGGGCGAGCAGCAGCAGCGGATAGAGGCGGCGGGAGCGGGCGGGGCCGGCGAACAGGGGGGCCAGCAGCCGCAGCAGCGCGGCCGATGGGCTCATCCGCGCGCACAGCCACTGGATGGCCGCGGCGCCATGGAGCACCTGATCGTTCACCAGCAGCACGGCTCCGTCGCGCAGCGCCCAGCCGCCGTCGTTGAGCCGCTGTCGCAGCGCCCCGTCGGCCCGGCCGTCGCGGATGCGCAGGTCGGGGATGCCGCCGCGCAGTTCGCTCAGTTCGGCGAAATGACGGCAGAACGGACAGCCACCGTCGAACACCAGCAGGGGCGCCTGGGTGCTGTTGATCATCCGCCTGCCTCCAGGGCCTGGTGCAGCGCCGCCAGCCGCCGCCCGTTCACGCCCAGGTCCGAGTCGCCCAGCCGTGAGACCGAGCGGGCCTGCAGCACCCCGTGGGCCGCATCGGCGTAGAGCTCCAGGTCGTCGACAAAGCCGAACAGGGCGCTGCTGGCGGTGGCGTGCAGATAGCCCTCCGCCGTGTCCACCACCATGGTGCGCGGCATCGCCTCGATCACCGGCAGCAGGGTTTGCAGAGCCGCCTGGGGATCGGCGACCGCCCAGTCGGCACGGGCGCAGTGGGCCGGCGACACACAGGCGGCCAGGGCACCGTCATGCACCCCCAGCTCGACCGGCACGGGCCCCACCAGTTGAAACAGGGCCAGGCTGACCATCAGCAGGCTGTGCGCCCAGGCGAGCAGCAGACCAGGCTGGAGGCCCGGGAGCAGAGCAACCATCATCTTGGCCGTGCAGATGGGCCGTTGTTAGCAGATCCGCCCGCCGAGCCGAGTCAGCGGGCGATAATCACCCCATCTGCCCCGGCACCACCGCTTGCTGTCCGGTAGCCCCCGCATCCGCGTCACGGCCGCGCCATGCCGCCTGCGCCCCTCCCTGTGACCCAGATCCTGGCCCTGGCCCTGCTTGTCAGCCTGCTCGCCTTCTTTGCTGCCGGTGAGACGGCCCTGATCCGGCTGCGGCCCAGCCGCGTCAGCCAGCTGCTGGAGGCCGGCGAGCCCGGTGCCGAGGCGGTGGCCAGGCTTCAACGCCGCCTGCGCCGCGTGCTGGTGGCCACCCAGCTGGGAACGGTGCTGGCCCTGGTGGCCCTCGGCTGGGCCGGCCGCGGTCTGGCCGAACGGCTGGCTCTGGCCGGCGTGGCGGGATTGCCCCAGGCCGGTCTCGACCTGCTGGTGTTCCTGCTGCTGGTGCTGGTGGCGACCCTGCTGGGCGGGCTGGCCCCCAAGGCCTGGGTGCTGCATCGGCCGGAGCGCTCGGCTCTGCAGCTGGCCCCCCTGCTGGAGGCGATCAGCCGCAGCCTCGCCCCCCTGCTGAGCGTGGTGGAACGCCTCGGTGCCGGGCTGCTGCGCCTGCTCGGCCTGCCGCGCAACTGGGATGAGCTGGTGCCGGTGCTCTCGGCGGCCGAACTGGAGACCCTGATCGAATCGGGCAGCGTCACCGGCCTGATGCCGGATGAGCGCAACATCCTTGAAGGGGTGTTCTCGCTGCGCGACACCCTGGTGCGGGAGGTGATGGTGCCCCGTTCCGGCATGGTCACCCTGCCGGTCAGCGTGACCTTCGCCGAGCTGATGCGGGCCGTGCATGACACGGCCCATGCCCGTTTCCCGGTGATCGGCACCTCCCTCGATGACGTGCGCGGTGTGCTCGACCTGCGCCACCTGGCCGACCCGATTGCCCGCGGGCACCTCCAGGCCGATTCCCCCCTCTCCCCTTACATCCGGCCGGTGACGCAGGTGCAGGAGAGCACGCCGCTGGCCGACCTGCTGCCGCTGATCCGCAGCGGCCAGCCCCTGCTGGTGGTGGTGGACGAGCACGGCGGCACCGAGGGGCTGGTGACCGTGGCCGACCTCACCAGCGAGATCGTCGGCGACGACGACAATCCGCTCGAGCCCGACGACGACCTGCTGCAGCTGGAGGACGGCTGCTGGTCGGTGGCGGGGGATCTGGAGATCTTTGAGCTCAACCGCCAGCTGCCTCTGCACCTGCCCGAAGCGGAGGGGCATCACACCCTCGCCGGCTTCGTGCTGGAACGGCTTCAGCACATCCCTTCCGCCGGTGAAGGACTGCGCTGGCAGGGTTTTGAGTTCCGCATCCTCACCATGGATGGCCCGCGCATCGAGCGGGTGCGGATCGAGCGGCGCAGTGATCCGTCGCTGCCCCTGGTCAGCGACGGGGCCGATCTCCCCTGAATGTGCGGCGATCACCGATAATCGGCAGGTTGTCGGGCCTGCCCATGAACCCTGTGCGCGTGGGTGTCATCGGCATCGGCAACATGGGTTGGCACCATGCACGGGTGCTCAGCCTGATCAAGGACGCCGAACTGGTGGGCGTCGCCGATCCGAACCCGGAGCGGGGTCGCCTCGCCACCGAACAGTTCGGCTGCCGCTGGACGCCTGAGTTTGCGGAGCTGCTGCCGGAGGTGGACGCGGTGTGCATCGCCGTTCCCACCCTGCTGCACCACCGGGTCGGTCTGGCCTGTCTGCAGGCGGGACGGCACGTGCTGATCGAGAAGCCGATCGCCGCCAGCCAGGAGGAGGCGGCAGAGCTGATCGCCGCCTCGGAGCAGGCCGGCGTGCTGTTGCAGGTGGGGCATATCGAACGCTTCAATCCCGCCTTCCGTGAATTGCTGAAGGTGGTGGTGGGCGAGGAGGTGGTGGTGCTCGAGGCCCGGCGTCACAGTCCCAATCCCGACCGCGCCAATGATGTGTCGGTGGTGCTCGACCTGATGATCCACGACATCGACCTGGTGCTGGAGCTGGCCGGCGCGCCGGTGTCGCGCCTGGCGGCGGCCGGGGGGCGCAGCGGTGATGGCCCGATCGACTACGTCAATGCCACCCTGGCGTTCACCAACGGTGTGGTGGCCAGCCTCACCGCCAGCAAGATGGCGCACCGCAAGATCCGCAGCCTCAGCGCCCACTGCCGCTCCAGCCTGGTCGAGACCGACTTCCTCAATCGCACCCTGCACATTCACCGCCGCAGCCATCAGTCGGTGAGTGCCGATCACGGCGAGCTTGTCTACCGCTCCGACGGCGTGATCGAGGAGGTGAGCACCACCTCGATCGAACCGCTCTACGCCGAGCTGGAGCACTTCCTGGCCTGCGTGCGGGGCGATGACTCGCCGGCGGTGGATGGCCAGCAGGCCTCGCGGGCGCTGCTGCTGGCCGATCTGATCGAACAGTGCGTCGATCAGCCCAGCCTCTGCATGACCCTGGCTCAGCCGATCTGACTGAGCTCCCGCAGGGCCTGCAGCTGCCAGCGGCGGCAATCGGCTGGTGAGGCGCGGTAGAACCGGTCCCAGGCGGCGGCCTTGTGCTGTCCGTAGGCTTCGGCCGGCACCTGCGGGTGGCTCTGCTGCCAGCCCACCCGCACGGCGTGGCCGATCACCACGTCGAGGGCCAGGTCGTCGTCGAAGCGCACCTGAGGATTGGCCTCCACGAAGGCCATCAGGGTGATCAGGGTTTCGGTGCAGAGCTGCCGGTACTCCGGCGCTTCGATCTTGCCGAGCAGCTGGTCGACCAGGGCGGCGAAATTGCGCTCGCCGGCCGTTTTCTCCTGCAGCAGCGGCCTGCTTTCGAGCCGATTGCGCTTCTCCAGCTTGTCGCCGATCACGATGCCGCGGCAATGGTGCAGCAGCTCCCACACGCCGGCGTAGAAGTCGCGCGGCACCCGGCCGAGGGCGCCGCGGCGCAGACGGTGCTGCAGCCAGCATTCCCCCCGTTCCAGCTCCGCCAGGGGATCCGGCACGGTCCAGCGCACCCGGCCGCTCACGTGCAGCTGCTCCTTGCGCTGCAGGGCGGCACGGGCGTGCTCGGTGTCGGTCAGCACCGCCCGCAGCCGCCGGCGGATCGCGTGGGGCGGCAGGCAGCAGAGCCGTTCGAAGGCGTCGATCGGGCTGAGGTCGGCCTCGCTGGCCAGCTCACTGGTGAGCAGCAGCAGCAGCTGGCCGAGCTGCAGGGTGAGGCTGCCGCTCAGCAGGCTCGGTTCGTGGCGTGCCAGGCCGTCGAGGGCCAGCAGCAGCTCCTGCTGCAGCATCCATTCACGGCCATCCTCGCCGCTGAAGCGGCGGATCCTCGCCGCGATCGCGGCGCTGTCGTGCGGTTCGCTGATCAGCGATTCGCCGGTGTAGTTGCGGCCCACCACCAGCTGTTTCTGGCGCACCAGCAGATCGGTGAGGGCGTCTTCCAGCTGCGGATGCACCAGCTCCAGCTGGCCGGCCATGCGCCGCACCACGTCCCAGTCGCCGGCGTCGAGGCCGCGGCGGTACACCTCTGCCTGCAGGCTGCGCAGGCCCACCGGCTCGCCCGTCCCGGGCCCTTGCAGCAGGGCGTCGCCCCCCAGGCGGCGGCCCAGCTGCTCCAGCACCTCCGCCTGCTCGGCCAGGGAGGTGCTGCACCAGAGCCGATGGGCCAGATCGCCGACCGAGAGCTCCTGCCGCTCCAGCTCCTGCTCCTCGGCGGCCGAAAGCGGCGGTTCGCGGCGGCTGGCCTGCAGCGGCAGGTGGGCCGGAGCCGTCGCCGCGTCCGGCAGCGCCGTGGCAGCGGGCAGTTCCACCCAGGCCGCCTGCTCCGCCAGCTCCGCCAGGGGCGCCAGTTGCACCGGCACGCCGTCGATGCTGCCGCTGCGCAGCTGATCGCCCAGGGTCAGGAAGGTGTCGGGGCTGGCCCGGAAGGCAGCCGGCGCGATCGGGATCAGCAGCAGCGGTGCCCCCAGTCCCCGCCAGTGGCGCCGCAGCAGCCGCAGTTCGGCCTGCACGGCATCCACCAGCTGCTCCGGGTCGTCGGCCAGGTAGAAGGTGCCTTCCTCCAGCACGGGCGGCAGAAAGGCCAGATGCTCAGCGGCGCTGCCGTCGGCAGCGGGCCGGCGGTAAAGCCGGGCCGTGGCCATGGTGTCCATCCGGGCCGGCGGGTGGCCGCTCAGGCCCAGGCGCGGATTGGCGCCGACCTGGGCCAGGCAGGCTGCCAGCTCCTGCGACCCGCCGATGCGGATCGCCTGGCTGTCGCCGCAGGGCAGGCCCCGCTCCGCCAGGGCAGCCGCCACCGCTGCATCACCCGGCACCAGCGCCACCAGCACCTCGGCGGCGCCGGGGGGATCGGGCAGGCGGCGGCAGCAGGGATCGAGATCCTCCGGTGTGATCAGTCCACCCAGCAGCAGGTCCCCCAGCCAGGTGAGGCTCTGGGTCCAGAGCAGCGGCACGTTCTCGTTCGCCTCGCGGGGCTGGCTGCCCGGCTGGAGCCGTTCGGCCGCCACCGCCGCCTGCGGCACCCGGTACAGCTCGGGCAGCAGGGCCAGGCCGTTCACCCGCACGCTGACGCTGGCCAGTCGCTGGCGCCAATGGCGGGCCTCCTGCCAGCGCTCCTCACAGCAGGCGGTGATCAGCTCGTAGGCCCAGAAGAGGGGCCATTCGCATTCGATGTGCTCGAACTGGGCCAGCTCCTCGCGCTCGTAGTGAAGGCGGGTGTGGTCCTCCACCACCGTCTGATGGCCGTCGCGGCGAAAGCGCTTGTAGCCATAGCCGCCGCCGAGCTGGGCGCGGATCGAGCTGCGGGTGCGCTCCGCCAGCTGGGGATCCTCCACGGCCCAGGCCGGGTAGCCAATCACCGACAGGCAGGCCGCATCCACCTCCTTGCTGGCCGATTCCCGTGGCAGCAGGGCATGGAGGGCCCGGCGCAGCCGCACGATCGCGTCGTGGGGAATCACCAGGCAGCAGCTGCCGTCTCCGTGGGGGCCGTACAGGTCGAGCCCGTCGAGCGACTCCAGCGCCGCCTTCACCAGACCGATCGAACTGGCGTTGCGCTCCGGCAGGCCGTGGTTGCCCTTGTCGCCCCGCTCCCAGATGCCGTAGTCGGCCACCCGGTAGGCCTGAGCCACGTAGTACACCAGGTTCTGGATGAAGTCGCGCTCGTGGCTGGAGCGCACCACCACCAGGCCGGCGCGGGTGAGCTGGGCCAGCTGCAGCAGGAACAGGCCGGTGGCGTCGAGCTGAAGGTGCCCCCAGCCGTCGTCGGGCACCGCCGGGTTGCCCGTGCCGGTGTCGAACTTGGCGTGGATGGCGTCGAGCCGGTGGAGCGTGTGCTTGAACCGCTCCACCTTCGGGGCCTGGCGCAGCATCGCGTTCATCAGGCCGCGCATCAGCAGCAGCACCCGCTGCTCCAGCTCGAACACGCGCCGGCTGGCGCCCCGCTGGCGCCGGTGGGCCAGGGCCAGACCCCAGACGCACTGGATTGAATAGACGCAGTCGCGCACCCAGGCATCGCCGTAGTTGCCATGCACGGTGTGGGCCGTGCTGGCCGGCAGCAGGCCGGTGATCGGATGCTGGCGCTGCAGCACCACCGCCTCGATCTGGCGGTCGAGCTCCTCCAGCAGGATCATGGCCTGCCCATCGCGCTCCCCCGATTCGCTCCCTGCTGCAGCGGCTGGGGCACTGGCCATCTCGGAACGCGGCATCGGCTTCGGGCGGCGGACAGGCGGCGGAAGGGCCCCGGCCGGCAATCCCAAAGGAAAACCGAAGGAGCACCAGCCATAGATTCTCTCTCCCAGCCGCACCACCGATGGCAGCAACCACAACCGACGGCCCGGGATCGCTCCCGCAGGCCCGCCGCACCAGCGTGCTCGGCGTGCCGGTGCATGCGTGCAGCGATGCCTTTGCCGCCGCCCTGGCCTTGCGACGCCTGGGCGGTGGTCAGATCGTGACGCTCAACGCTGAAATGACGATGGCTGCCCGGGCCCTGCCCGAGCTGGGGCGCGCCATCGCCGCTGCCCAGCTGGTGATCCCGGACGGCGCCGGCGTGGTGTGGGCGCTCGGGCGCCAGGGCCTGCGGGTGCGCCGCAGCCCCGGCATCGAACTGGCCCGGCGCCTCCTCGAGCATGGCGCCGCCCAGGGCTGGCGGGTGGCGCTGCTGGGCGCCGCCCCGCCGGTGATGGAACGGCTGCGCCAGCGGCTGGCGGCGGAGATCCCGGGTCTGCAGCCTGTGTTCTGCGCCCACGGCTACCAGCCGCCGGAGGCCTGGCCCGATCTGGAGCGGCAGCTGCTGGCTGCCGAGCCCGACCTGGTGCTGGTGGCCCTCGGCGTTCCCCGTCAGGAAACCTGGATCGCCGATCTTCCCGGCCGCCAGTCCGGCCTGTGGATGGGGGTGGGCGGCAGTTTCGACGTCTGGGCGGGCGTCAAAAAAAGGGCTCCCGCCTGGATGGGAACCCTTCAGATTGAATGGTTGTACCGGCTCATCCAGGAACCGAGCCGATGGCGCCGCATGCTGGCGCTGCCGGCCTTCGCCTGGGCTGTGCTGCGGGGGGGCTGAGCCTGGGCGGCCAAGGACTCAGCGGAAGCCGACCGAGGCCTGCCACACGAAGGCGAGCAGCAGGAAGAAGAAGGGGATGATCGGCAGGATGTCGACCAGGGGGGCGAAGGCCTGGTAGGCCTCGGGCAGCTGGGCCAGGGTGTGCAGGGCGTAAGCGGCCATCCCGTCACTCATGAGTCGCGTGGAGCGGACGCTACCACGTGTGAGCGGCCGGGGAGTCGGGCAGCCAGGGAGCGAAATCCTCTGCAAAACAGCCGTCGCGGATCGCCTGGGCCATGGCTCGGGTGAAGCGCAGCAGCTGCGTGAGGTTGTGCAGGCTGAGCAGGATCTGGCCCACCATCTCGTCGGCCCGGATCAGGTGGTGCAGATAGGCCCGGCTGTGGCGGCGGCAGGCCGGGCAGCTGCAGCTGGCATCGAGCGGGCTGTGGTCGTGGCGGAAGCGGGCGTTTTTCAGGTTCCAGCGCTCACCCCCCACCAGAGCCGCTCCGTGGCGCCCCAGACGGGTCGGCAGCACGCAGTCGAACAGATCGAAGCCCTGGGCCACAGCGATGGCCAGTTCCGGCAGGGTGCCCACGCCCATCAGATAGTGGGGCACCGCCTCGGGCAGCAGCGGCCCCACCTGGCGCACGATGCGGTGCATCTCCGCCGCCGGCTCGCCCACGCTCACCCCGCCCACGGCGATGCCGGGCAAGCCCATCGCCGCCACCATCCGGGCCGACTCGGCGCGCAGGTGCGGAAAGCAGCCCCCCTGCACGATGCCGAACAGGGCCTGATCCCTGCGGTCGTGGCTGGCGACGCAGCGCTCCAGCCAGCTGTGGGTGCGGCGACAGGCTGCCGCCACATCCGCCTCGCTGGCGGGGTAGGGCGGGCACTGGTCGAAGGCCATCGCCACGTCGGCGCCGAGGGCCATCTGGATCGCCATCGACCGCTCCGGGGTCAGGTCGATCCGGCTGCCGTCCCGCGGGGAGCGGAACACCACGCCCTGATCGCTGATCCGGTTGATGTCCCCCAGGCTGAACACCTGGAAGCCGCCGGAGTCGGTGAGCAGCGGTCCGTCCCAGTCCATGAAGCGGTGCAGGCCGCCCGCTGCGGCGACGATCTCCTCACCGGGCTGCAGGTGCAGATGGAACGTGTTCGCCAGCACCATCTGGGCGCCGGTCTCTTGCAGCTGGGTGGTCAGCACCCCCTTCACGGTGGCCAGGGTGCCCACCGGCATGAAGCGTGGCGTCTCCACCACCCCATGCGGGGTGTGGAAGCAGCCGCAGCGCGCCCGGGTGCGGGGGCACCGGGCGCTGATCTCGAACGAGAACGGCGCTGGGGATGGCTGGGGTGAAAAGCTGATGGCGCCGGTGCCGTGCTGTGCCGACGCTAGTGGTCGCCTGGTTGTCCTCCCATCTCCGCCGCTGCTCCCCCCCCCCCATCCACACCGCCGGCAGGGTCGGCCCACGGCTGGCTCGCTGATCTGGCCGGAGCCTGGATCTTCTATTCGGTGCTGCCGGCCTGGCCTGGCATCACCCCCCGCTTTGCGCGGATCGCCCGCTTCGCGCCGTTGATCGGGCTGGTGCTGGGCGGCCTGCAGGCGCTGCTGTGGCTGGCCACCGCAGACCGGCTGCCAGGTGGAGCACGGGTGGCACTGGTGATGGCCCTGGCGCTCTGGCTCAGTGGCGGCCTGCACCACGATGGCGCCCTCGACACGGCTGACGGCCTCGCTGCAGGGCCGGGACGTCGCCTCGAGGCGATGGCCGACAGCCGGGTGGGTGCCGCCGCCGTGCTCGCCGCCGCCCAGCTGGCCCTGTTGCGCGCCGCCGGGCTGCTGTGCCTGCTGGAGACGGCAGGGTGGACGGCCGGGGTGGCACTGGTGGCGGCCGCCTTCTGGGGCCGGGTCTCACCATTGCTGGCGATGCAGGCCTACCCCTATCTGCGGGCCGGGGGCACGGCCGCCTTTCACCGCCGCCACTGGCGTGGGCTGGGGCGGGAACTGCGGCCCGCCCTGGCGCTCGGGGTGCCCCTGCTGCTGGCCGCCGCTGCTGCCGCGCCGGCTGGGGCCGCCGCGGCGTGGATCGGCCTGGCGCCCACCCTGCTGGTGCCCCACTGGCTGGGGCGCCGGCTCGGCGGCCACAGCGGCGACAGCTACGGCGCCTGCGTGGAGTGGGTGGAGGCGTTGGCGCTGCTGCTCAGCGGGTTGGTGCTGGTGCAGCTGGCAGGGTGAGCTGGAAGCTGTTGCCCCGCGGCGGTGAGCCGTTCACCAGGGTGAGCGCACCGCCCAGCTCGGTGGCCAGCTGCCGGGCGAGCGCCAGCCCCAGACCGGTGCCGGGCCGCGCGGCGCCGCGGCTGCCCCGCTGCCCCGGTTCGAAGATCCGCTCCCGCTCCCCGGTCGGGATCGGTTCGCCGCCGTCCCACACCGCCAGGACCCAGCCCCCGTCCGGCTGTCCCTGCACATCCAGCCCCACCGCTGCCCCGGCGGGGCTGTAGCGGAAGGCGTTCTCCAGCAGGTTCGCCAGGATCTCGGCCACCGCCCCGCTGTCCCCCTGCCAGCCCGGCAGACGTTCCGGAGCGTGCCAGGGCCTGCTCTGCAGGGCAGCGGTGGCTGCCGCGCGCTGCAGCAGTGGTTCAAGCAGGGGCGCCAGCGGCAGCTGCCGTTCGCCGTTCAGGCTGGGCGGCAGCAGCAGGGGCATGGCGTCCGCAGAGGAGGGGAGTGCGGGCTCGCTCTCCTCGAGGCTGCTGATCGCCTCCACGTAGCGCTGCAGCTGTCGCTCCTCCTGCAGCAGCCCCTCCACGAGGGACCGGTTGCGGGGATCGTGCTCGAGCCGTCGCAGCAGCAGCTGGGCAAAGGTGCGCAGCGCTGCCAGAGGGTTGCGCAGCTGGTGCAGGAGCACCTGCAGCTGCTGCTGTTGCCGCTCCAGCCGCAGCAGCAGTCGACGGTGTTCCAGATCCAGGCAGAGCCCTTCGGTGAGACAGAGGCTGGCCGCGTGCAGGCGCTGCCGCAGGGGCTCGGGCCAGGGCAGGGCCGCCGTCTCCACCTGCAGGGCCCCCAGCAGCACGCCGCCGTGGCGCAGGGGCAACCAGCGGCGACGGTCCGCCGGCCGGCGCAGGCTGGTGTCGGTGCTGAGCGATGTCAGGATCCGGGCACTGGGGGGCCAGTGCCCGACCGGCACCAGATCAGGGGGCCCCGCCGCGGCCGGTTCGGTGACGTAAACGACAAGCGCTGTGACATCCGGACGGTCAGCGAACTGGTTGAGCTGCTGGGTCACCAGGCTGAGAAACCGCTCGGAGACGGGCATCTGCGCTTGAAGGCTGACGTCTGGAAGCCGTCTGGAAAAAATTCACAGACCACCCGGAAAAAATCCGGAAAAAAGTCTTAAGGTGTTCGTATCGACCACTACCGCGCGGTTCCGCGAGGCTCCAGGGTCGCTCGACGTGTGCTTCTCAGTTGCGTTCTCACGCAATCGAAGCTACAGCAGAGGTGTGTCCGGCAGGCGGTCAACGCCCCATCCGGATCGTCCCAGCAGCTGGGTGGGCCGAATGGGCGGCTCACCCGCAGCACGTCGGCGTCTCCCGGGGCTCAGACGGCATCCAGCTGGTAGGGCGTTGACCGTTGCCGTGCGCCATCACGCCCTCCCGGCGGGTGATGGCGTCGGCCGGTGGGTCCCACCCCTTATCTCCGTCCCCACTCGATCGTCCCGTCTCCGGGACTTGCTCCATGTCCAAGAAGCGCAAGCGGATCAGCCGCCGCCGTCTCGCCGGCCAGCGGGTCCTCGCCCATGTCCCCACCTTCAATCTCGAGACCGGCTCCCACAAGCCCGTCACCGCAGCCCGTCGCTACATCGCCGAGCAGACGCTGGTGCCGCCGGCCATCCTGAACGTGCGTCGTAACGAACACACCACCGACCGCTTCTTCTGGGGCGAGAAGGGCCTGTTCAGCGCCCAGTACGCCGAAGAGAACCACTTCCTGTTCCCCTCCCTGCGCGAGATCGTCGACAGGATCGGTGAAGAGGTGCTGTTCGAGGGAATCGAGGCGCTGGCCGCCGACGACTGGGAGGAAATGGAGGAGTACGAGTACGCCTTCGTCTGATCGGCAGGCTGGCTGAGACCTGGCTGCTCCCTCAGGCCCGTCTCAGCCAGGTCTGTGCTCTCCCGCCTGCTCCCAGCATTCGCTCAGAAACCGCCGCATCACCGGCACCAGGGCCGGATCAATGCCGTGGCCGCCGCTGAAGTCCTGGCGAAGAACCGGAAAGTGCGCCGCCTCCAGCTGTCGCTGGAGCATGTCGCCGTGGTCGTCCAGCACCACAGGGTCCTCGCGGCCGTGGGTGAGCAGCACCGGCGTGGCCCCCGCCCCGGGTTGCCAGTCGCGGTGGGGGTAGCCGCTGCAGCCGATCACCGCCGCCAGCGGCAGCGGTCCATCGCCCCCGCTCCCCGTGGCCACGTCCAAGGCCATCGCAGCCCCCTGGGAGAAGCCCATCAGGGCGGTGTGCTCAAGGGGCACGCTCTCAGCGAGCCGCTCCAGCCGCTGACGCAGGGCGGCGCGGGCGGCCGGCACCGAGGGCCAGTCCGGCTCCGGCACCATCGCCTGCCACAGCAGTGGGTACCACTGCCGGCCCATGCCGGCCGGATGGGGCTGTGGTGCCCGCAGCGACACCACATTCACGTCCCCCGGCACCAGCAGCTCGGCCAGATCGAGCAGATCGTCGGCGTCGGCCCCCCAGCCGTGCAGCAGCACCAGTCGCCGGTCGGCCGCGGCGGGGCCGCGCACCAGCGCATCTGGATCCATGGCTGCAGGCTCGGGCATCGGGCGCGGGGCGGGGTGCTGCGTAGGTTGGCCGTTCAACCTCACGATCGCGAACCATGGCGCCCACGGCCCTCCTGAGCGTGTCCGACAAGGACGGTCTGGTGCCGCTTGCCCAGGGGCTGCTGGAGGCCGGATATCAGCTGCTCTCCAGTGGCGGCACGGCTGCGGCGCTGCAGGCGGCCGGGCTGGCGGTGACCCGGGTGGCTGACCACACCGGCGCTCCCGAGATCCTGGGCGGCCGGGTGAAGACCCTGCACCCACGCATCCATGGCGGCATCCTGGCCCGGCGCGAGGATCCGGCCCATCAGGCCGATCTGCAGGCCCAGGCGATCCCGTTGATCGATGTGGTGGTGGTGAACCTCTACCCGTTCCGGGAGACCGTGGCCGATCCCGCCGTGGCCTTCGAGACGGCGATCGAAACCATCGACATCGGCGGCCCGGCGATGGTGCGCGCCGCCGCCAAGAATCATGCCGATGTGACGGTGCTCACCAGCCCCGAGCAATACCCGGCGTTCCTGGCCGCCCTGGCCGATGGCCGGATCGACCAGGCCCTGCGCCGGCGCCTCGCCCTGGCAGCCTTCGCGCACACAGCGGCCTACGACGCCGCAATCAGTTCCTGGCTGGCGGAGCGCCTCGCCGCTGAGACCCCGGACGCCGCGGCCCGGCCCGGCGATCTGGCGCTGGCCCTGCCGCCCCGCCAGCTGCTGCGCTACGGCGAGAATCCGCACCAGCCGGCCACCTGGTTCAGCGAGCCCGGCGCTGGTTGGGGTGCCGCCGCGCAGCTGCAGGGCAAGGAACTCAGCTACAACAACCTGATCGATCTCGACGCCGCGCTCGCCACAGTGCGGGAGTTCGGTTACGGCACCAATGCCCAGCCGGCGGCCGTGGTCGTCAAGCACACCAATCCCTGCGGCGTCGCCACCGGCGCCGGCACCGCCAGGGCCCTGGAGCGCGCCCTCGACGCCGACCGGCTGTCGGCCTTCGGCGGCATCGTGGCCCTCAACACCACGGTCGACACGGCGGCGGCCGAACAGCTCACCAGCCTGTTCCTCGAATGTGTGGTGGCGCCGCGCTTTGAACCGGAGGCCCGGGAGCGGCTGGCCGCCAAGGCCAATCTGCGGCTGCTTGAACTGGAGCCGGCGGCGATCGGCCGGGCTTCCCGCCAGCAGCTGCGCAGCGTGCTGGGGGGTGTGCTGGCCCAGCAGCTTGATGATCAACCTGCCGATCCGAGCGCCTGGCAGGTGGTGAGTGACCGCGAGCCCAGCGCCGACGAACTGGAGGATCTCACCTTCGCCTGGAAGTTGGTGCGGCACATCCGCTCGAATGCGATCGCGGTGGCCCGCGACGGCCAGAGCCTGGGGATCGGTGCGGGCCAGATGAACCGGGTGGGCTCGGCCCGGATCGCCCTGGAGGCGGCGGCGGAACGGGCCCGTGGCGCCGTGCTGGCCAGCGATGGCTTCTTCCCCTTCGACGACACCGTGCGCCTGGCCGCCCGTCAGGGCATCACCGCCGTGATCCAGCCCGGCGGCAGCGTGCGGGATGCCGAGTCGATCCGGGCCTGCAACGAGCTGGGGCTGGCGATGGTGGTCACAGGCCGCCGTCATTTTCTGCACTGACGGGGGCCCCGCTAGGTTCGCTTTCGCGGCTTCCATTCCCGGCTGCGCCGCTCTGCGGTCCTGGAGTCCCAGTCCTGCGTCCGATCCCCGCGTCCGAATTCCTGAGTCCTAGATGTCTGAGTCGCTCGCCTTCAATCTCAACTTCGTGCACCCGCTGCTGATGTGGGTGTTGTTCGGCCTGAGCGGATACGCGATGGTGCTCGGCATCAAGACCAAGAAAACCCGCACCGCTGACGCCGACACCCGCAAGCAGCTGATCAAGGGGCAGTTCGGCAAGCGCCACTTCCAGATCGGTGCCTTGCTGCTGGCCCTGATGGTGCTGGGCACCTTCGGTGGCATGGCCGTCACCTACCTGAACAACGGCAAGCTGTTTGTGGGGCCCCATCTGTTGGTGGGCATCGGCATGACCTGCCTGATCACCCTGGCCGTGGCGCTGATCCCGCTGATCCAGCAGGGCAACCTGATTGCACGCAAGGCCCACGTCGGGCTGAACATGCTGATGATGACCCTGTTCCTCTGGCAGGCCGTCAGCGGCATGCAGATCGTCAACAAGATCTGGGAGAACCGTCCGGCCTGAGCGGGCGTCCCCCGTTGGGACGCGATTCGCACTTCAGAACTGGGCTCGGCGCCGCGGTGGGCAAGCCAGCCCGTGGCTGGCGTGGAAATCTTCCTGCACCTTCCAGGTGAGCCGCCGGGAGATCTGGCGCACGATCTGGCGCAGCAGGTGCTCGCCACTGCTCTGCACCAGGTTGTCCGGCAGCAGGGTGATCACAGCCGGCAGCCGGATCCACACGCTCAGGTCGAGCTGCCAGCGCACCTTCGTTGTCTCCGGTGCGATCGCGTCGTTCCGGGTTTCGGCTGTCTCTTCATCCAGCTCCAGGGAGGCGTTGAACTCCACGTCGTACAGACCGGCCAGAGCCGATCCCTCCATCCCGCAAGGCACGGTGAGGATCCGGTAGATGCCTTCACTCTGGGGCAGCAACTCCAGGCCGATCGTCGGTTCCACTTCGAAGCCGAAGTTGCCGAACCGGCCGAGGGTGAGCCGATAACCATTGCTGCCGAGCGGCTCCACCGTCATCGGTGCGGCACAGCGGCGGAACCAGCCCTCGTGTCGATCGAGATAGGCGGCCACCAGCTCTGCCGGCGCCCGCATCTCCATCAGATCGGCGAACTGGCTGGCGTAGCGGCGCACCCGGCTGTCGTCGCTGTGGCGCAGCAGGGGGGTCGCCGCGGCGTCAGCAGCGACCTGTTCCGGATCGGAGGATGACAGCGGCGGGCTCGACAACGTCACTCAGCGGGCACACCGACGAGGGCAGGTGAAACGGGGTGAGTGGCACACCCCCCTGGGCCACCGGCCCGAAGTGAACCAATGTAAAGCCACCACCGCTCCCCTCAGGCCTCGCTCAGGGCGATCAACCGTTCGATCACCGCTTCCACGATCCGGTCCGGTGTGGAGGCACCCGAGGTGATGCCCACCCGGATCGGCCCCTCCGGCAGGAAGGGTTCCTCCAGCTCCAGGTCGCCGCCGAGGGGCATGTGCTCGATGCGGTTGCCAGGACCGATGCGCTCCGGCGTGTCGATGTGAAACGAGCGGATGCCGCGGCTCACCGCGATTTCCTGCAGGTGGGTGGTGTTGGAGGAGTTGTAGCCACCGATCACGACCATCAGATCCAGAGGTTCATCCACCAGGGCGAACATGGCGTCCTGGCGCTCCTGGGTGGCGTCGCAGATCGTGTTGAAGGCCAGGAAGTGGTCGTTGAGGTCGGCGGGGCCGAAGCGCTGCAGCATGGTGCGCTCGAACAGCTTGCCGATCTCTTCGGTTTCGCTCTTGAGCATGGTGGTCTGGTTGGCCACGCCCACCCGCAGCAGGTCGCGGTCGGGATCGAAGCCCGGTGAGCAGGCTCTGGCGAATCGCTCGATGAAGGCCTGACGCTGGGCGGCCGAAGGGCCCTCGGCCTGAGCTCCGGCCAGGATGTAATCGCAGACCAGCTGGGCTTCGGCCAGGTCGAGCACCACCAGATAGGTGCCGGCGAAGCTGCTGGTGGCCAGGGTTTCCTCGTGCTTCACCTTGCCGTGAATGATCGAGGTGAAGCTGTGCTTCTTGTGCTTCTCCACGGTGTTCCAGACCTTCGACACCCATGGGCAGGTGGTGTCGACGATGTGGCAGCCGCGCTCGCTCAGCAGCTGCATCTCCTGCACGGTGGCACCGAAGGCGGGCAGGATCACCACATCGCCGCCCGCCACATCGGAAAAGTCCTTCACGCCCTCATCCACCGGGATGAACTGCACATTCATCTCGCGCAGATGATCGTTCACCGAGGGGTTGTGGATGATTTCGTTGGTGATCCAGATCCGCTCGCTCGGGTAGTGGCGACGGGTTTCGTAGGCCATCGCCACGGCCCGCTCCACCCCCCAGCAGAAACCGAAAGCCTCCGCCAGCCGCACGGTGAGGCGGCCCTGCTCCAGCCGGTGGCCATGGCTGCGCAGCTGGCCCACCAGGTCGCTCTGGTAGGCCGTCTGCAGGCTGCCGGCCACCTCGTCGCCCAGCCCGAAACCGCGGCGGTTGTAGCGCTCCGAGTGATGCAGGGAGCGCTTGAAAGCTCGGGTATCCACGGCATGCCGCAGCTGGGCCACCAGACTCTATGGGGCACGCTCAGTCGACGGCCGGATCGCACCCCTGCACCGCGGCCAGGCCCAGCCAGGCGATGGTCGGCCCGTTGAAGGCGTAGATGCAGGGCAGCACCTCCACGCCCGCCGCCAAGGCCCGACGGAACAGCTCGCCGTAGCGGGGATCGGCCGCGTCGCCCGGGGCGAAGCGGCGCACATCGGCCCGGCTCAGGCACGGCACCAGCACCGCCCGCGCCTCGGGCAGCAGCGCCGTGAGTTCCTCCAGGTGCTTCTGACCCCGTTCGGTGACGGTGTCGGGAAACAACGCCAGATCGCCGCGGCTCCAGGTGGTGTTCTTCACCTCCAGGTAGATCGGTCGTGGATCGGGTGCGCCGGCCGCAGGGGTGAGCAGCAGGTCGATGCGGCTGCGGCGGTTCGCGCCATAGGGCACTTCCGCCCGGATCGTGTCGATCGGCCCCAGCCAGGGTTCCAGGCAACCGGCCTCGACCGTGGCTCGCACCAGCCGGTTGGGCAGGGCCGTGTTGATGCCCACCCATACGGTCGGGCCATCGGCGCCCGGCACCTCGGCCTGTTCCCAGGTCCAGGCCAGCTTGCGGCTGGGGGAGGGGTCGTGGCGCAGGCGCACCCGGCCGCCGGGGATCAGCACGCCGGTCATCGGGCCGGTGTTGGCGCAGTGAGCGGTCACCACAGTGCCGCTCGGCGAGCCGTCCGGGCCCGGCTGCAGCAGCTCCACATCGGCCAGGAAGCGCTTGTAGCGCCTGAGCAGCACACCCTCCACCAGTGGCCCGGTCGGCAGGATCGGCGTGGCCATGGGCGGCTGGCGGCGTGGCCGCGGCAGGAACGGCGGCCATACTGCCGCTCGATGTTGATGAGCCCGGGCCGCCCATGGCGAAATCCCTGCGACGCATCGCCCTGATCGTGGCGGTGGCCACGGCCCTGAGCAAGGTGGCCGGTCTGGTGCGCCAGCAGGTGATCGCCGCCGCCTTCGGGGTGGGCGCCGCCTACGACGCCTACAACTACGCCTATGTGCTGCCGGGCTTCCTGCTGATCCTGCTGGGCGGCATCAATGGCCCGTTCCACAGCGCCATGGTGAGCGTGCTGGCCCGCCGGCCGCGGCAGGAGGGGGCCCATGTGCTGGCGGCGATCAACACGATCGTGGGGGCCGGTCTGATCGTGGTGACGCTGCTGCTGGTGCTGTTCGCCGATCCGCTGATCGGCCTGGTGGGCCCGGCCCTCGATGCTGAGCGCCACCGCATCGCCGTGCTGCAGCTGCGCTGGATGGCGCCGATGGCCCTGCTGGCTGGCCTGATCGGTCTGGGCTTCGGGGCCCTGAACGCCGCCGATGTGTTCTGGCTGCCATCGGTGAGCCCGCTGCTCTCCAGCGTGGCGGTGATCGGCGGCATCGGCCTGCTGTGGTGGCAGCTGGGCAGCAGCATCACCCTGCCCGCCACGGCGGTGATCGGTGGCATCGTGCTGGCGGCCAGCACCACGGTGGGGGCGGTGCTGCAGTGGCTGATCCAGCTGCCGGCCCTGGCCAAGGAAGGCCTCAACAAGCTGCAGCTGGTGTGGGACTGGAAGGATCCCGGCGTGCAGGAGGTGCTCAAGGTGATGGGGCCGGCCACCCTGTCGTCGGGCATGTTGCAGATCAACGTGTTCGTGTCGCTGTTCTTCGCCTCGGGCATGCCGGCGGCGGCGGCGGGCCTCGGTTACGCCAATCTGCTGGTGCAGACCCCCCTGGGCCTGCTCTCCAACGCCCTGCTGGTGCCGCTGCTGCCGGTGTACGCCCGGCTCACGGCGCCGGAGGACCGGCCCGAGCTGATCGGCCGCATCCGCCAGGGCCTGATGCTCTCCAATGCCTCGATGCTGCCCCTGGGGGCGCTGATGGTGGCCCTGGCGGTGCCGATCGTGGCCCTGATCTACGAGCGCGGGGCGTTCGATCGCAGCGCCGCCGACCTGGTGGGTCAGCTGCTGATGGCCTACGGCATCGGCATGCCGGCCTACCTGGCCCGCGACGTACTGGTACGGGTGTTCTATGCCCTCGGCGACGCCAACACCCCGTTCCGCTGGTCGGTGGGGGGAATCGGTCTCAATGCGGTGTTCTGCTGGGCCTTCACCGGCGGCCCCACCCCCGCCTGGGGGCTGCAGCTGCCGATGCTCAATGCCGGTGCCGCCGGGCTGGTGCTGGCCACGGTGGCCGTGAATCTGATCACCTGTGTGGGTCTTCTGCTCGCCCTGCAGCGGCAGCTGGGAGGGCTGCCCCTGCGGGTCTGGGCGCTCGACAGTGGCAAGCTGCTGCTGGCAGCGGCGGCCGGTGCGCTGGCCTGCTGGTGGTTGTCGAACGGGGTGAGCTGGCCTGCCGGGCTGGCCGGACTGCTGCTGCAGAACGCGATCTGTGCCGGCCTGGCCGTGGGGCTGTACGGGCTGCTGGCCACGGTGGCCGGCGTGCCGGAAGCTCAGCAGTTGTTGCGGGTGCTGCAACGACGGCGGGCCTGAGCCTCCGGCGCCCGCGACCCTCAGTCGCCGTTGGGGGGGGCATTGCGGACTCGCCGCAGTTCCCTCACCTCCACGGGCACCTCCAGGTGGGAACGGCCGATCAGGCTCGCTCCCTCCACCGAGGCAATGCGGGCCTCGATGCCGAAGTCTCGGAAGGCGGTCTCCAGCTCCTGGATGAGCGCTTTCTCCACCTGGGCCTCGGCGTCAACCACCTTGCCGATCAGCCGGCTGCCGAGCCGGCCGATCCGCTGGCCGATCACCTCGCGGGCGTTGGTGACTTCGATCAGCAACACGGACGCCCGGGCGTGGCATGGGCAACCCTATCGGCAAAAGGGCTCCAGCACCTCCTCCAGATCCTGCAGCTGCCCGGCAGGCACCAGCCTGGCCAGGGGCAGGCGCGTGCTGCCGTTGCCGATCGGTACCAGCACTGCCTCGAGGGCCTGGCGGGCACAGATTGCCGTTCCTTCGCCGAGGCGCGCGGCGCACTCGATCGCCAGGGCCTGGGCCAGGCCGGCGTCCCCGAGATACAGGTGCCAACCGGCCACCTGGAGATAGAGCCGGTCGGCAAGGGCCAGTTCCAGATCCTTGAGTTCTGTGGCGGAGAGCGTCATGGTTCGGGGGGGCGAGCCGGTCGGAGCGCCACCACCATGCCTGCATGCACCAGCAGCGCAACAAGCCAGCTGAAGCTGAACCAGTTCAGGTGATCCCAGGGGTGACGCAGCTCCTGCACGACCCAGGCGCCGCTGTTGATGGCGGTGAACAGGGCGGCGTGCAGGGTGAGGTTCACGATCCGCTCGAAATGCCGATAGGTGGGGTCGGCGGGGTCGGCCGGGCCGTACCAGCGGATCGGCATGGGGGGAATAGCCGTAACGACCTCCGAATCATCGCGCCGCGTGGCCTGGTTGACGGAAGGGCCCCCTGTGCGGTGAGAATGCTTGGGTGGTTGAGGGGTTGGCTCCGGTCAACGCTTTCACGCTCAGGCCCATCCCAGCCAGGCGTCGGTCACACCAGCACCCTGTGCTGATTCACCAGGCGAATCGCCGTCAAGCGATCCACTTCAAGTGGGCCGCCAAGTGATCCACTTCAAGTGGACCGCCGCAAGTGGTCCGCTATCAGGTGACCCACCAGCAAATGGTTAGCCGTTAAATGTTTTTCCATTTAATGTTCTCCATTTAATGGTTATTCATCAGGTTAATCCAGCCAATCGCCATTTTTCGGCGCTTCAGCTTCCGTGAGCTGATTGTTCCTGGTACGCCAGGGTTTGCTGTTCCATCCGGACCATCTGTCTGGTCTTGCCAGCTGGCTGAATCACCCCATCGGGCAGTCGCAGTCTTCTGCGGCCTTCCATGGTCAACCGATCTGCAGCTTTTCAGCATCAGGATCGGGTTTTCATCGATCTGATTCGTTCGGTCTCCAGAGTGTCAGCTCAAGAGGTCCGTGGATTAGGATCCCCCAAAAGCATCTGCGCTTGTAGCTCAGCGGATTAGAGCATCTGACTACGGATCAGAGGGTCGGGAGTTCGAATCTCTCCAGGCGCGCTTTCAAGACACCGTCCCGCTCCGGCGGGGCGGTTTTTTGTTCGGATCCTGATTGCGGCCCCCGCGGTTGGCCCCTGGGTCGGCTGCGCCGCAGTCGCATCCTTACGATTCTGAACAGCCCATCTCCACAACCCTGCCTCCGATGGCCGACTCCGCCGCGATCAACCACTCCCTGGCGACCGGCGATCCGGCAATCGCGGCCTTGATCGCCAAGGAGCTGGAGCGCCAGCAGACCCATCTGGAGCTGATCGCTTCCGAGAACTTCGCCTCCCGGGCCGTGATGGAGGCCCAGGGCTCGGTGCTCACCAACAAGTACGCCGAGGGCCTGCCCGCCAAGCGCTACTACGGCGGCTGCGAGCACGTGGATGCGATTGAGGAGCTGGCGATTGAGCGCGCCAAGGAGCTCTTTGGGGCCGCCTGGGCCAACGTGCAGCCCCACAGCGGCGCCCAGGCCAACTTCGCGGTGTTCCTGGCGCTGCTGCAGCCCGGCGACACGATCCTGGGCATGGACCTCAGCCATGGCGGCCACCTCACCCACGGTTCGCCGGTGAACGTGAGCGGCAAGTGGTTCAAGGCCGTGCATTACGGCGTGGATGAAGCCACCCAGCAGCTCAATTTCGAGACGATCCGCCAGCTGGCCCTGGAGCACAGGCCCAAGCTGATCGTGTGCGGCTACTCCGCCTACCCGCGCACCATCGATTTCCACGCCTTCCGTGCCATCGCCGACGAGGTGGGTGCCTACCTGCTGGCCGACATGGCCCACATCGCCGGCCTGGTGGCCGCCGGCGTGCACCCCAACCCGGTGCCCGTCTGCGATGTGGTGACCACCACCACCCACAAGACCCTGCGCGGCCCCCGCGGCGGCCTGATCCTCTGCCGCGATGCCGAGTTCGCCAGGCAGTTCGACAAGGCCGTGTTTCCCGGCAGCCAGGGCGGCCCGCTCGAGCATGTGATCGCCGCCAAGGCCGTGGCCTTCGGCGAAGCTCTGCAGCCGAGCTTCAAGACCTACAGCCAGCAGGTGGTGGCCAATGCCCGGGCGCTGGCCGAGCGCATCCAGGAGCGGGGCATCGCCGTGGTGAGCGGCGGCACCGACAACCACCTGGTGCTGCTCGATCTGCGCAGCATCAACATGACCGGCAAGGTGGCCGACCTGCTGGTGAGCGATGTGCACATCACCGCCAACAAGAACACCGTGCCTTTTGACCCCCAGTCGCCGTTCGTCACCAGCGGCCTGCGGCTGGGCACCGCCGCCTGCACCACCCGCGGCTTCGATCAGGCCGCCTTCCTCGAGGTGGCCGATGTGATCGCCGATCGCCTGCTCAACCCGGAAGACGCCGCGATCGAGCAGCGCTGCCGCGAGCGGGTGGCCAGCCTGTGTGAGCGCTTCCCGCTCTACGCGCCGAACCGGATCCTGCAACCAGCCTGATCGGCCCAGCCTCCGTAAGGTGGCGCCGATGGGAGGACGTTCCATCTGCTCCTCCGGCCAGTCGCGGTGACCCTCGCTTACAGCCCCAACGCTGCAGCCCTGCTCACCTTCGCGGTGGCGGCCCTGCTCACCGCCCTGATCGTGCCGGTGGTGCGTCGGCTGGGTCTGCGCTGGGGGCTGACCGATACCCCCGATGCCCGCAAGCAGCACACCCGGCCGATGGTGCGCCTCGGCGGCATCGGCATCGTGCTGGGCTTCAGTCTGGCTCTCACGCTCACCTGGCTGCTCGGTGGGTTCGCCGATCTGGAACCCAGCAAGGACCAGCTGATCTGGACCACCCTGGCGGGCTGTCTGTGCTTCTTCGTGATCGGCCTGGCCGATGATCTTTTCGCCCTGCCCCCCCTGCCGCGGCTGGTGCTGCAGTTCGGCGTGTCAATGGCCGCCTGGCTCGAGGGGGTGCGCATCGGCACGATCGAGCTGCCGTTCGGCTGGGGGGAGCAGGCCCAGGCCCTGCTGGTGCTGCCGCCCTGGTTGAGCCTGCTGGCGACCCTGATCTGGATGGTGGGCATCACCAATGCGATCAACTGGCTGGATGGTCTCGATGGCCTGGCCGCCGGGGTGAGCGGCATCGCCGCCGTGGGGCTGCTGTCGGTGAGTTTCAGCCTGCACCAGCCCGCCGCCGGCCTGCTGGCGGCGGCCCTGGCCGGCAGCTGTCTGGGTTTCCTGCGTCACAATTTCAACCCCGCCCGCATCTTCATGGGCGACGGTGGTTCCTATTTCCTCGGTTTCGCCCTGGCGGCGATCAGCATCGTTGGACCGGCCAAGGGGCTCACCAGCGTCAGCCTGCTGCTGCCGCTGCTGATTCTCTCGCTGCCCCTCGCCGACATGTCGGCCGTGATCATGGGCCGCCTCAGCGAGGGCCATTCACCCTTCTACCCGGATCGGCGGCACCTGCACCACCGCCTGCTGCGCACCGGCCTCAGCCACCGTCGCACCGTGCTGGTGATCTATGCCTTCACCCAGTGGCTGGCCGCCCTCGCCCTGGTGCTGGTGAACGCCGAGATGCGCTTCCTCTGGCTGGCCCTGGCCACGGCGGTGCTGATCTGGGTGCTGGTGAACACCCGCAGGACTCTGCAGAAGGCCGATGGTGGCCAGGACACGCGGCCGTGAACCGATGAGCGCTGAGATCCTCTGCATCGGCACCGAGCTGCTGCTGGGCAACATCACCAACGGCAATGCCCGCTGGATTGCCGAGCAGCTGGCGGCTCTCGGCATCGCCCATCACCGTCAGCAGGTGGTGGGGGACAACCGCGAGCGCGTGATCGCTGCCGTGCGCGAAGCGGCTGGCCGTTGCCGGCTGCTGATCACCACGGGCGGCCTCGGCCCCACCCCCGATGACCTCACGACCGAAGCCATCGCTGCCGCCTTCGACACGCCTCTGCGCGAGCGGCCGGAGGTGTGGGCCGACATCCAGGCCAAGCTCACCTCCCGCGGCCGTCCCGTCACCCCGAGCCTGCGCCGCCAGGCGCTGCTGCCGGAGGGCGCGGCGGTGTTGCCCAATGGCACCGGCTCGGCGCCGGGCATGATCTGGAGCCCGGAGCCCGGTTTCACGATCCTCACCTTCCCGGGGGTGCCGAGCGAGATGCAGGCGATGTGGACCGCCACGGCTGCCCCGTGGCTGCGGGATGCCGGTCTGGCCGAGGGTGTGTTCGCCAGCCGCATGCTGCGGTTCTGGGGCGTCTCGGAATCGAGCCTGGCCGAGCGGGTGGCCGATCTGCTGGAGCAGGGCAATCCAACGGTTGCTCCCTATGCCGGTGCCGGTGAGGTGAAGCTGCGGCTCACCGCCCGGGCCGCCACGCCGGAGGACGCCCAGGTGCTGCTGACGCCGCTCGAGGCGGAGATCCGCCATCGGGCCGGCGATCACTGTTTCGGCGCCGACGGCGACAGCCTGGCCTCCGTGGTGCTGGCGGAGCTGCGCCGGCGCGGCCAGAGCCTGGCGGTGGCCGAGAGCTGCACCGGTGGTGGGATCGGTGCGGCGCTGGCGGCGGTGCCGGGAGCTTCGGACGTGTTTCTGGGCGGGGTGATCGCCTATGCCAACGCCCTGAAGCAGGCTCTGCTGGCGGTGCCGGCCGACCTGCTGGCGACGCACGGAGCGGTGAGCGATCCGGTGGCGGAGGCGATGGCCCAGGGGGTGCGCCGCTGCACCGGGGCCGACTGGGGCGTCGCCGTGACTGGCATCGCCGGCCCCGCTGGAGGCAGCGCCGATAAGCCCGTGGGCCTGGTGCACATCGCCGTGGCCGGTCCGGATGGCTGTGTGGCCGGCCCCGTGCGCTTCGGCTCCAGTCGCGGCCGCCAGTGGATTCAGTCGCTCACGGCCGGTGAGGCGCTCGACCGGCTGAGACGCCGGCTGCTGGAGCCCTGATGGCCCCCCTTTGCGGGGTCACTTGTGCACCACCACATCCACGCCGCTGGTGCGCCGCTTCACCAGCACACCGGTGTCCTGCTCGCCCCGGTGCAGGGCCAGATCGATCTCCTCCTCCCCCAGCCGCAGTCCCTGGATCTCCAGCCGGTTGATCCGCTCCGGCAGCACGGGGTTGCGGAACAGCACCTGCACCCGGCCGCTGCCGGCATCGCGGCCGATGCCCATGCCGGTGATCGCCTCCAGCAGGCCGAAGGGGGCGCCGCTGGCCCAGGCCTGGGGGCTGCAGGCCACCGGATAGAGGGTGGGCCCCTGCTCCAGCTGGCGGGGGAAGCCGCAGAACAGCTCTGGCAGGCGGCAGAGGGGCAGGGCCTGGGCCGCGTCGAACAGGCCCATCAGGATCCGCATCGCCCCGCCGGTGTGGCCGTAACCGGCCAGCCCCAGGCCGATCAGGCTGTTGTCGTGGGGCCAGATCGAGCCGTTGTGGTAGCTCATCGGGTTGTAGCGGGCCTCCCGCTCATCAAGGGTGCGTACGCCCCAGCCGTTGAAACTCGTGGGCGCCAGCAGCTGGCGGGCCACGGCGGCGGCGGCGTCGCGGCTGGCGATGCCCGTCCAGAGGCAGTGCCCGGCATTGGAGCTGCGCACGTCGCAACGGCGGCCCTCGCCGTCGATCGCCAGGGCATAGGTGCCCAGCTGCTCGCTCCAGAACGCTTCATGGAAGCGGCGGCGCAGCTGCTGTGCCTCCTCCAGCAGGCTCTCGGCGGTGGAGGCGTCGCCGAACTGCCGGGCGATGTGGGCCATCGCCCGCCGGGCGCCGTAGCTGTAGGCCTGCACCTCACACAGGGCGATTGAGCCCTCGGCCAAGCGGCCGTCGCTGTGATGCACCGCGTCGTCAGAGTCCTTCCAGCCCTGGTTGCGCAGGCCCCCCTGGGCGGCGCACAGGTAGCGCAGAAAGCGGTCGGGTTCCCGGGCCTCGGCCCGGTGGATCCAGGCCATCGCCGCCTCCAGGGCAGGCCTGAGCTGCTGGATGAAGGCCCTGTCGCCGCTGCGCAGCAGATAGTCGCCCGCCAGGATCAGGAACAGGGGCGTGGCATCGACGCTGCCGTAGTAGCGGGCGAAGGGCACCTCGCCCAGGGCCGCCATCTCGCCGAGACGCGCCTCGTGCAGGATCTTGCCAGCCTCGGCGTCGCTGGCCGGGTCGCCCTGGCTGGCCTGATGCTCGGCCAGGAAGCCGAGCACGCCCCGGGCCAGCCGCGGCTCGAACAGCAGCAGCTGGCGGGCGGTGATCAGGCCATCGCGGCCGAAGGGGCAGCTGAACCAGGGCACGCCGGCATAGGGATAGAGCCCGTGCTCCAGCTGGCTGGAGAGCAGATGCACATCGGAGAAGGAGCGGGCGATCCAGGTGTTGAACGCCGGGTTGTCGCTGCTCACCTCGGCCGCCAGCCGCCGCGCCTCCCGGAATCGGTCGACGGTCGCCTCCAGGGCGCCGTCGAAGGCCTGCTCGGCAGTGCTGTCATCGCCGCCGGGCCGCAGGTCGAACACCAGGCACAGCCGCCGCGGCAGCCTGGGTTCGAGGGCGAGCTCCAGCACCAGCTCCTGGTCCCTCACCTCCTCCAGGGGGCCGCCGAGCCGGACCAGGGTGTGGCGGTCCTGCCCGTCGAGACCGCTGTACACCAGCTCCAGCCCTTCCCGGCTGCAGCTGCGCACCGTGCAGCCCCTGCGGGGCCGCTGGGCCCCTCTGATTTCGAAGATGTCGCGGAAGTCGGCATCGAGGCTGATCCGGATCGGCACGCGCAGGCTGTGGTGGGCGTAGCTGTGAAAACGCAGCTGCTGCAGACAGGCCGTGGGCGTGAGCACGGTGGTGCGCTCCAGGTGCACCCGTCCGGCCTCATCGCTCTGGTGGCTGATGTGCACTCCCATCTCGCCCCGTTCGGTGGCACTGAGCACCGCTGCTGGGCGGTCCCATAGCCGCAGCTCCAACCGGCTCAGGTGGCGGGTGCCGCGGTGGAACAGGCCGGAATCCGGATGGGTGGCCGGGCAGATCTCGCCACGGCCGTCGAGCATCGCGAAGGTTTCCCCGTTCTTGAGCACGAACGGGGAGAGCTGGTCATGCGGCATACCGCAGCGGATCGATGGGATCGAGCAGGGGGAGGCGGCGCAGGCTGAGGTCGCTGCGGGCCTGGATCTGGTGCAGGTAAAGCCGTTCGTAGTCGGCGGCCTGGCGGGCGGCGCTGAAACGCTGCTCGAAATCGGCCCGCACCGCGCTTCGCTGCAGCCGATCGATCCGGCGTACCGCCGCCACGGCCGCCTCGATCGACTCCACCAGTTCGCCGTTGCAGCCGGGCCTGACCACCTCCGGGGTGGACCCATTGCGCCAGGCGATCACAGGGGTGGAACAGGCATTGGCCTCAATCATCACCAGGCCGAAGGGCTCGGGCCAGTCGATCGGGAACAGCAGGGCCAGGGCATGGCCCAGCAGCTCCTGCTTGCCGGCGTCATCCACTTCACCGATGAACTCCACCAGGGGATTGCCCTGAATCAGGGGCGCGATCGCGCTCTCGTAGTAGCTGCGGTCGACACTGTCGATCTTGGCGGCCACCTTCAGGGGCAGCCCCACCGCGGTGGCGATGGCGATTGCCCGGTCGAGCCGCTTCTCCGGCGACACCCGGCCGATGAAGGCCAGATACTCCTGCGGCTCCGCCACCGGCTGGTACAGCTCCAGCGGCAGGCCGTGATACACCGTGCCCAGCCAGTGGGCGTTGGGCACCGGCGTGCGCTGGGCATCGGAGATCGACACCAGCGGCACCCGCTCGAAGTGGCCGAACAGGGCCGCCTTGTCGGCGGCATTCAGCGGCCCGTGCATGGTGTTCAGCCAGGCCACCGGCAGCCGGTGCAGCAGTGGATAGTGCAGGTGGCCGGTGTGGAAGTGCACCACGTCGAAGCGCTCCAGCTGGCCGGCGAGCCGATCCAGCTGGATCAGTTCCGGCACGAGCGGATCGCCGGCGTAGCCGGCCAGCCTCAGGGCTTCCGGCACGCAGGGCTCCAGCACGGCGCTGGTCTGGGAGTCGCCGCTGGCGAACAGGGTGACGTCGTGGCCCCGCCGCACCAGTTCCTCCGTGAGGTAATGGACGACCCGCTCGGTGCCGCCGTAACGCTGGGGCGGAACGCTCTCGTAGAGGGGCGAGATCTGGGCGATGCGCATCGGTCTGATCGGGCGGGACCGGGGGCCGGCGGATCTGGGCAGAACAGCGTCCGAGCGGCTGGGATGGGAATGGATTGCGCAGGATTCTGCAGCCGGTGCGGCGGTGCTGTGATGCCCGGTCGCCGAACCCTGATCGGCTGGCGCGGCGATCGGTTTCAGCGTCGCCGCCTAGGGTGGTCGGTCAGCTCTTGTGGGAGGGCCACGGGTGAGCGCGGCAACGCTGTACGACAAGGTCTGGGATCTGCACCGGGTGGCGGAGCTGCCGGGCGGTTCCACCCAGCTGTTCATCGGCCTGCACCTGATCCACGAGGTCACGAGCCCCCAGGCGTTCGCGGCCCTCAAGGATCTGGACCTGCCGGTGCGCCATCCCGAGCGCACGGTGGCCACCGTGGATCACATCGTGCCCACCACCAGTCAGGCCCGGCCCTTTGCCGATCCTCTGGCCGAGCAGATGCTGGCCACTCTGGAGGCCAATTGCGCCGCGCACGGCATCACCCTCCATGGCATCGGCAGCGGCCGCCAGGGGATCGTGCACGTGATCGCCCCGGAGCTGGGCCTCAGCCAGCCGGGCATGACCGTGGCCTGCGGCGACTCCCACACCTCCACCCACGGCGCCTTCGGCGCCATCGCCTTCGGCATCGGCACCAGTCAGGTGCGCGACGTGCTCGCCAGCCAGAGCCTGGCGATGAACAAGCTCAAGGTGCGCCGCATCTGGGTGGACGGCCAGCTGCAGCCGGGGGTGTTCGCCAAGGATCTGGTGCTGCACGTGATCCGCAGCCTGGGGGTGAAGGGTGGCGTGGGTTACGCCTACGAGTTCGCCGGCCCGGCGATTGCGGCCCTGTCGATGGAGGAGCGCATGACCCTCTGCAACATGGCGATCGAGGGCGGGGCGCGCTGCGGCTACGTGAATCCTGACCAGACCACCTTCGACTATCTGCAGGGCCGGCCGTTTGCCCCCAGCGGCGAGGCCTGGGGGCGCGCCGTGGCCTGGTGGAGCAGCCTGGCCAGCGGGCCCGAGGCCGTGTTCGACGACGAGGTGCGCTTCGATGCCGCCGCCATCGCCCCCACCATCACCTGGGGCATCACCCCCGGCCAGGGCATCGGCGTGGACGAGGCCGTGCCCACGGTGGAGCAGACCCCGCCCGAGGAGCGGCCCCTGGCCGAGGAGGCCTACCGCTACATGGATCTGCAGCCCGGCACGCCGATCGCCGGCACGCCGGTGGATGTGTGCTTCATCGGCAGCTGCACCAACGGCCGTCTGAGCGACCTCCAGGCCGCCGCAGCGGTGGCCCGGGGACGCCGGGTGGCCCCCGGCATCAAGGCCTTCGTGGTGCCGGGCAGCGAGCAGGTGGCCGCGGCGGCTGAGGCGGAGGGGCTCGACCAGGTGTTTGTGGAGGCCGGTTTCGAGTGGCGTGAGCCCGGCTGCTCGATGTGCCTGGCCATGAACCCCGATCGCCTGGAGGGCCGCCAGATCAGCGCCAGCTCCTCCAACCGCAACTTCAAGGGCCGCCAGGGCTCGGCCACGGGCCGCACCCTGCTGATGAGTCCGGCGATGGTGGCCGCCGCCGCCGTGACCGGTCGCGTCACCGACGTGCGCGCGCTGCTGCAGACCTGAGTGCGCCGGCTGCCTCGTCCTCTTCCCCCCGCTCCGTTCTGGATCGTTTCTGCCCCTTCCCCTGCCATGGCCAGCTCCGCCCCGTTCCCCACCGGCCCGATCCGCACCCATCGCGGCCGCGGCGTGGCCGTGGTGGGGGCCGACATCGACACCGACCGGATCATCCCGGCCCGCTTCCTCAAGTGCGTCACCTTCGACGATCTGGCCTGCGGCGCCTTCGCGGATGACCGCAGCGAGCTGGCCAACGCTGCGGCTGGCCCCCACCCTTTTGATCGACCGGAGCACCGGGAGGCCTCGGTGCTGGTGGTGAACAGCAACTTCGGCTGCGGTTCCAGCCGCGAGCACGCCCCCCAGGCGCTGATGCGCTGGGGCATCCGCGCCCTGATCGGCGAGAGCTTCGCCGAGATCTTCTTCGGCAACTGCCTGGCCCTGGGCATCCCCTGCCTCAGCGCCGAGCCAGCTGCGGTGCGCGCCCTGCAGGAGGCGATCGCCGCCGACCCCGGCGCCGAGCTGCTGCTGGATCTGGAGACCCTGGAGGTGGAGCTGGAAAGCGAGTTCGTGGGCGTCAACCGCTGGCGGGTGCACCTCGATCCCGGCCCCCACCAGATGCTGGTGAGCGGCCAGTGGGATGCCACCGGTCAGTTGCTGGCCAACGCTGCCGCCCTGGGCGATACCGCCGCTCGCCTGCCCTACCTGGCTGGTTTCAGCGCGGTCTGAGCTCAGCCGCTGGCCTGGGCACGAAGGGGCTGCCACTGCCACTGAAGCTGAAGTCGTTGAGCTTGATGCGGATCCCGCCGATGCCGTCGTAAGGGCTGTAGTACACCCCAAGCTCGTACGAGCGCTGCTGCAGTTTGAGCTCCACGTAGGAATAACTCACATCGCCGTAGAAGCGTGAGCTGTCGTCGATGTTCACCGTGGCGCCCGCTTCCACCACCAGCGGCCCGTAGAGCTGCTGGGCGGCGCGGAAGCTCAGCGTGCGCAGGTCCACAGCCCGATCGAAGCCGAAGGGACTGAGGCCGTCGCGCCTGGTGCCGCCCAGCAGCACGGCCACCTGGGTGTAGTCGAACCAGGGCTGACGGAACCGCCCCAGGGTGAAGGCCGGTCCGCCATAGACCGTGAGGGTGTTCTGGCGGGCGCCGTCTTCGTAGCGGGCCAGCGATGTGGCCAGGCCGAAATCCAGCGCGACTCCGGGCCGGATCGGCAGCGCTGAGTAGCGCAGCGCCGGCAGCGCCTCCCGGTCGGGATCCGGTTCCGCGTCCCAGAGCCGCAGCGTGCCGTTCACACCGGCGTTGAAGCGAGCCCGCCAGAGCGTGTCGAGTTCGTCGCTGCGGAACAGGGCCGCCTGGTAATCGCCGGCCACGGCCCGCCAGTCGATGCTCCACGGACCGAGATAGGGGGTGCGCCGCCGATCCCCGGCCCGGTCGGCGGGATCGGGATTGAGGGTGAGGCCTCCCTCCAGCTGTCCGCCGTAGGCGTACACCACGGTCTGCAGGCCGAGGCTGCCGTTGTAGACCCGCTCCCGGTAAGCGCCGAACAGCTGGCCCTGGGAGCTGGTGTGGCCCGGCAGCCCCAGGGGAGTGCTCAGCCGCACGATGCTGCGGGTACCGGCGGCGATGTTGTCGGGACTGAAGGTGGAGAGGCTGGTGTCGGCCTTCAGGCTGAAGCGGCCGAGGGGGGCGTTGAGCACCGCCACCAGGCCGAACAGATCGCCGCCCTGCAGGTCCTGGTTCACCCGGGGGCCTGCCAGGCTTCTGCCGGGGGCGGTGTAGCTGTCCGTGCGGCCCTGAATCGCCCGCTGCAGCAGGACCTGGGGCTGAAGCTCCAGTCTGCCCCGTTCACCCAGGCGCAGGGGCGGCAGGTTGTAGCCCAGGTAGATGCCATCCCGATCGCGCTGGTCGGTGTCGAGGGTGAACTGCAGAGCCTCCTCGCCGATGGCAGCCCGTCGGATGCCGGGCACGGCCAGCCGGTTGCTGAGCAGGATGCGGGTGCGGCGGGCCTGGATGCGGGTCACGCCCCCGGCCTCCAGCCGTGCCTCCACCTGCTCGCCGATCACCCACGACTGCGCCGGAGTGAACGGGTCGTTGCTGAAGGCCACCTGGTCGGCGGTCCAGCGGTCGCCGCGCAGCATCACGTTGGAGGCCTGAAAGCGCAGCCTGTTCAGCTCGCCTCGTCCCGGCTTGGGTCGGCGGATCACGGCTGCACCGGAGGGCCCGGCATTGCTGGCCTCCTCATCGGTGTCGATCACCGCCGCAAGATTCAGCTTGATCGACGTGTCGACGCTCTGGCGGAAGCGCACGCCTGCCACCCGCTGGGGAATGGCAGCCGCTGCGGCTGGTTCTGGGGGTGGAGCGGCGGCGGGGTTGGCCCTGCTGCCGGCTCCTGCGGGTTCGAGGGCCACATCCGTGAGCACCTCGCGCAGGCTGCGGGGACGCTGGCCCGTCGTTGCCCCCGGGCAGCCGCGGGGAGCGGGCAGCGTGGGCAGGGCTGTGCGGCCAGGTGGCAGCAGGTTGAGCAGCGGCCGCTCACCCGGCTGGCTCTGCAGCGGCGGGCAGGCAAAGTCCTGTGGCTGCGCCAGGGGCTGGGCGGCCCTGGCGGGGGCCGCGGCCTTGCGGGTCGCGGGTTTCGGTCGGCTGCCGGGCGGCTTCAGGCGCTCCAGCTCCGCTTCGATGCCCTCCTGATCGATCACCCCATACACATCCTCCAGCTCGCCGCTGCCTTCCAGCTGGCTGTAGCGCAGCCGGCTGGCCTGCAGGGTCTGATTGCCGCGCTGCAACCGCACCCGGCCGCTGGCGTAGACGGTGCGGCTGGCCTCCATCACCTCCAGCCGGTCGGCCTGCAGCCGCCAGCCATCGAAGTGGGCCTCCACATTGCCGGTCGCCACCAGGCGCCCCTGATCTCCATCCACCGCCTGCTGATCGGCCCGCAACAGCAGGAATGGGGTGGCGGCCGCCGGCGTTGGCTCCTGCTGCGCCGGCTGGCCGGCAACCGGGCTGTGGGCCGCAACCAGGGCGAGCAGCAGCGGCGCGATCCGGGCTCGTCCCACGGCGGCTCGCAGCCAGGACGGACGACTGCCTTCGGGCAGGGGCATCGGGGCAGGACAGCCTGAACGAGCTGACCTTATGGCAGCGAACCGAACCTCAGGCCGGGTGGATCCAGAGCGGGGAATGGCATCGCCCCGATGGACAGGGCCTTGGCCTGCTGCGGATGGGTGGGGCCGAAGCAGGGAGGGTGTGGCGGGCCCGATGGTCTGGGAGCGACCGCTGGCTTACGGAACAGTGTTCAGTGTTTCGCGAGACGGGATTCTGCGTCTCGCAAAACAATGTTCTGGGTCTCCCGAGACCGGATTCTGCGTCTCGGGGGGCTGAGTTCTGCCTGCGCAGGATCAACAGGGCGGAGACACCGCCCCTGAGTTCCCTGTCTCAGTCTTCCAGGTCCTTGCGGCTGGGGGTGCGGCTCGGATCGCTGGCCAGGAAGCCGAACACAAAGATCCCGATGAAGAAGAACACGACCGAATAAACCGAGATCTTGAGAGCCAGCATGGTTCGGTCTTGCGGGAGGCGAGCAGGTGACAGGGAATGACGTGCCGTTCTGAAGGGCTGACAAGCCCGCCGGCAGTCCCATCATCCTATGGGACCTGGCCGGCTATCCACCGATGACCGAGGCCCCCGCCCCCGGGCTTTCTCCCCAAATTGAAACGTTCCCCGCGCAGGCCGGTCCTCCTGCCGGCTCCTTCAGCTGGGATCTGCAGCCGCTGTGGCGCTGCATTCAGCCGGATGGGGACGTCGGCAGTGCCCTGTCGCACCCCTGGGGCCAGACCCATCGCCCCGACTGGCATGCCCGCGGTCTGGTGATCTGGCCGCGGGGCGGTCAGTGGCGCCTGCTGCGGCTGCGGTTGGTCTGCCCACCCGCCTGGACAGCCCTGCAGCCACCCGAGGCGGCGCTGCGCGCCCGGCTGGTGCTGCGCTGGTGGGCCGATCAGGTGCAGCTCCTGGTCGACGGGGTGCCGACGCACCACGGCGATCTGTTCGACACGGCCTGCCGCTGGACCCTGCCGCAGCGCTGGTGGCAGGGGGCCGCCCTTGAGCTGTGCCTGCGCCTGCGCAGCCCGCTCCACGACGACGGAGCCCTGATCCACAGCCGTCTTGAGCTGGAGCCCCTCGATCCGGCCGATCCGCTGGGGGTGCTGGCCGCCACCCGCCGGGAGCTGGTGCGGTTGCGGCAGGAGGCCGGCCAGCCACCGCTGCCGCCCGCCGGCGCCGGCTTCCACGTGCTGGGTCATGCCCATCTCGATCTCGCCTGGCTCTGGCCGGTGGCCGACACCTGGCAGGCCGCGGAGCGCACCTTCGCCTCCGTGCTCGATCTGCTGGAGCGGTTCCCCCAGCTGCATTTCGCCCACTCCACCCCCGCGCTCTACGCCTGGCTGGAGCAGCACCGTCCCGCCCTGTGGCAGCGCTTGCAGCAGGCGGTGCGCTCCGGACGCTTCGAGCCGATCAACGGCCCCTGGGTGGAGACCGATTGCGTGCTGATCAGCACCGCCTCCCTGCTGCGCCAGTTCCAGCTGGGTCAGACCGACAGTCGGCGTCGCTTCCCCGAGCTCAGCCACGCTTTGGCCTGGTTGCCGGACAGCTTCGGCTTCGGGGCCGGCTTGCCCGCCGTGGCGGCGGCAACCGGGGTGCGCTGGTTCTGCACCCACAAGCTGTTCTGGAACGCCACCAATCCGTTTCCGCATCGGCTGTTCCGCTGGCGCGCCCGCTGCGGCAGCGAAACCCTGGCGCTGATGACCGCTCCGATCGGCACCGATGGCGACCCGCTGGCGATGGAACGGGAGAGGTTGGCCTGGCAGGCCGGCACCGGCCTGGCCCGCTGTCTGTGGTTGCCCGGCATGGGCGACCACGGTGGTGGGCCCACCGCCGAGATGCTGGAGCAGCTGGCGCTCTGGGATTGCCAGCCGGAGGCGGCTCCGCAGCGTCACGGCAGCCTGCGCTCCCATCTCGCGGATCTGGCGGTTCATGCCGGCAGGTTGCCGGTGTGGCGCGATGAGCTGTATCTGGAGCTGCACCGCGGCTGCGCCACCAGTCGGCCCGATCAGAAGCGCCACAACCGCACGCTGGAGCGGTTGCTGCGCGAGGCCGATCTGGCAGCGGCGTTGGCCGGTGGGTTGGCAGCTGGGTTGGCAGCTGGGAAGGCCGGCCCCCGAGACCACAGCGCAAACCCGGGAGCGGACTGGCGGCCGCTGCTGTTCCAGCAGTTCCACGACATCCTGCCCGGCACCTCGGTGCCGGAGGTGTTTGCGCAGGCGGAACCGCAATGGCGTGCGGCCCGGCGCCAGGCCCGTCAGCAGCGGGACCGGGCCCTGCAGATCTGGCTTGGCTCGGCAGGCTGGTGGGTGGCGCAGCTCCAGCCCCTGCAGTCGCGCCGTCGCACCCTGCGCCTGCCTGCCGGCACCTGGTGGGCGGATGGACAACCGCTGCCCGCGCAGCCGGCCCCGGGCGGTGGCACCTGGGTGCAGCTGCCTGCCCTCGGCGGACTCACCGCCCTGTCGCTGCAGCGCCGGGCGGCGCCAGCGATCGAGAAGTCACCCATCGAGAAGTCACCCCTCGAGATGTCACCGATCGAGGCGCCGGTGTGGGTGGAAGGCCTGCGGGCGGGGAATGGGCTGATCAGCGTGCAGCTCGGTGCTGCCGGGGTGGAGCAGGTGTTTGATCGCCATGGTGCGGGCCAGCTGGCGGCGCCCCTGGCCTGGTGCCGTTACGGCGATCGGGGTGAGTTCTGGGACGCCTGGGATCTGGCCACCGATTACGGCGATCGACCCTTGCCCTGGCGTTGGCACGACGAGCCGCAATGGCTGGAGCAGGGGCCTCTCTGCGCTCGCTTCAGCTGGCGGGGGCGGGTGGGCGACAGTCCGGTGCGGCTCGATGGCCGGCTGCTGGCGGGCACGCCCTGGCTGGAGCTGGTGCTGAGCGTGCACTGGCGCCAGCGCCACGAACTGCTGCGGCTGGAGGTGCCGCTGGGCAGGCGCGCTGACCGCTGGGCCGCAGATACCAGCGGCGGCGTGCTGGAGCGGCCAGCTGAGGCGGTCACCCCTCGGGAGCAGGCGCGCTGGGAGGTGGCGGCCGTGAGCTGGCTGGCCTCCTGCACCCCCGCTGCCGGACTGGCGCTGTTGCTGGACGGTCCCCAGGGCGTGTCAGCCAGCCCTGATCGACTGGGCGTGTCGCTGCTGCGGGGGCCGACCTGGCCCGATCCCGGCGCCGACAACGGCTGGGTGCGGCAGCGCCTGGCCCTGCTGCCCTGTGCGCCCGGCTGGTGTGCCGCCGGAGTGCCCGAGCAGGCGCAGGCTTTCCGGGAGCCCCTGTGGCTGCGGCCGCTGGTGGGGGATCGCCCCCGGCCTGAGGGCCGGCGCCACGGGCTGCCGCCCCTGCCGAACGGCGTGCAATTCCTGGGTCTGCGCCCCCTGGCCGGCGGCGAAGCCGTGATCAGCCTTGCCAATCTCACCCCCTGCCGCCTGCGCATCGACGTCGGCCCGCACTGGGCGATGCAGGCGCGCCTGGATGGACTGGATCAGGCTCTGCCGCCCGGCGGCCGGAGCGGGCCCTGCCTGGAGCTGGCTCCCTGGGGCCTGGGCTTCTGGCGGCTGCGACCCTGTTGACAGGCACCGTTGATAGGCACTGTTGATAGGCACGGCTGTTGACAGGCACGGCTGTTGACAGGCACGGCTGTTGAAAGTCACGGCTGTTGACAGTCACGGCTGTTGACAGTCACGGCTTGGGGCGCGCCGCTGCCCTGTTCCCGTCAGTCGTCGTGGTCATCGAACGGGTCGGTCAAGCCCTTGGAAGGGGGGCCGAAGGCGAGATAGATCCCCATGCCGGTGAGACCCAGCAGAACCACCAGCACGGTGATCGCCACGGACAGGGCGGGAGAGCCGGTGCTGCTGGGATCCATCAGGGCAGAGGGGAGGGTGGGCTGTGAACGGTGAGCGTCAAGAGTCTCGACAGCCCCCCATTCGGGCGGACTTGGCCCTTACAGTAACCAGCGCGATTCCCTGCCTGAGAGGCCCAAGCAGTCATGGCTCAACGCACCCGTCTCGGTGATCTGCTGCGTCCGCTCAATTCCGAGTACGGCAAGGTTGTGCCCGGCTGGGGGACCACCCCGGTGATGGGTCTGTTCATGGTTCTCTTCCTGGTGTTCCTGCTGGTGATCCTGCAGCTGTACAACCAGTCGCTGCTGCTGGAAGGCATCAAGGTCAACTGGAACGGCGCAGGCTGATCCGCTCCGCCCGCCCGGTTCTCTGTTGCGATGAACGTCTTCGGTATCGGCTTGCCCGAGATGGCGGTGATTGCCGCCATTGCCCTGCTGGTGTTCGGCCCCAAGCGGTTGCCCGAGCTGGGGCGCACCCTCGGGCGCACGCTCAAGGGGTTCCAATCAGCCTCCTCTGAATTCGAGAAGGAGTTCCGCACGGCGATCGCCACGGTCGAAGCCTCGGTCGAATCCACGGTAGAAGCCACCGCCGAGCCCACCGCTGAGGCCTTGGTCGAAGTCACCGCTGGAGCCGAGCCGCTTCAGGCCGAACCCCCTTACTCTGCTGTTCTCCAGCCGACACGGGTCGGTGGCGACCCTCTGGCTGAACCGGGGCAGGAGCACAACGGGCCTGCTCCGTCGCCTTCCCCATCGGCAGGGTCCGATGCCCCAGCCGGCTGATCCGGCCGCGTCCGAGCTCAGGCTGGTGGTCGGCCTCGGCAATCCCGGTGATCGCTACGCCGGCACGCGCCACAACGTTGGTTTCATGGCCCTGGAGCAGCTGGCCGCCGACCACGCCGGCTCCTTTCGGTTCAATGCCCGCCTGCAGGGGTTGTGCGCCGATGTGGGCCAGGGCTCCAGCCGCCTGCGACTGCTGATGCCCCAGACCTTCATGAATGAGAGCGGCCGTTCGATCCGTGCGGCCCTCGACTGGTTTTCGTTGCAGCCAGCCCAGCTGTTGGTGCTGGTGGATGACATGGATCTGCCCCTGGGCCGGCTGCGGTTGCGTGCCGGTGGCAGTGCCGGCGGCCACAACGGCCTGCGCAGCGCCATCAGCCATCTGGGCACCCAGGATTTCCCCCGGCTTCGCATCGGCATCGGCGCGCCGGCCACCGATCCGGTCGAGCGCCGCGCCCGCACGATCGGTCACGTGCTCGGCCGGTTCACCGCGGCCGAGCAGCCTTTGCTGCGGGATGTGCTCACGGAAGTAGTCGCCGGCATCGGCCTGATTCAGCGGCTCGGTCTGGAGCGGGCTGGAAACAGACTGAACGGGTTTCGCCCCCAGCCCGGGCCCGCCTGAGCGCTCCAGCCCCAACCGATGTCCCGCCTGCCTGCCACCACCGCCCGCCTGAGGGTGCTGCACCAGAGCTTCAGCGAACGGGTCCTGGAGGGGGAGGTCAGCGCGGGCAGCTTTCACTGGAGCTTCCGCTGGGCATTCGATCGCGGTGACCTGCAGGTCGAGCCATCCCTGGGCCGGGCCCTGATCCAGGATGCCCTGCTGCGCTTCCTGCTGCGCAGCGACTACGCGCTGGAGCCTGGTGGTGACTATGCCTTCACCGTACGGGGCCGTTTCTAGGGCGCAGCGGCATTGCCCCGCAGCTGGCGGTCCACCGTGATCCGGCCACGGCTCAGGGGGTGGTGCAGGTGCCGTTCCAGCAGCAGCTGTGCCACCACGTCGTCAATGTCCCGGGGGGGCAACCGCAATCCGGCCGGCAGCAGCCAGCGCTGCCAGCTGCGGCGGCCCTCCAGTTGCCAGTAGCGCTGGCGGGCTGCCAGGGTCGTGCCGCGCTCGTCCACCTGCTCGGTGCGGATGCCGCTCAACCGCAGCGGGGTCAGCCAGCTGGCGCTGCCAGTGCCGTCACCCAGCACCACCAGGGCCATGCCCTGCGCCTGCCAGAGCTGCAGCTGGTGCAGCGCCGCCGCCGGCGGCAGGATGGCCGCTGCCAGCACGGTGCGGCTGTCGCGGTCGGCCAGCAGCAGGCCGCATTTGCTGCTGCCGGGGTCGAGTCCGGCCAGTCGCGGCGGTGCCGGAGCGTTCATGGCCGCAGTGGCGCCGGGCGCGGATCGCCGTCACGGCCCAGACGCAGCTCAACGCTGATCGGGTCGGGGGTCTCCGCAGCCCTGAGGGCCACCGCCTCCACCTGCACCATCTGACCGGCAGGTCGGTCGCTCAGCGTGCGGGTCAGTCGGGTGAGGCCACCCGGATCAACCTGGAGGCCATCCACCAGGCTGCCCTGTCGCTGCACCCGGGCATAGGCCGCGGCCAGCAGCAGGTTCAGGCGCCGGGCGATCTGAACGGGATCGCGCAGATCGCCCTCCAGGGTGGTGCTCGCCAGGCTCTGGCCCGCGCTCACCACCGCCCGGTTCGGCCGCAGATCGGGAAAGGCCAGCACCTGCTTCTCCCCCAGCAGCACGTTGGCGGCGGAGCGGATGCTCACCACCCAGCTGCCCGGCAGGCTGAGCATCTCCTCCAGTTTGTTGATGTCGCTGGTGGGCACGAGCAGGATCTGACGGTTCGGCGGTTCATCGGGCAGCACCTTGCGGAAGGCATTCAGGTTGGCCTGCTGCAACAGGGCTGTGATCACCTCCCGCGCCTGGGACGGCCGCTCGAGTTTCACCTTGGCGCTGGCCAGCGGCTGGCCGCTGGTGATCACCACATCGCCGCGGCGCAGGGCGATCAGGTTCTGCTCGAGTGCCTCCAGCTCCTTGGAGCCGGTGGCGATGCGGCGGGTCAGTTCCGCCAGTTGGGTCTCGGTCTTGCGGATCTCACCGTCGCGCCGTTGGACTTCGCCGCTGAGCCGCGCCCGCTCCTGCTCCAGCCGGGCACGCTGCGCCTGCAGGGGGGCCAGCTCCTGCCGCAGCTGGGCCGAGCGCTGCTGGGCCTGCTGCAGTTCCTGTCGCACCCGCTGCTGACCCTGCAGGGCCCGTGCCACCTCGGCCCGACTGGCCCGCAGCCGGGTGCGGCTGGCGGCCACCTCGGCCTGGCTGGCCTGCAGCTGGGCCTGGCTGGTGGCCAGCTGCTGGCGGCTGCGATGCACCCGCTCTTCGAGGCGGTCCAGCTCGAACAGGCCGGTGCGCAGCCGCTCACTCACCAGCAGCATCAGGCCGAGGGAGATGGCGCTGATCAGGCTGCCCGTGAGCACGGTGATCACCACCGCGGTGTGCTTGGGCCGCAGGTTGAACAGGCTGAGCCGGGCCTTGCCCACACGGCTGCCCAGCCGGTCGCCCAGGGTGGAGAGCACTCCCCCGAGCAGCAGCAGCGCCAGGATCAGCAGCCAGCCCGACACGGCTTTGCCCGAGTGGGCCCAGTATCTCCCGCCTTCACCCGCCGCCGCTCAGTTGAACCGCTTGGCCAGGGCGATCGGGTCGAAGACGGTGATCTTCTTGCGGTCGATCTGCAGCAGCCCTTCCTGGCGCAGGTCCCCCAGCAGCCGGGTGATGGTCACCCGGGTGGAGCCGATCGCCTCGGCGATTGCCTGGTGGGAGAGGCGCAGGTCGATCGTGATGCCCTCGTTGCCGGGCACGCCGAAGTCGCGGCAGAGCACCAGCAGGAAGCTCACCAGCCGCGAGCTCATGTCGCGGTGGGTGAGGGTCTCGATCATCGTTTCGGTCTGCAGGATGCGCGAGGAGAGGCCCTGCAGCAGCAGCAGCCCCACGCTGGCGTCCTGCTCGATCGCCTTGCGCACGGAGGTGGCCGGTGCCGTGACCAGCTCCACCCGGGTGAAGGCGATGGCGTGGTAGAAGCGGTCAGAGCGCTGGCCGGTGAGCAGCGACAGCACCCCGAACAGGCTGTTCTCGCGCAGCAGGGCCACGGTGATCTCCTCGCCGCTCTCGTACACCCGGGAGAGCCGCACGGCCCCGCGGCGGAGCAGGTACACCCGCTCGGCAGGGTCGCCGGGGAAAAAGATGGTCTTGCCGCGTTCGATCGTGTCGACGCTGCTGCCGTTCAGATCCCGGATCACCTCCAGCAGGGTGGGGGTTCCCTGGCTGGCGCTGCCGATGCCGGTGACGGCGCCGGGGGCGCCTGTGCTGGGCGTGCTGGCGGTGCGGCTGAACCCGCCGCGCGTGGCGCCGACCATGAGAACGGGCTGGCAGATGGCCGGACCTTAAGGATCGTGTTCCCTTGCCCTTGTAGCAACGCACACGCTTTGGGACCGCCGCCAGTGGGGGCAGGGCCGGTAGTGCAAACGTATGCACCAGGGATGGTGTGATCCGCTTGTGATGACGCACACGGCCGCTACATTCAGGCCTGCGTCGCCACGACCGCATGACCGCCAGTCTTCCCGCCTCCGTGCCGGCGCGCCGTCCATCCCTGGCCCAGGCGGGTCTTGCACCGGGGGCGCTTCCCGCCACCCCGGCCCATCGCCCCCTCCCGGCTGCTGGCCCCGCCGGTGTCGCCCATCTGCGCCTGGTGGCCCAGCCGGAGGGGCTGCTGCAGATCCACACCGCCCCCTTCAGGGGCAGCTTCGCCACCGTGCTCAGTCAGGCCCTGCGCACGGCGGGCCTCGGCAGCCGCGTGCTGATCTGTCAGTTTCTCAAGGGCGGCGTCGATCAGGGCGTCGGTGCGAGTCCGTGGCTGAATGGCCGCCTGCGCTGGCTGCGCCCGGCGGTGCCGGCCTGTCTGGCCGAGCCGGCGGCTGCCCATCCGCAGGAGGTGCTGCAGGCGGTGGCGGAGCTCTGGGAGTTCAGCCGTGAGCAGCTGCTGGCGGATGCGGTCGATCTGATGGTGCTCGACGAACTGGCTCTGGCGGTGGAGCTCGGTTATCTCCGTGCTGCCGCCGTGCTGGAGACCCTCGAGCAGCGTCCGGCCCGGATGGATGTCATCCTGACGGGGCCGGCGATGGCGCCGGAACTGATGGCCATGGCCGATCAGGTCACCCAGCTCCGTCGCGGCCTCTAGCCGTCCGCCGATGCTCAAGAACGACCGCTGGATCCGGGAGCAGGCCGCTGCCGGCATGCTCGA
>CAMDLO010000006.1 GCA_945901765.1 Cyanobium sp. NIES-981 | reverse complement strand
CTCCTGCAGGTTGTGGCCGATGCCGGGGATGTAGGCGGTCACCTCGAATCCGGAGGTGAGGCGCACACGCGCGACCTTGCGCAGGGCCGAGTTCGGCTTTTTGGGGGTGGAGGTGTACACGCGCGTGCACACGCCACGGCGCTCCGGGCAAGCCCGCAGGGCCGGCGATTTGGTCTTGCGGGTGAGACTCTGCCGCTCTGTGCGGATCAGCTGCTGAATGGTTGGCATCGAGGGCCGGTAGGTCGGGGGCCGGTGTGGCCGGGTTCGTTTAAGCCGGGATCAGAGGTCGAACGCTGTGGGCTGACGTTCGAACGATTTCGACAATCCGCCACCTTACTGGGTCGCCTCCCCCCTCAGCCAGGGCGTCGGCTGAAGGCCGCTCCGCAGGCGCAACTGGTCACTCCCTCCTGGCCCCGCACCAGAAAGCCGCCACCGCTGAGATCACCCCGGTAATCGAGATTCAGGCCGGCCAGCAGCCCCACCTGCTCCCCCGGGGCGTAGAGCGTCAGCCCATCGGCACGGGCGATGGGCACGCCCGCCAGGTGGCCGGGGCGCAGCCGGATGGTCCAGTCGGCGCAACCGTTTGGCTGCAGGTCGAGGTGCATCAGGCCCGGTGTGCCGGCCACGGCTGCCTGGCGACCCAGTTCGGCGGCAGCGGCGGCGGTCAGGCGCAGGCTGTGGCCCTTCGGCATGGCAGGGGGCCGCGTGCTGCGGCAGGGATCGACTCCCGAATCCTCGCAGCGGCACAGCCGCAGGGGCACATTCATGGCGGTACCAGGCCCACGCCGTTGTGCACGCGGCCGGCCACCCCCCGCCCCTTCACCTGCAGGCTGCCTCCGAGCACCAGGCCGGTGGAGCTGCCGCCGTCGAGGTTGAGGGCATCGCGCAGGCCGAGCTGGAGGAGGACCCGGGCGGTCTCCTCCAGAGTGGGTCCTGGTCCGTTCTCCCCCTCCAGGGTCAGGAGCCACACCTCCAGTCCGTCGCTGGCGAGCACCGACCGGGGCGCGCCCTGACGCAGGAAGCTGGCGGAGAAGGCTTCGGCGCCCCCATTGAGCGCCAGTCGGCCGTTCTGCAGCAGCAGCGGTCCGCCGCCGATCACTTGCTCGGCCTCGCCCAGGCCTGAACTGGGCCGGCTGGTGAGCTGGAGGCGATCGCCCCTGTTCCAGGGCAGGGCGGCGCCGCCGCGGCCCACCAGCAGCATCTCGCCCCGGCGCAGGGGCACGCCCCGTTCCAGCTGGGCGGCTTCCAGCCGCTCCTGCACCACCCCCTGGCGCAGCAGCAGGGCGGTCTCCTGGCCGCTCAGGGCCTGGTAGGTGGGCCCCCAGGCATCGTCATAGCGGCTGATGCCGCGCTGCACGTAGCCGCTGTTCACCACGACCAGGGGCAGGGACGTGCCATTCGGTCCGCTCAGCCACTCCTGCAGGCTGAGACGCCCGAAGCGGGGCAGCTCCCGGCCGCTCCAGGCCGCGACGCCCCGGTTGAGGATTGGCCCGGACAGCCAGCGGCCGTTCTGCCTGAGCGCCCCCAGGGGCAGCTGGCGCACCCGGTTGAAGTAGCCACCGTTGATCGCCACCAGCGCCTGATTCTGCTGGGCCAGCTGCGGCAGGGTCACCAGTCCCTGCATGCCGGTGCTGGGAATCAGCGGTGTCAGGCGCAGGGGACCGTTGCGCGGCTCCACCCGAACGGCGTTGATCCGGATGCCGCTGCGGCTGACGCGGTCCCAGCGCACGCTCCGCCCCAGCAGGGCCTGCAGACGCGGGTCGATCGGTGCTGGCGGCTCCTGCTGGCGCGGCGCCCCGGGGGAGCCGCCGGGGATGTCGATCACCACCCGGTTGGGACCTCCCAGGGTGAACACGCGCAGGGGTGGCCCGGCCGGGCTGCGCAGGGCCAGGTCGGCGCCGACCGGCCGTGCCGACAGACCAAGCTCCCGCAGTTGAGCGAGCAGGGCGTCGCTGCCGCTGAGGCCGAGCAGCAGGTCGCTGCCCTCCTGGCGCACCAGGGCCGGGCCGGAGAGATCCAGCACGATCCGGCGACCGTTGGCCTGCGCGGCACTGCGCAGCTGCAGCAGGCTGGCGTTGGCGAGATCGAGCCGCAGCTGGTCGCCGTCGACCCCGAACCGCACGCCCACCTCCCGCAGCAGTGGCAGGGCATCAAGCGCCACCTCATCGGCCAGGGCCTGCTGGTCGGCGGCAGCCACCCTCAGGGGCTGACCAAACCATTCCAGGTCGAGGCTTCCGTCGGGCAGGCTGCGACTGCTGACGCCAAGCTGGTTCTGCAGCACTTCCAGGGGCAGCCAGAGCGCCCGCGGGCTGTCGCCCCCGATCCAGCGCCACAGCGCCTGCTGGCGGCGGCCGTTGATTCGCACGATGGTGCCGTTGCGCAGATCAGCGCTCGGGGCCGCCCGCACCGGAGGGGGGGGCGTCACAGCCGGGAGGCTGCGGGGCGCGCCGCCGGCCTGGAGCGGAGCCAGCCCCAGGGCGATACCAGCGGCGACGGCCCCGATCCGGCTGCCAGCCGCGCTGAACCGCAACCGCGATCGGCGGGTGGACGGGCAGGTCGCCATGGCCTGGGGGAGCCGGTACGCGCTTGACGCTAGCGACGTCAATCGGGAGGCCTGTCCCTAGGATCTGAGGTTCATCTGTTGCAGCGCATTCAGGATTTCCTGTTGCCTTGCTCTCGGGTGCACAGCGACAGCGGTTTCAGGGCCGCAGCCTGGACGGAACCGCCTCCAGCGGCTGTCCGCCCCTTGGCGTCAGCGGGGGCTTCTGCGTTAGCGCCCCCCTTGTCCCTGCGGCACCGCCTTCACCGCCCTCACGTTCAGATTTTCCGCCGGAACCCATCTGGTCATGCCCCAGTTTTCGCGCCCTGTTTGGCCCCACATCGACAGTCCGGCTCCGGCGGCTGTGGCCGGCGAGAAAGACGCCTGCGGCGTGGGCTTCCTGGCGAATCTGAAAGGGGAGGCCAGCCACTGGGTGCTGCAGCAGGCTCTGCGCGGCCTGGGCTGCATGGAGCATCGCGGCGGCTGCGGCGGCGATGGCGATTCCGGCGATGGTTCCGGCGTGCTCTGCGGGATTCCCTGGACCTATCTGGAGGCCGTCTGGCCGGAGGCGGCGGCGGCGTCCGGCCTGGCGCGGGGCCTGGGCATGGTGTTCATGCCGGCGGACGATGCGCGCCGCGAGCAGGCCCGGGCGTTCTGCAATGAGGAGGCTGCCCGCCTGGGCCTGCGCAGCCTGGGCTGGCGGGCAGTGCCGGTCGATCCGGCCGTGCTGGGGCCGCTGGCGCGCGACACCGCGCCGGTGATCGAACAGTGGCTGCTGGCCGCCGAGGAGGGCGGCGATGCTCTTGAGGGGCTGCTGTTCCGCCTGCGTCGCCGCTGCGGCGACCGGGCCCGCGCCCAGTTCGCCGCGCGCTCCGGCGACCTCTATTTCGCCTCCCTCAGCAGCCGCACCGTCGTCTACAAAGGCATGGTGCGCTCCGAGGTGCTGGCGCGGTTCTTCGCGGATCTGCGCGATGCGCGCTTCGCCGTCACCTTCGCTGTTTACCACCGCCGCTTCAGCACCAACACCCTGCCCCGCTGGCCCCTGGCCCAGCCCATGCGCCTGCTGGGGCACAACGGCGAGATCAACACCCTGCTGGGCAACCTCAACTGGGCCCGGGCTGCGGAGGCCAGCCTGGATGCGGTCTGGGGAGACGCTGCCGCCGACCTCAGGCCGGTGGTGAATGCCGCCTTCAGCGACTCAGCCAATCTCGACGCCACCCTGGAGCTGCTGGTGCGCAGCGGCCGGCCGATCACCGAGAGCCTGCTCACGCTGGTGCCGGAGGCCTTTCGCGACCAGCCGGAGCTGGCCGACAAGCCGGAGATCCAGGCCTTCTATGAGTATTCCGCTTGCACCCAGGAGCCCTGGGATGGGCCTGCCCTGCTGGTGTTCGCCGATGGCCGCAGCGTCGGCGCCACCCTCGACCGCAACGGCCTGCGCCCGGCCCGCTACTGCATCACCAACGATGGCTTCGTGGTGATGGGCAGCGAAACCGGCGTGGTGGAGCTGGAGGAGAGCCGCATCATCGAGAAGGGCCGCCTCGGCCCCGGTCAGATGCTGGCTGTGGATCTGGAGCACGGCCGCCTGCTGCGCAACTGGGACGTGAAGGCCGAGGTGGCCTCCCGCCATCCCTATGGCCAGTGGTTGGCGGACAACCGCCGCAGCCTGGCGGCCCAGCCCTGGACCCAGGAGCGCCAGCTGGGCGATCTGGAGCTGCTGCAGCTGCAGACCGCCTTCGGCTTCACCGCGGAGGACTTCGACCTCGTGATCGAGGACATGGCCGGCGCCGGCAAGGAGCCCACCTACTGCATGGGCGACGACATCCCCCTGGCGGTGCTCTCCGGTAAGCCCCACCTGCTCTACGACTATTTCAAGCAGCGCTTCGCCCAGGTCACCAACCCGCCGATCGATCCGCTGCGGGAAAAGCTGGTGATGAGCCTGGAGATGCATCTGGGCAAGCGCGGCTCCCCGCTCAAGCCGGAGGCCGGTGCGGCGGCGGTGCTGCATCTGGCCAGCCCGATTCTCAATGAGGCAGAGCTGGTGGCCATCGGTCAACAGGGCCTGAGCCTCACCACCCTCTCCACGCTGCTGCCCGTCACCGAAGGTCCGGGCGGCCTGGCGACGGCGGTGGAGCGCCTCAAGGCGGAGGCCGAGGCGGCCGTGCACAGCGGTAGTCAGATCCTGGTTCTCTCCGATCGCGGCCTCACCGCCACCAGCACCTCCATGCCGCCGTTGCTGGCGGTGGGCGCCGTGCACCACCACCTGCTCAACCTGGGCCTGCGCCTGCAGACCTCCCTGGTGGTCGATACGGCCCAGTGCTGGAGCACCCACCACCTGGCCTGCCTGATCGGTTACGGCGCCAGCGCCGTCTGTCCCTGGCTCACCTGGGAAACGGCCCGCCACTGGCTGGCCCAGCCCAAGGTGCAAACCAACATTGAGCGCGGCAAGCTGCCCGCCCTCACCGCCGATCTGGTGCAGGCGAATGTGCGCAAGGCCCTGGAAGATGGCCTGCGCAAGATTCTCTCCAAGATCGGCATTTCGCTGCTGGCCAGCTATCACGGCGCCCAGATCTTCGAGGCCATCGGCATCGGCGCCGACCTGATCGAGTTGGCCTTCAAGGGCACCACCAGCCGGGTGGCGGGCCTGAGCTTGAGCGAGCTGGCCAGTGAAACCCTGAGCTTCCACGCCAAGGCCTTCCCTGAGCTCAACCGCAGCAAGCTCGAGTTCATGGGCTTTGTGCAATACCGCACCGGTGGCGAGTACCACCTCAACAGCCCGGAGATGGCCAAGGCTCTCCACGCGGCGGTGGCGGCGGGCCCCGGCTACGACCACTTCTCCACCTACAAAACCCTGCTGGAACATCGCCCGGTCACGGCCCTGCGTGACCTGCTGGAGCTCAAACCGGCCGCCCAGCCCCTGCCGCTCGATCAGGTGGAGAGCGTGGAAAGCATCTGCGAGCGCTTCTGCACCGGTGGCATGAGCCTGGGCGCCCTCTCGCGCGAGGCCCATGAGGTGCTGGCGGTGGCGATGAACCGCATCGGCGGCAAGAGCAACAGCGGCGAGGGCGGCGAGGATCCGGCCCGCTTCCATCCCCTCAGCGATGTGGACGGCGAGGGTCGCTCGGCCACCCTGCCCACGCTCAATGGCCTGCGCAACGGCGACACCGCCTGCTCAGCCATCAAGCAGATCGCTTCCGGCCGCTTCGGCGTGACCCCCGAATACCTGCGCAGCGCCCGGCAACTGGAGATCAAGGTGGCCCAGGGGGCCAAGCCCGGCGAGGGCGGCCAGCTGCCCGGGCCGAAGGTGGATCCCTACATCGCCTGGCTGCGCAACAGCAAGGCCGGCGTACCCCTGATCTCGCCGCCGCCCCACCACGACATCTATTCGATCGAGGATCTGGCCCAGCTGATCCACGACCTGCACCAGGTGCATCCGGCCGCCAAGGTGAGCGTGAAGCTGGTGGCCGAGATCGGCATCGGCACGATTGCCGCCGGGGTGGCCAAGGCCAACGCCGACGTGATCCAGATCTCCGGGCACGACGGTGGCACCGGCGCGTCACCGCTGAGCTCGATCAAGCACGCCGGCAGCCCCTGGGAACTGGGCCTCACCGAAGTGCACCGCGCCCTGCTGGAGAACGGCCTGCGCGACCGGGTGCTGCTGAGGGCCGACGGCGGCCTCAAGACCGGCTGGGATGTGATCATTGCCGCCCTGCTCGGAGCCGAGGAATACGGCTTCGGCTCGATTGCGATGATCGCCGAGGGCTGCATCATGGCCCGCGTCTGCCACACCAACAACTGCCCGGTGGGCGTGGCCACCCAGAAGGAGGCCCTGCGCAAGCGCTTCACCGGCATCCCCGAGCATGTGGTGAACTTCTTTCTGTTCGTGGCCGAGGAGGTGCGCCAGCTGCTGAGCGTGCTGGGGGTGGCCCGGCTCGAGGATCTGATCGGTCGCACCGAGCTGTTGCAGCCCCGTGCCGTGCAGCTGGTCAAAACCCAGGCACTGGATCTGTCTTGCCTGCTGGAGCCGATCGCCGCTGCCGCCGAGCGCAGCTGGCTGTGCCACGCCGCCGCAGCCCATGGCAACGGTCCCGTGCTGGAAGACCAGCTGCTGGCCGATGCCGAGGTGCAGGCGGCGATCGAGGGGCACGGCCGCGTGGCCCGCACCCTGGCGATCGTCAACACCGACCGCAGCGTCGGCGCCCGCCTGGGCGGGGAGATCGCCGCCCGCCACGGCAACAAGGGCTTCAGTGGCCAGCTTGACCTCACCTTCCAGGGCGCGGCCGGCCAGAGTTTCGGTGCCTTCGCTGTTCAGGGCATGAACCTCCGCCTGGTGGGGGAGGCCAACGACTACGTGGGCAAGGGCATCAACGGTGGCCGCATCAGCCTGGTGCCCGCCGCCGGCGGCAACGACCCCGGCCATCAGGTGATCCTGGGTAACACCTGCCTCTACGGCGCCACCGGCGGCGAACTGTTCGCCCTCGGTCGGGCCGGCGAGCGTTTCGCCGTGCGCAACAGCGGCGCCGCCGCCGTGGTGGAAGGGGCCGGCGACCACTGCTGCGAGTACATGACGGGCGGCGTGGTGGTGGTGCTGGGCGGCACCGGCAGAAACGTGGCGGCCGGCATGACCGGTGGCGTTGTCTTCATCCTTGATGAATCCAGTGGCCTGGTGGCGCGGGTGAATCCCGAGACCGTGGCCATCTGCCCGCTCACCACCCCCGAGCAGGAAGCGCTGCTTAAGCCGCTGCTGGAGGCCCATCTGGAGCTCACCGGCAGTGCCAAGGCCGCGGCGATCCTGGCCGACTGGTCCAGCTGGAAGGGCCGCTTCAAACTGCTGGTGCCCCCCAGTGAGAAGGCGGCCATGGGCCTGGAAGAGAGGCAGGCGGTGACGGCCTAGCGCGGATGCTCCCGCATCAGCCGCTGCACCTCACCGGCGTGGTAGCTGCTGCGGGTGAGCGGGCTGCTCACCACCTGCAGGAAGCCCAGCTGCCCTTCGCCATGCTCGCGGTACTGGTCAAACTGCTCCGGAGTGACAAACCGATCCACCGGCAGATGCTTCGGCCCCGGTGACAGGTATTGGCCGATGGTGACGATGTCGACGGCATGGCGACGGAGATCGGCCATCACCGCGAGCACTTCCCCGTCGTCCTCGCCAAGGCCCACCATCAGGCCGGATTTGGTGTAAGCGCGGGGCCATCCTTCGCGCACGCGAGCCAGAAGCTCCAGCGAGCGTTCGTAGATGCCCTGCGGCCGGGCCCGTCCATAGAGCCGCGGCACGGTTTCGATGTTGTGGTTGAGCACATCCGGAGCCGCCGCCATCACCGCGGCCAGCGCATTCCAGTCACCGCAGAAATCGGGGATCAGCAGCTCGATCGTGGTGAGCGGTGAGAGCCGGCGCACCTGTTCGATGCAGGCCACGAACTGGCTGGCCCCACCATCGTCAAGGTCGTCGCGGTTGACCGAGGTGATCACCACATGGCTCAGCCCCAGCCGCTGGACGGCTTCCCCCAGCCGTTCCGGCTCGGTCGGGTCCAGCGCCCGCACGCTCTTGTCGAAGTCGATGTCGCAGTAGGGGCAGGCGCGGGTGCAGCCCGGCCCCATGATCAGAAAGGTGGCCGTACCGCCGGCGAAGCATTCGCCGATGTTCGGGCAGCTGGCCTCCTGGCACACCGTGTTCAGCCTGAGGTCGCTCAGCAGGTCCGCAACGGCGCCGATGCGCTCCCGCTGAGGTGCTTTGACCCGGAGCCACTCCGGTTTGCTGGGAGTGATCAACGCAAGCGCAGCACTGGATCTGGCGACTTTAGAAACCCCGCGCGCCGCTGGGCCGGCCTGATGGTGATCACGTAAGCTCAGCCCATCGGGATGTAGCGCAGCTTGGTAGCGCACTTCGTTCGGGACGAAGGGGCCGCAGGTTCGAATCCTGTCATCCCGATTTTGAGCCAGATCCCCCCTGGGCTTCCAATCGATTCAGACGCTGCTGTCTGCAGAAGCTGCTGAGTGCAGACGCTGCTGAATGGCCTGGATTCCGGAGCTTGTCTGGTCGGGCGAGCGTCGCAAGAAATGGCGGCGGAGGGCGATGATCCTTCCCCCCATCCGATCTGCCAGCTGTTGGCTGTCCGGCCTTTTGAGCTCCGGCCTTTGCCGTGGCGGGCCACTCCCGGGCCACTCCCGGGCCACTCCCGGGCCATTCAGACGAGTTCCGCGCCGGGGTAGCCCCTCGGGGTGACCATCCAGCCGTCCTGGCTGCGGCTGGTGCTGTTGCCCACCAGCACCAGGGTGAGCATGTCCACCTGGGCGAGGGGCAGGCTGGCCAGGGTGTGGAGGCTCACCCGTTCCTCTGCCCGTCCCAGCTGGCGGGCCAGCACCACCGGGGTCTCGTCTGGACGGTGGGTGCGCAGGATGTCGCAGGCGCGACTGAGTTGCCAGTCGCGATCGCGGGAGCGGGGGTTGTAGAGCGCCACCACGAAGTCGCCTGCGGCCGCCGCCTCGAGGCGCCGTTCAATCACGCTCCAGGGGGTGAGCCGGTCGCTGAGGCTGATGGTGCAGAAGTCGTGCATCAGCGGCGCGCCGGCCCGTGCCGCAGCCAGTTGCAGCGCCGAGATGCCGGGATGCACGGAGAACTGGGGTCGCGCGCCGGCCGGTTGCTGCAGCCACAGCTCCAGAGCGAGCCCTGCCATCGCATAGATGCCGCTGTCGCCGGATGACACCAGCGCCACGTTCAAGCCCTGGCTGGCCAGGGTCAGGGCCTGGTCACAGCGGGCCCGCTCCTGGGTGAGCTGGCCGTCGCAGCGCAGTTGATCGGGTCGCCGCAGCGGCTCCAGCAGATCGAGATAGAGGCCATAGCCCACCCACACGGTCGCCCGGGCCAGGGCCAGGCGGGCATCGGCCGTCAGCAGGTCAAGCCGGCCCGGCCCGCTGCCCACCAGATGGAGTTCGCCGGCGGCAGGGGCCCATTGTTCGGCTGATCTGGCGATCGCCAGGGTGGCGGCACCGCGCTCGGGGGGCTGACTTCGCAGCACCCGCTTGGGGGCAAGCAGTGTCGCGTCCGGCCCGCCCGCCAGCAGGGCCGCCGCTTCGGCCACGCTGGCCGTGCCCATGGCCGCGGCCACCGCCGCTGATGGGTTGGGGACCTTGACCGCCGCCAGCTGGGCAGCGGTCAACCAGTGCAGGGACCATTGACGCCGCTCCGCCAGGGCCAGCAGGGCCGGTTCATCGGCTTTGCGGTCGATGCTGGCCACCCCGGCCACCGCTTCCGGGGCCAGCTCCAGCTGCTGCAACTGGCTGTCTACCAGCTGCTCCAGCACCGCCAGGCTGGTGTCGCGTTCACAGCCGATGCCCAGCCACAGGCAAGGGGGATGCCAGCGGCATCCCTCCCCCCGTCGTGCGCTGATCCACAGATCCGGAGCCGCCGCTGCCGGGTGGGAGCCCAGCGAACGGCTCGCCTCCAGCTCGCGCCAGCGCGGCGTTCCTGCCTCCTGGCAGACCTGAATCGCCGCATCGGGGCGGGCGCCGCGGCGCATCAGATCGTCCCAGTCGCCGGATCGGCTGCGACGCCAGCCCCAGGCGCTCCCGAAGCTGTCGAGCGCCAGCAGTCCCTGGCCGCTGCTGTGGCCCGTGGCCACCACCCGGGCCCCGAGCACGGCGGCGACCCGTGCGCCGAGGGCATCGGCGCCCGCCCCGTGGGCGCCCAGCAGGGGAATGACGAAGCATCCGCGGGGATCGAGCACCACCACGGCCGGGTCCTGATGCTTTCCCTGCAGCAGAGGGGCGATCTGGCGCACCACCAGGCCGCAGGCGCCCACCACCACAAAAGCTTCGGCGTCCCCCCACCGTGACACCAGGCTCGAACCGTCCAGCTGCCCGTCCAGGGCGCCAGCCACGATCAGCTGGGCCAGCAGCGCCTCGCCCGCTGCGCTGAACGACAGCCCCCAGACCCCTTGCCTGCTCATGACCCGATGCGCTGGCGCAGGCCGCTGAGCGGTCCCCTGGGCGCAGGCTTGATCATCGAACCGTCCTCCCGGACCAGATTGCGGGCGCTGGTCGGCGCGGCAGGCGCCTGCTCCCGGCCATCCGCCTGATCATCCGCCTGACCAGCGCCGTCAGCGAGGGGCGCGGCGGCGTGGGCGGACGGTTCCGGCGTGGCGTCAATCACCCCATCCAGGGGCGCGGCGCCTGGCTCGAGGGCCGGGTTCTGCTCCTCACGGGAGGCGTTCTGATCGCTGGACGAAACGGGTTCATCCGCCCTGCGATCCGCCCGGGGTGCCGGCTCTGAGGGCTCAACAGGTTCAGCAGGTTCAACGGGTTCAACGGGCTCAACACGTTCAACGGGTTCAGCAGGTTCAACGGGTTCAGCAGGTTCCGCCGAATCCGGTGGCTGCTGGGCCGTTTCCGTCTCGGGCGCCTGGCCCAGCAGCACGGCAAGCTCCTGACCATCGAGCCGGGGCTGCAGCCAGGCGGGCCGCGGAGCGGTGCGGTCGAGCAGCACTTCGCGCACCGCGCTGCTGAAGGGGGGATTGAGCGGTTCGCCCCGCCCATCGAGCAGCTCCATCAGCACCGCATTGCTGCCGTTGTGGAACCCGCTCAGCCAGAGCGGCACGTTCTGATCCACCAGGAAGCTGTCCCCATTCACGCTGATCCGCAGTCGCCACTGACCGTCGTCCTGGCGCAGCCCCTGCAGGGGGGCATCCAGCAGCAGCCAGTCGATCAGCACTGGTTCGGCCTCGGCCAGCCCGGCTGGGCTGACGGCAATCAGCTGGGGGCTGCGGGGCGGTGGCTGACTCAGACGATCGGCGGCGACCCGGTGCACCACCAGCTGGGTGCTTGCGCCCGGTTGTTTCACCGCTTCGCCCCAGGGTCGGGCGGCGTAGATGCTGAGCCGGTGGCTGCCTGGGGAAAGCGGCGGCATCTCCAAAACCAGCTGCCCGGTCGTCGGATCGCCGCTGCCCCAGTCGCTGATCCGCAGCGGCTCGTCGGCGTCGATCTGCACCACAAGATGGGGCCCCAGCCCCAGCGCTTCGGACCGGGCGAGGGGCCAGTCCTTGAGCGTCAGCTCCAGGGCCCAGGTGCCTGCCGGCAGCACGGTGTCAGCGGCCGGGCGGAGCACGGTCACCCGCGGATTCCGGCTGGCCAGCGCCGCGCTGAGCTGCTGCACCGCGCCGGGCGGCGCCGATTCCTGCAGCCTGCCGGCGGGGGCCTGGGGCGCCACGGGCACCAGCCGGTCGTTGCCGCTGCGCTCCGAGCGAGCGAGCCGATCGCAGCCCGGCAGCAGCAGGAGCACCAGCACCAGCGGCAGCACCAGCGCCTGCAGCCGCCTGCGACCTCGGCTCCAGCCGCCCACGGCGCCAGGACGACCCAGGGCCCATGCGGCCCCGCCGAGGGGCAATCGCAACGGCAATCGCAACGCAAGTCGCAGCGTCACCCGGTGATGTGCATGGATAGCCAGCATTCTGCTGGCTGGTGGCGCACGCTTGATCACGCGCTGCCGTTGAGAATGGAAGGATGAATGCAGCGATTCTCCTGCAGATTGCTGGTTGTCGATATCAAGAACTCGCCTCCAGAAGCCTGTGCTGGCCTGGGGATCTCCCGGATTGAACCTTTGTAACTGAGCCCGGAATTGGCTTGAATCCGGCCCCTATACTGCGCCGAGCGGTCCCCTATCTGGGGCCCCAAGCCCCAGTCGCGGCAACTGGTTTCAGGGTTCCGAGGTCGCGGTTTCCGCCCTTCTGAATCCCCACCATTTGCTCGGCTGGCGCCCATGGCCGATCGGCCATGGGGCCCACTGATGGCCAGCTCCGGTCGCTTCGCGTCCGGTCCTGCCGTCAAAGGGGTGGACCACAGCCACCTCGACCCCGTCCCTCGAGGAACGTCTCGATGACCATCAGCCCACCAGAGCGTGGGGAAAAGGCCAAGGCCATGGTCGACCGGAACCCCGTTCCGGCCACGTTCGAGCTTTTCGAAAAGCCCGGACATTTCGATCGCAGCCTGGCCAAAGGTCCCAAAACCACCACCTGGATTTGGAACCTCCACGCCAACGCTCACGACTTCGACAGCCACACGAGCGACCTCGAAGAGGTTTCTCGCAAGATCTTCTCGGCTCACTTCGGCCATCTGGCCGTCATCTTCATCTGGTTGAGCGGCGCTTTCTTCCACGGCGCCCGCTTCTCCAACTACACCGGCTGGCTCGCCGATCCCCTGCACGTCAAGCCTTCGGCGCAGGTGGTTTGGCCCGTGTTCGGCCAGGAAATCCTCAATGGCGATGTGGGTGCCGGCTTCCACGGCATTCAGATCACCTCCGGTCTCTTCCACGTGTGGAGGGCCTGGGGCATCACCAACACCACCCAGTTGCTGGCTCTTGCCATCGGCGCGCTGGTGATGGCTGGCCTGATGCTCAATGCCGGTGTGTTCCACTACCACAAGGCAGCTCCCAAGCTGGAGTGGTTCCAGAACGTTGAGTCGATGCTCAACCACCACCTGGCAGGTCTGCTGGGTCTGGGATCGCTGTCGTGGACTGGGCACCTGCTGCATGTGTCCCTGCCCACCAACGCCCTGATGGACGCCATCGACGCCGGCAAGCCGCTGGTGCTCAATGGCAAGACCATCGCCACCTACAGCGACATCCCCCTGCCCCATGAATTCCTGAACCAGGATCTGCTCGCGCAGCTGTTCCCCGGTTTCGGTGCAGGTGTGGGTGCCTTCTTCTCAGGCAACTGGGCCGCCTACAGCGATTTCCTGACCTTCAAAGGTGGGTTGAATCCTGTCACCGGCAGCCTCTGGATGACCGACATTGCCCATCACCATCTGGCGATTGCGGTGCTGTTCATCGTGGCTGGCCACATGTATCGCACCAACTGGGGCATCGGCCACAGCATCAAGGAGATCCTCGAGGGTCAGAAGGGTGATCCCCTGCTGTTCCCTGCTCCCAATGGCCATGACGGGCTGTTCGAGTTCATGACCACCAGCTGGCATGCCCAGCTTGGCGTGAACCTGGCCCTGCTTGGTTCGCTGACCATCATCGTGGCCCATCACATGTACGCGATGCCTCCGTATCCGTACATCGGCATTGATTACCCGACTCAGCTGTCGATTTTCACCCACCACATGTGGATCGGCGGCTTCCTGATCGTCGGTGCCGGGGCCCATGCTGCTATCGCCATGGTGCGCGATTACGACCCCGCCAAGCACATCGACAACGTGCTTGACCGGGTGCTGAAAGCACGCGATGCCCTGATCAGCCACCTCAACTGGGTCTGCATCTGGCTGGGCTTCCACAGCTTCGGCCTCTACATCCACAACGACACCATGCGTGCCCTGGGTCGTCCCCAGGACATGTTCAGTGATTCCGCCATTGCCCTGAAGCCTGTCTTCGCGCAATGGATCCAGGGTCTGCACGCTGCCGCTGCCGGCACCACCGCTCCCAATGCCCTCGCGGGTGTGAGTGAGGTGTTCAACGGTGCCGTCGTGGCCGTGGGCGGCAAGGTTGCTGCGGCCCCGATTCCCCTCGGCACCGCAGACTTCATGGTGCACCACATTCACGCGTTCACGATTCACGTGACCGTGCTGATCCTGCTGAAAGGTGTCCTGTACTCCCGCAGCAGCCGCCTCGTCCCCGACAAGGCGAATCTCGGTTTCCGCTTCCCCTGCGACGGCCCCGGCCGCGGCGGTACCTGCCAGGTGTCGGCTTGGGACCATGTGTTCCTCGGTCTGTTCTGGATGTACAACTCCCTGTCGATCGTGATCTTCCACTTCTCCTGGAAGATGCAGAGCGACGTGTGGGGAACCGTCAATCCCGATGGCACCGTCCAGCACATCACCAACGGCAACTTCGCCCAGAGCGCCATCACCATCAATGGCTGGCTGCGTGATTTCCTGTGGGCCCAGGCCGCTCAGGTGATCAACAGCTACGGCTCCAGCAGCAGCGCCTACGGCCTGATGTTCCTGGGTGCTCACTTCATCTGGGCCTTCAGCCTGATGTTCCTGTTCAGCGGTCGCGGCTACTGGCAGGAGCTGATCGAGTCCATCGTCTGGGCTCACAACAAGCTGAGGGTTGCACCGGCCATTCAGCCCCGTGCGCTCTCCATCACTCAGGGCCGTGCCGTGGGCGTTGCCCACTACCTCCTGGGTGGTATCGCGACCACCTGGTCGTTCTTCCTGGCCCGCATCATTGCGGTCGGCTGACCTTTCCTGACCTTTCCCAATGGCAACGAAATTTCCTTCGTTCAGCCAGGGTCTGGCACAGGACCCGACAACCCGCCGGATCTGGTACGGCATCGCCACGGCTCACGACTTCGAGAGCCACGACGGCATGACCGAGGAGCGGCTTTACCAGAAGCTGTTCTCCACCCACTTCGGACACCTGGCCATCATTGGCCTCTGGGTTTCGGGCAACCTGTTCCATATCGCCTGGCAGGGCAACTTTGAGCAGTGGGTCACCGATCCTCTGCACGTGCGTCCCATCGCTCACGCGATCTGGGATCCCCACTTCGGGCAAGGCGCCATCACCGCCTTCACCCAGGCCGGTGCCTCCTCCCCGGTGAACATTGCTTATTCCGGCCTGTACCACTGGTGGTACACGATCGGCATGCGCACCAACGCCGAGCTGTACCAGGGTTCCATCTTCATGATGATCCTGTCGGCCTGGGCCCTGTTTGCCGGCTGGCTCCACCTCCAGCCCAAGTTCCGGCCTTCCCTGGCCTGGTTCAAGAACGCTGAGTCACGGCTCAACCATCACCTGGCTGTGCTGTTCGGTTTCAGTTCCATCGCCTGGACCGGTCACCTGGTTCACGTCGCCATCCCCGAAGCCCGCGGTCAGCATGTCGGCTGGGACAACTTCCTTTCGGTGTTGCCCCATCCCGCCGGTCTGGCCCCCTTCTTCACCGGTAACTGGGGGGTGTATGCCCAGAACCCCGACACCGCTTATCAGGTGTTCGGCACATCGGAAGGCGCAGGCACCGCGATCCTCACCTTCCTGGGTGGCTTCCATCCCCAAACCGAAGCCCTCTGGCTCACCGACATCGCCCATCACCACCTGGCGATCGGTGTGATCTTCGTGATCGCTGGCCACATGTACCGCACCAACTTCGGTATCGGCCACTCGATCCGCGAGATCCTTGAAGCCCACAACCCGCCCAAGGGCACTCCTGGTGACCTCGGCGCTGGCCACAAGGGCCTCTACGACACCATCAACAACTCTCTCCACTTCCAGCTGGGTCTGGCCCTGGCCTCCCTTGGTGTGGTGACGAGCCTGGTGGCCCAGCACATGTACGCGATGCCGTCCTATGCGTTCATCGCCCGGGACTACACGACACAGGCTGCTCTTTACACCCACCACCAGTACATCGCCATCTTCCTGATGTGCGGTGCCTTCGCTCACGGTGCGATCTTCTTCATCCGTGACTACGACCCCGAAGCCAACAAGAACAACGTGTTGGCCCGGATGCTCGAGCACAAGGAAGCGATCATCAGCCACCTGAGCTGGGTGTCCCTGTTCCTCGGTTTCCACACCCTCGGCCTCTACGTCCACAACGACGTGGTGGTGGCCTTCGGTACCCCCGAGAAGCAGATTCTGGTGGAGCCCGTGTTTGCCCAGTTCGTGCAGGCTGCCTCCGGTAAGGCTGTGTACGGCATGAATGTGCTGCTGTCGAACCCCGACAGCCTGGTGAGCAATGCCCCTGGCCCCGGCGCCGTCTGGCTGCCCGGCTGGCTGGATGGCATCAATGCCGGCAACAACAGCCTGTTCCTCCAGATCGGGCCTGGCGACTTCCTTGTGCACCACGCCATCGCGCTGGGTCTGCACACCACCACCCTGATCCTGGTGAAGGGCGCCCTCGACGCCCGCGGTTCGAAGCTGATGCCTGACAAGAAGGACTTCGGCTACTCCTTCCCCTGCGACGGCCCCGGCCGTGGCGGCACCTGTGACATCAGCGCCTGGGACGCCTTCTATCTGGCCGTCTTCTGGGCCCTGAACACCGTGGGCTGGCTCACCTTCTACTGGCACTGGAAACACCTGGCCATCTGGCAGGGCAACGTGGCCCAGTTCAACGAATCCAGCACCTATCTGATGGGCTGGTTCCGCGACTACCTGTGGCTCAATTCCTCTCAGCTGATCAACGGTTACAACCCCGCCGGCTCGAACAACCTGGCTGTCTGGGCCTGGATGTTCCTGTTCGGGCACCTGATCTGGGCAACCGGTTTCATGTTCCTGATCTCCTGGCGCGGTTACTGGCAGGAATTGATTGAGACGATTGTCTGGGCGCACCAGCGCACCCCGCTCGCCAACCTGGTGGGCTGGCGTGACAAGCCTGTGGCTCTCTCGATCGTGCAAGCCCGTGTGGTGGGTCTGGCCCACTTCACCATCGGCTACTTCCTCACCTACGCCGCTTTCCTGATCGCTTCCACCTCCGGCAAGTTCGGCTGATTCCCGACACTGCCCCCCTTGAGGGACGTTCAACCCCCGGCATCAGCCGGGGGTTTTTTGATGCGCGTAGGCAGGCTGCTCCAGGGGCCTCTTGGGGCTGGCGACGCCCTGGGCTGTCTGATCAGGGCGTCGCTGGTGGCATCGCCTTGCTCTCCCTCAGGTAATGAGCCTCCACAAACGACCAGTCATTACAGCGGAGTTCATCGCCATCGCTGCGGGCCCGCTCCCCCTGCAGGCAGTCGATTGCAGCGGCGTGCCCCTGGCGCAGCACGGCCTCGAGGGCCCCCTGGCGCAGCCTGTTGCAGCCCGCCAGTGTGGGGGCCAGCAGGGCACTCATCAGCAGGGCAAGCCCTGCTGCGGGCGGTAGGTGTCGGCGGGTGGAGCCCAACGGGTGGCTACCGCCAGCAGCCATCGTCCAGGGGATCAGGCGAAACGCCACAACACCAACGGGCAGGGAGGTCGTGCGTTCCATGATGCGCGGCCGCCACCTGGGGTGCCACGTTGGCCGCCATCAAAAAAGCCCCGCCCGGACAGGCGGAGCTTGTGGTTGTGGGACCAGCTCACAGCATCAGTGCTGCTGCATATCAGTGCTTCTGAATCAGATGGAGCAGGTGGTCGAAGGGGTGGTGGGTGCCGGGCTGGACCTGACTCAGCTGACGCTCCAGACGCCGCCGGCAATCTTCACCAGTGGGCTGACGAGGGCGGTGCTGCACAGGAACCAGGCGAAGGCGGCGCCACCGCAACCGCCAAGCCAGAAGCCGCTGGCAAACTCAGCCCAGCCGGCCTTGGTGAACAGATCGGCTGGCGGATTGCTGATGGTGGCGTCGGCGGGTTGCACATTCGGCCCATGGCCGGCGGTGCCGTAGATCGACAGGCACACGGTGAGGATCGACACCAGGCCGATGGTGGCCAGCAGACCGGCTGTGCTGGCGTACTCGGTGAGTCGCAGCGGGCCGGTGATGGCGAAGGGGCCGTACAGAAAAAAGCCATGGGCCATGCCCACTTCCAGCCCGCGCCGGTTTGGCGAGAGTGACGGGCGGTAGGCAGGCAGGGCATTCAGAAACGCCCGGGTGAAGTAGCTGCTGTTGACGGGGGTGGCCAGATTGCCGACGCAGGGGTCGGCCACAGGGGTCACGGTCATGGTTGGGAGTGGAAAGGCTGGGCGGGATCGGTTCGCTGGGCTCAGCGAGGGGTGGGCGGAGCTCAGTCGCGGGCTTCGATCACGTTGAACAGCAGGGCCATGGCCACAGCGGGGCCCATGATGCCCACCAGGGGAACAAGCACCGACGGCAACCAGGCGGCGGCAAAATCTCCAGTCATGGCGCGGGCCTATAGCAACCGTGGGTACTGTATAGAGCCCTTCCAGGTCAGCCTTGGTGGCCTGGAAACGGCGACATAAAAGTTCAATCCACCGCCTGGCGCACACCCTCTGTTGTCCGCATTCCGTTTCCGCTCTTGAGTACGCCTTTCGCCGCGGTTGCCGCGCTGCTTCTGGTCCTCTGGTTCGGGCTTGGCCGCCGCCGTCCACGGCCGTTGCTGCGCTCGACCGATACCAGTGCGATCGCAGCCCTCAACCGCGCCCAGATTGCGAGTGCCCCGCTCAGCGTTTCGCCGTCGCCCTCGACGCCGGACCCGGCCCCCGGTCATGCGGCTGCGCTGCCCGCTCCGGCTGACGCGGCGGGCCGCGCCCGGTTGCTGCGCTTGCTGCACAGCAGCTTCAGTGGCAGCAGCGCTGCGCGCCTGGCGGCGATCCGCACAGCCCGCGCCTGGGGCCATGTCGCCGCCCTGCCTGTGCTGCGTCGCGGCCTGCGCGATGTGGATCCGGCTGTCGTGCGCGAAGCGGTGCTGGCGATCGACCGCTTCCGTGGCGTTCAGCCTGGGGCGGCGTCTCGACCGCCGCTGGCCGTGGGCTTGCCGCGCAATGTGGCCCGCACCCGATAGATCGGCCGGCCCTGGCTTTCGTGATACGTGCGCATCTGCAGCTCAGCCAGCAGCCCGAAGCAGAACAGCTGCACGCCCGCCAGCAGCCCGATCAGGGCTGCCAGCAGCAGCGGACGATCGCCGATGTCGGTGCCCAGCACCAGTTTTTCCCCCACCAGCCAGAGCAGCACCAGCAGCCCTGCTGCCATGGCCAGCAGCCCTCCCAGGCCGAACACATGCATCGGCCGGGTCAGAAACCGCTTCATGAACCAGACCGTGAGCAGATCCATCAGCACCCGGAAGGTGCGATCGATGCCGTAGTTGCTGCTGCCGTGCCGGCGGGCGTGGTGCCGCACCTTCACTTCGCCGATCCGGGCACCTTCGATGAAGGCCAGCGCCGGCAGAAACCGGTGCAGCTCGCCGTAGAGGTTGAGGTCTTCTACCACTTCACGGCGATAGGCCTTGAGGGAGCAGCCGTAGTCGTGCAGGCGCACCCCGGTTACGGCCGCGATCAGCTGATTGGCCAGCCGGCTGGGCAGCAGCCGGCTCAGGGCGGCGTCCTGGCGCTGATGCCGCCAACCACTCACCAGGTCGTACCCCTCGCCGAGCGTTTCAAGCAGCAGGGGGATGTCGGCGGGATCGTTCTGGAGGTCGCCATCGAGGGTAATGATCACGGCCCCATGGCTGACATCAAAGCCGGCGGCCATCGCCGCTGTCTGGCCGTAGTTGCGGCGCAGCAGCACCGCCACCAGTTCGGGCACCGATGTCTGCAGGTCGCTCAGCACCCGCGCTGTGCCGTCGCGGGAGCCGTCATCCACCAGCACCAGCTCAAAGGGCAGGCCGAGCGGACGGATCGCTGCCAGCAGCTTCTCCACCAGTTCGGTGAGGCTGGCCTCCTCGTTGTAGAGGGGCACAACAACAGAGAGCTCCATGATCCGCGCCCAATGCCGGCGAACCTAGGCGGGCAGAGGGCTGCCGTCGTGGTTGTGCATCACCCGGCCGGCGCCGCGCAGCTCGCGGCGGTAATGGTCTGCCACCGGATGGGTGTTGCGGGGGTTGAGATCGTCGATGCCGATGCCGTTGCGCCCATGCTCCCGGCCTGAGCTGTGCAGGTAACGCCCTCCGCCCAGGTGCAGACCCACATGGGTGCAGCGCTGCGGTGTGCCGAAGAAAATCAGATCACCGGGGGCGAGCAGGCTGCTCTGGCCTGGCCGCACGGCCACGGACCGGCAGAAGCGCTCCTGCAGGTAGGCATCCCGTGGCAGCCAGATGCCGGCGCTGGCATAGGCGCTCTGCACCAGTCCGGAGCAGTCGAAATCCGGACCGAGCGTGCCACCCCAGAGATACACGTTGGGGCGCTCCATCCAGTTCAGGGCCAGGGCGAGCACCGCAGGCAGGCGGGCCTCGATCTGGGCCCGCTGCAGCAGCAGCGGCCTGGGACGTTCCGCTGGCTCCGAGCGCCCCGTCAGCTCCTGTGGTTCCACCCAGCCGGGATAGCCGTCCTCCAGCAGTCGCACCCGCAGCCTGCCATCGTGGCGAGCTGGCGCGCTCGGCAGCTGCAGGCAGCGTCCGGCGGCCGCCTGGGTGGCCAGGCCGCTGCCCTGGGGCTGGCTGTAAAGGTTGAGCGGCTGCAGCAGCCGCAGGATGGGCGTGGGGAAGCCGGGCAGGGCCATGCCTAATCTCGCTGCAACGGTTGCCGGCAACGATGGCCTTTTACAGCCCCGATCCGGCCATGGCACAGATCCTGGCCGATCTGGTGCGCGCCCTGGAGCTGGAGGGGCGCAACGGGTTGGCCCAGCAGCTCTCGATCACCTGGCTGCGCTATCCGCTTTCCGTGCTGGGGGTGGGCGGCGACGCACAGACCACCGCCGGGCGCGGCGCCAGCTGGGGTGGTGACCGCCAGCGCTATCCGGCCAGTGTGGTGAAGCTGGTGTATCTGATCGCCGCCGAGGCCTGGCTGCAGCAGGGGCTGATTGAAGAGGGCCCGGAACTGCGCCGCGCCCTGCGGCTGATGATCGGCGATTCCAGCAACGACGCCACCGGCTTGATCGTTGATCTGCTCAGCGGCACCACCAGCGGTCCAGCCCTGCCCGCCGAACTGATGGCCGGCTGGATCGAACAGCGGCAGCTGGTGAATGGCTGGCTGGCGGCGTTGGGCTGGCCGGAGCTGCAAGGGGTGAACGCCTGCCAGAAGACCTGGGGCGACGGCCCATTCGGCCGGGAGCGCGAGTTCTATGGTCCGGAGCTCGAGAACCGCAACCGGCTGAGCACGGAGGCGACGGCCCGTCTGTTGCAGGCCGTGATCATGGGCACGCTGCTGTCGCCGCCAGCCTGTCTGCGCATGCAGGCTGTGCTCGCGCGCAGCCTCGACCCCGATCAGCGGGCCGCCGATCCGGAGAACCAGGTCGACGGTTTCCTGGCTGAAGGGTTGCCGGTGGAGGCCAGGCTCTGGAGCAAGGCCGGCTGGATGAGCCAGGCTCGCCACGATGCCGCCTACATCGAGGCCGAGGGGCACGATCCGATGGTGCTGGTGGTGTTCAGCGAAGGGGAGCGCTGCGCCGGCGACACCCGGCTGCTGCCGGAGATCGCCCGCCACCTGTTCGACGCATGCCGCACCGCTCCAGCCCCATCACAGGTTGGTCCGCCACGCTGAGACCCTTCGGTCATCCCCCATGGCGGCTTCGGCCGCCCGGCCTTTGGCTGGTTGCTTGCCCTTTTCAGATCCGATGCCCCTGATCCCGCGCTGGCGCTACATGACCGACGAGGCCAAGGCGCTCACCAGGCGCACCGTCGTCTCCGCTGCGGTGCTGCTGCTGTTCCGGGGGCTGCTCCCCTGGGTTGTGGTGGCGGTGGTGGCCTGGTGGGCCTGGAAAGCGCTCAGCCGCTAGGACGGTTCTTGAGGTCTTGCGGTCTTGCGGTCTTGCGGTCTTGTTGTCTTGAGGACGGTTTGCCCCGGTTCGTCCTGCTCCAGGGTCCGCAGGAACACCCCACCAACTGGGGCTCGATCGTGCCATTGCGGCAGGGGTGACAGGCGTGACCCGATACCCCTCAGACAGATGGCCTGTCGCCGGGACAGATGGCCCGTCGCCGGCGGTGAACCCTGGGCTTCAGGCCGGTTGCTTGGTTTGAGCTGCCCCCGAGCAAACGCAGTGCCAGCACGCATCTCGGCCAGGGTGTTCTTCGAAGCGAAGGCTCCCGGGAGTTTGGGTGCCTGGAATCAGCAGATCCTGAATGATGATGGCTCAAGACATTGCTTGTATAAAAGACGCGACTCGGAGATCGCATCTTTGACGTTCATCGGAACGATCTATGAATTGATGCGTGCATCAATGAAACGGAGAGGGAGGGATTCGAACCCTCGACAGAAGTTGCCTCCTGTAACTCCTTAGCAGGGAGCCGCTTTCAACCACTCAGCCACCTCTCCAGCGGCCTGTCGAGCTTATCAGTGCGTGGCGCCCGTGCTGAGGCGGGGCAGCCGGTGCTTGAAGCCGCAGAGGATCTCCCAGGGGATGGTGCCGCAGCGGTCGCTCCAGTCGCTGGGGGTGATCTCCTGGTCGCCGTCTCGGCCCAGCAGGGTCACCACCGAGCCCGCGTCCAGCCCAGGCGCGTCGGTGGCATCGAGCACCAGCTGGTCCATCGTGATCGCTCCCACCTGGGGCAGCCGCTGCCCCTCGAACAGCACCTCCATCTGGTTGGAGAGCTGGCGCGGCACGCCATCGGCATAGCCGATGCTCACCACAGCCAGGCGGCTGGGGCGGCTGGTGCGGAACCGGTGTCCGTAGCTCACCCCCACACCACTGCCCACCTCGCGCAGCAGGCTCACCCGGGCATGGAGCTGCATGGCGGGCTCCATGCTCAGGGCGGTACCGAGGTGAGCCGCTGGCCTGTGGCCGTAGAGGGCCAGACCCACCCGCACCATGTCGTAATGGAGGGCGCGGCTGCGCAGCATGCCGGCCGAATTGGCCAGATGGCGGCAGCCGGCCTCCAGGTCCTGGTCCGCCAGGCCGCTCAGCACTTGCTCAAACCGTTGCTGCTGCTGGGCTGTGAGACCGTCATCGGCGCCGCTGGGCAGGTCGGCACTGGCCAGGTGCGAGTAAACACCCGCCAGTTCCACCGCTTCCAGCGCCTGGATGGCGGCCACCAGCCGCGGACCCTCCTGCCAGGGCGCCCCCAGACGAGCCATGCCGGTGTCCAGCTTGAGCTGCAGCGGCATCGGTCGACCTGAGCCGCTGGCGAGGTTCTGGCAGAGCAGGGCCTCGCGCATGCCGCTCACCGTCGGCATCAGCTGCCAGCGCAGGCAGGCGCGCAGCTCTTCGGCCTGGCTGAGGCTGCCGAGCACGAGTATGGGGGACTCGATGCCCGCCCGGCGCAACTCGATCCCCTCCGCCAGGGTGGCCACCCCGAAGGAGTGGGCACCTCCCACCTGGGCCGCCTGGGCGACGGTCACAGCTCCATGGCCGTAGCCATCGGCTTTCACCACGGCCATCAGCCGGCTGCGGCTGCCGATCCGGCTGCAGATGCTGCGGACGTTGGTGCTGATCGCCTGCTCATTCACCTCCACCCAGGCCCGTTGGCGCGCCAGACCGCCCTGCTCCCAGCCCTGCTCGGGATCATCCCCGGCTGGAATCCAGTGCGGCTTGGTGGCCTGAGTCACGAACCCGTGTCGAAATTGCCCCTAGCATGCCTCGTAAGGCAGGATCCGGCGCCCCCGGCTACCCCAATGGGTCAGGTACTCGTCCTGAATGCCTCCTACGAACCCCTGAACATCACCAGCTGGCGCCGCGCCATGGTGATGCTGCTGAAAGGTAAGGCCGAGGGACTGGAGCACGATCGCAGCCGAACCCTCCGCCCGGATGCATTTCTGCCCACGGTGATCCGCCTGCGTCAGTTCGTCAGGGTTCCCTATCGGGAGATGCCGCTGACGCGTCGCAATCTGTTCCAGCGCGATGGCTATCGCTGTCAGTACTGCGGCTGTTCCGGCCAGGCGCTGTCGATTGATCATGTGCTGCCCCGCAGCCGCGGCGGCAGCGACAGCTGGGACAACGTCACCACCGCCTGCCTGCCGTGCAACGTGCGGAAGGGCAATCGCACCCCCCGTGAAGCGGGCATGCCGCTGGTGCGACGCCCCCATCGCCCGATCAGTGGGCTCAGCTTCGAAGCATCACGCGTGATCCGCTCCGGCCGCAACCGCGAGTGGGCCAAGTACATGATCGGCTTCGAGCTGGAAGCGGAGCAGGCGCCACCCCTGGAACGCGCTGCCTGATTCTCCCTCTCCAGGCTCAGCCGACCGCCGCCAGAGCGTTGAGCATCCGGGTCTGGTCGGCGGCGATGCAGGCCCCGATCAGGTCCGCCAGCTCCCCATTGAGCACAGGATCCAGGCTGAAATTTCGGCCAAGCCGGTGGTCCGTCACCCGGTTGTCCTTCACGTTGTAGGTCCGGATCTTCTCGCTGCGGTCGCCGCTGCCCACCTGGGCCAGCCGCGTCGAGCGCTCTTCGGCCTGGGCGGCCGCCAGCTCTCGCTCATAGAGCTTCGCCCGCAGGATCTCCATGGCCCGTTCCCGGTTCTGCAACTGGGAGCGCTCCTGGGTGCAGAACACGCGGATGCCGGTCGGCTTGTGCAACAGGTCCACCGCCGTTTCCACCTTGTTCACGTTCTGGCCACCGGCACCGCCCGAACGGGCCGTGCTGATGTCGAGATCGCCGGGATCGATCTGCACTTCCACAGGATCGGCTTCGGGCATCACCGCCACCGTGGCCGTGGAGGTGTGCACCCGCCCCTGGCTCTCGGTGGCCGGCACCCGCTGCACCCGGTGCACCCCCGCCTCGAACTTCAGCTGGCTGTAAACCCCTTCGCCCTTGATGGCAAGGATCAATTCCTTGTAGCCGCCGAGCTCCGCCTCGGAGGCGCTCACCGGCTCCACCCGCCAGCCCCTGGTCTGGGCGAAGCGGTCGTACATCCGTGCCAGATCACCGGCCCAGATCGCCGCCTCATCGCCGCCAGCCCCGGCGCGGATCTCCAGCATCACGCTGCGCTCGTCCCGCGGATCGCGGGGTAACAGGGCGATTGTGAGCCGCTGCTGCAGTTCGGAAATCTCCTGCTCCAACCGCTGCAGCTCCTCGCTGACCAGCTCCTCCATCGCCGGATCACCGCGATGCTCGCGCAGCAGGCTGCGGGCCTCCAGCTGCTCCTGCTCCAGCTTGCACAGGCGCTGGTGGTCGTGCACGAGGGGCTCCAGCCGGGCCCGCTCACGGGCGATGGACTGCAGCTGCTGGGGGTTGCCGGTCACCGCCGGATCTGCCAGCTGGCGCTCCAGGCTGCTGAAGGTGCGGCTGGCTGTTTCGAGTCGTTCGTGCAGCAGGGAAGGATCCATGGCCTGATGCTGGCAGATGGGCCAGGCGCTGCCGGGCAGCGGCACCCATGAAAAAGCCGGACACCGATGGGCATCCGGCCATGCAATGGTGAGGTGATTGTGGTCAGACGGCTGCTGACGCTTCAGCGCCTCAGGCTTGGGTGTCGGCCTTGACGTCGTTCTTGGCAGTCTCCTTGGCCGGGGAGGCAGCCGCCATGCCGTACTTGCGCATGAAACGATCCACACGGCCCTCGGTGTCGAGGATCTTCTGGGTCCCGGTATAGAAGGGATGGTTGCCGCTCCACACGTCAACGTGAAGTTCCGGGTGGGTGGAGCCGGTGGTCATCACCACCTCTCCGTTGCAGATCACCTTGGCATCGGGATACCAGGTGGGATGAATCTCGGCCTTGGGCATGGCTGGAAGGAGCTGGAGGAGGACTGAAACGCGATCAGCGCTTGGAGAACTGAGGAGCCTTGCGGGCTTTCTTGAGGCCGTACTTGCGCCGTTCCTTGGCGCGGGGGTCACGGCTGAGATGGCCTTCGGTCTTGAGGGGTTTGCGGTTCTCGGTGGAGAGCTCGCAGAGCGCGCGGGCTGCACCCTGCTTGATGGCGTCGGCCTGACCGGTGAGACCACCACCGCGCACGTTCACCAGCAGGTCGTACTCAGTCGCCAGCCCCAGGGTGTTCAGGGGAGCCTTCACCGCGGCCAGATAAACCGGGTTGTAGTTGAGATAGTTGTCGCCGGGACGGCCATTGATGGTGACGGTGCCCGTGCCGGGCACAAGGCGCACACGGGCGACGGCGGTCTTGCGACGACCGGTACCCCAGTAAACGACGTTGGTGGAGCTCATTGGGCAGCAGCGGCGGGATCGAGGGCGAGAACCTGGGGTTGTTGGGCGGCGTGCGGATGCTCGCTTCCCTTGTAGACCTTCAGCTTGCGGAACAGCTGGCGGCCCAAGGCGTTGTGGGGCAGCATGCCCTTGATCGCCTTTTCGACGATCCGCTCCGGCAGACGGGCCTGCAGGTGCTCGAATGTTTCAGTCTTCATGCCACCGGGACGGCCCGAATGGCGGCGGTAGATCTTCTGGGTGGCCTTGTTGCCGCTCACCCGCACCTTGTCGGCATTGATCACGATGACGAAGTCACCGGTGTCGAGATGGGGGGTGAAGTTGGGCTTGTTCTTGCCGCGCAGCACGGAAGCCACCTCGCTGGCCAGGCGGCCGAGGGTCTGATTCTCGGCATCCACCAGGTACCACTGGCGGTCGAGCGAATCGATGGAAGGCAGGGATGTCTTGTTCATATCGCCTGGTCAGGCACCGGCAGGCCGTAGGGGGCTGGGCTGGTGGTCGGGAATCGGGCGCAGTGGTGGCATGCGGGCCACCCAGGCACTGACGATTTCCTGACCTTACCGCTCGACCTGCTGATGGCCTGCGGTTTAACGGATCGGCGAGCAGGGAACGGATTCCGGAGCAGGGTCCGGAGGATCACTGATCCCCAGCTGAAACCGCGGTTGGCAATCATACCAGGCAGCCTCTGGGAAGACAGGTTCCGGGTAGCCCACCCGCAGCAGGCAGAGTCCCTGCGGTGGTGCCGCCTCGCGCACGGACTCCCGCAGGCGCTGCTGCCAGCGCCGCTGGAATTCGTCACGGCTGAGCCGCCCTTCCCCCAGCGCCACCAGCTGGCCCATCACCAGGCGCACCATGCCGTAGAGGAAGCCACTGGCCTGCATCTCCACGCTGATGAGGTCTCCATGCCGCTCCACGGCCACCTCCTGGAGAGAGGTGCGCGAATGGCGACGGCGGCTGCCTGCCCGCTCAAAGGCTCCGAAGTCGTGGTGGCCCAGCATCGCGGTGAGGGCCTGCCGCATGCGCTCCTCCTCGATCAGCACCTGGTAGCGATGCCAGCTCCAGCGCGACAGGAACAGGTTGGGACGGCGACCGTTGTAGATCGTGTACCGGTAACGCCGGTAACTTGCCGAAAAGCAGGCATGCCATTCAGGCGTCACGGCCGTGGCCGCCACCACCCGCACGCTGGCCGGCAGCCGACCGTTCAAGGCCTTGGGCCAGCGGCTGGCAGGGATCGGACTGGCTGTGTCGAAGTGGACGACCTGGCCGGCGGCATGCACACCGGTGTCGGTGCGCCCTGCAGCGCTGCAGTGTCCTGGCCCGTGTGGGTCGAGCTGGCGGATCACGGCTTCCAGTGTTTCCTGCACGCTGCTGGCATTGGTCTGCCGCTGCCAGCCGTTGAAGGCGCTGCCGTCGTACTGCAGGCAGAGCGCGATCCGGCGCAGTTCGGGTGCGGACATCGCTTCAGGGGGTACCGAGCTTCAGAGGTTCCGAGGTCACCCGCGGCAGCGGCCCAGCAAAAAGCCGCGGTGGATGGGGCCACCACGGCTTTGCACCCTGAAGCACCGGCCGGCTTCAGACCAGCTCGATGATCGCCATCTCGGCGTTGTCACCCCGACGGGGCACCGTGCGGATGATGCGGGTGTAGCCACCGTTGCGATCGCCATAGCGCTCCTGGGCTTTCTCGAACAGGGCGTGCACCAGCTGCTTGTCGTAGATGTAGCCGATGGCCCGGCGGCGTGAAGCCAGAGAGCCGTCCTTGGCGAGCGTGATCATGCGCTCGGCTTCATCCCGCAGCGCCTTGGCGCGAGCTTTGGTGGTGGTCACCCGACCCTCGCGGATCAGTTGGGTGGTCAGACCGCGGAGCATGGCTTTGCGCTGGTCAGCGGGGCGTCCCAACTGGGGGACTCGGCATTGGTGTCGCATGGTCGTGAAATGTCGGAATAGCCGGTCTGAATCAGGCGCTGGTGCGGCTCTGGGGGAGCGTGATGCCGATGCGCTCAAGCGCCTCGACCACTTCGTCGGCCGATTTGGAGCCGAAGTTCTTGATCTCGAGGAGGTCTTCGTAGCTGAAGCCCATCAGATCACTCACGGAATTGACCTGAGCCCGCTTCAGGCAGTTGTAGGCCCGAACCGAGAGGTTGAGTTCCTCCAGCGGAATCTGCGCCTCAGCGGTGGGCTCGGGCTCCAGGCCGGTCTCCTCGAGGGCGGTGAGGCTGGCGAGGGGCTGGAACAGGCCGATCAATTGGTTGGCCGCCTGTGCCATGGCGTCATCGGGAGTGATGCTGCCGTTCGTTTCGATCTCGAGCCGCAGCCGTTCCCGGGCGGACCCCCCTTCGCCGACGGCTGTTTCGTCGACGGTGTAGTTGACCCGCTTCACCGGCTTGAACACCGCGTCGATCTGCAGCAGATCGATGGCGCTGGTGTCCTCGGCATGACGGTCGACGGGCCTGTAGCCCACGCCCCGCTCCACATGCACTTCCAGTTCAAGGCTATGGCCCTCGGCCACATTGGCGATCAGGCGGTCGGGATCGATCACCTGAACCTGGGAGGAGAACTGCAGGTCAGCCGCGGTAACCGTGGCTGGACCATTGACCACAAGGCGGCCGATCTCCAGCTCACGGCTGCGGCTGTTGACCGAAACCTGCTTGCAGTTGAGCAGGATGTCGAGCACGTCCTCGCGCACCCCGGGGATGGTGGCGTATTCGTGGTTGACGCCGGCGATGCGCACAGCGGTGATGGCGCTGCCTTCGAGCGCGCCGATCAGCATGCGACGCAGGGAGTTGCCGAGGGTGGTCGCCTGGCCACGGTCGAGCGGGCCGATCAGGAAGACTCCGGTTTGGGAGCGGTCCTCGGCGACCTGGTGCTCAATCCGGTCAATTTGATAGTGCAGCACGGTCTGAAGAGTCGAAGAGTTGGCGGGTGCCCGTAGGGGAACGACGGAATCAGACGCGACGGCGCTTGGGACGGCGGCAGCCGTTGTGGGGCAGGGGGGTGACGTCGCGGATCAGGGTGATTTCCAGCCCCGCGACCTGCAGGGCTCGGATCGCGGTCTCCCGTCCGGATCCTGGGCCTCTCACCAGCACTTCGATCTGCCGCATCCCCTGCTCGAGCGCCCGTCGCGCGGCGGCTTCGGCGGCGGTCTGGGCGGCGAACGGGGTGCCTTTGCGAGCTCCCTTGAAACCGCTGGCGCCGGCGGAACTCCAGGAGATCACTTCACCAGTGGTGTCGGTGATCGACACGATCGTGTTGTTGAAGGTGCTCTGGATGTGGGCAACGCCATTGGGGACGTTGCGCTTGGCCTTCTTGGGGCCTGTTTTCTTGGCGGGTTTGGCCATGGAGTGATGCCTGCCGTCAGGCAGGGGAGGTGATCGGGTGACAGATGAAGACCCTGGTGACGGCGGCCTGATTGGGGTTGAAGCGAGGACTCCGCTTTGGGGCAGAGCCAGCGATCAATCCGGATGGCAGGTCGGCGGACCTGCGCAGGCAGCCGGCAGGGTGCTGGGTAACGGGAGGACGGGCGAGGCGAATGCCTGGCCTTACTTCTTCTTGCCGGCCACGGTCTTGCGGGCACCCCGGCGGGTGCGCGCATTGGTACGGGTTCGCTGGCCCCGCACGGGCAGGCCCATGCGGTGACGGCGACCACGCAGGCAGCCGATGTCCTGCAGACGCTTGAGGGCCATGCCCTCCTGGCGGCGCAGGTCGCCTTCGAGGGTGTAGGTCTCAGCAGCGCCGCGCAGCTTCTGCACGTCGGCGTCACTGAGATCCTTCACCCGGGTGTCGGGGTTGACACCGGTCTTGGCGATGATTTTCTGGGCACGGGTGAGCCCGATGCCATACACGTAGGTAAGGGCGATCTCAACCCGCTTGTCGCGAGGGATATCGACACCGGCGATCCGAGCCACGTGAGAAACGATTCGAGGGGCAATGGGACCCTCCCACAGGCGGGAGGGTCAGGAGCAGCTCCCTCCTCTGGGGAGGGAAGGGCAATCAGCCCTGACGCTGTTTGTGCTTGGGGTTGGCGCAGATCACCATCACCCGGCCGTGGCGACGAATCACCCGGCACTTGTCGCACATTTTCTTGACTGAGGCACGCACCTTCATGGGCGTTGTGCTCTCCGAATTTGCAAACCGCCAACCTATCACATCGGTCAAGCCGGCAAGCTGGCTCAGGCCAGGAGGGCCTCGATGCGCGCGGCGATGGCCTCGACGCTGCCATCGGCTTCCACCGACTGCAGCAGCCCCGCTGCGCGGTAGTAGCTGATCAGGGGGGCGGTCTGGTCGCGGTACACCTGCAGCCGGTTGCGGATCACGGTCTCGTTGTCGTCGGCCCGGCCCCGGCCCAGCAGCCGTTGGATCAGGACCGCGTCGTCGAGTTCCATCAGCACCACCAGCTCGATCTGCTGGTTCAGCTCCTCCAGCAGGGCCGCCAGGGCATCGGCCTGGGAGACATTGCGGGGAAAGCCGTCCAGCAACCAGCCACCGCCGCCGGCGGTTTGCTGCTGCTCCAGGCGGCCGCGCACGATTGCCAGCACGAGGGCGTCGCTGACCAGCTCGCCTCGGGCCATCACGGCCTCCGCCTCCTGGCCGAGCGCCGTGCCGGCGCTCACCTCAGCCCGCAGCAGATCGCCGGTGGAGAGGTGCAGCAGGCCGTGCTCACCGGCCAGTTTCTGGGCCTGTGTGCCTTTGCCGGCACCGGGGGGTCCGAGAAAGAGCAGGCGCTTTTTCATGGCGATGGAATGAAAGGGAACGGGGGGAGGAGAATCAGAAGACGGGCCCTGGCCTCACTGGCGCACCATGCCTTCGTAGCGCTGCGAGATCACATAGGTCTGGACCTGTTTGGCGGTGTCGATCGCCACGCCCACCAAGATCAGCAGGGAGGTCGCGCCCAGTCCCTGGAAGGTGCGCACCTGAGTGGCCCCCTCCACGGCAGAGGGGATGATTGCTACCGCTCCCAGAAACAGGGCGCCGAGCAGGGTGAGTCGATTCTGAACGCCACTGAGGTAGGCCGCCGTGGCCGATCCCGGCCGTACCCCGGGCACGGCGACGCCACCACGCTTGAGGTTGGTGGCCACATCCACCGGGTTCACGGTGAGTGATGCGTAGAAGAAGGAGAAGCCCACAATCAGCCCGAAGAAGACCAGGGCATACAGCCAGGGCGTGCTGCTGTTGGGATTGAGACTCCCGGCCAGCTGGATCAGCCAGGGAGAGCGGGTGAGATTGGCAATTGTGAGGGGCAGGAAGACCACGGCGGAGGCGAAGATGATCGGCATCACGCCACCGGCATTCAGCTTCAGCGGCAGATAGCTCTGCCGGGCGGGTAAGACTCCACCCCCGCCCACCTGGCGCTTGGCGCTCACGATGGGAATGCGGCGGCTGCCTTCCTGCACAAAGATGATGCCGACGATCGTCACCAGGAACACCAGCACCAGCACGACGATCCCGCCCACGGTGGCCCGGTCACCGCTCTGGGCCAGCTCAATGGTTGATCCCAGCGCTTTGGGCAGGGTGGCGACGATGTTCACGAAGATCACCAGGGAGGCTCCCTGGCCGATGCCCCGTTCGGTGATGACTTCGCTGATCCACATCACCACCATCGACCCTGTCACCAGGGCGAGGGCGGTCTGAATCACGAACACCGGTTCAGCCAGGCCCTGAGTGGCGTACTGCCGCAGGATCAGAGCGAACACCACGCTCTGCAGCACGCCCCAGCCCAGGGCCACGTAGCGGGTGATCTGGGCGAGTTTGCGCCGCCCGGCTTCGCCTTCATTCTTCTGCAGCTCCTCCAGCTGGGGCAGGGCCGCGGTGAGCAGCTGGATGATGATCGACGCGTTGATGAACGGCAGGATTCCGAGCGCGAACACCCCGAGGGTCGACAGACCGCCGCCGGTGAAGATGTCAAGGAACCCGATCAGCTGGCCGCCCCGGCTGAGAAAGTCCTGGAAGGCGACCCGGTCGATGCCGGGCATCGGGATGTAGATCCCCAGCCGCACCAGGAGCAGCAGGCCCAGGGTGGTGAGAACCCGTTCGCGCAGGCTCTTGGACTGGACCAGCTGAACGAGGATTTCGGCTGCACTGGGATTGCGTCCCCGACTGACGAGCATGGTGGCTGGAGGGAATGGGGAGTGACGGCGGTTGCGACTGGCCGTGCCGGCAACCGATAAAAAAGTCGCCCGCCGGTGGGCCGGACGGACGACTCAGACCCTAAGGGAGGGAGTTCGCAACTCAGACGATCTCGCAGCTGCCGCCTGCGGCCTCGATCTTGGCGCGGGCCGAGGCTGTGAAGGCCGCTGCCTGCACGGTGAGCTTCACCGACAGTTCACCGTTGCCCAGGATCTTGAGAGGGTGCTTCTGGTTGGTGACGATCCCGTCCTTGATCAGGCTGTCAAGGCTGACTGTGCTGCCTGCCTTGCAGTCGGCCAGGCGGGCCACGTTGATCACCGTGAATTCACGGCGGCTGACCAACTCGAAGTGTTTGAGCTTGGGGATGCGCCGGTAAAGGGGCATCTGGCCGCCCTCAAACCCGGGCCGGGTGGGGCGGCCGGAGCGCGACTTCTGACCGCGCATGCCGAAACCGCAACTGGCGCCCTGGCCGGCAGCGATGCCGCGACCTTTGCGCAGTTTGCGGCGGCGGGCGCCGGGGTTGGCTTTCAGAGACTGGAGATTCATGCTCATGGCGAGGCCTCAGGAGTAGATCTGCTCAAGGGAGATGCCCCGCTCCTTGGCGGTCTCCTTGTGGGTGCGCAGGGCAGCCAGCGCTTCCATGGCGGCCCGGGCGTTGTTGAGGGGCGTCTTTGAGCCGAGTCGTTTGGCGAGCACGTTCTTGATGCCTGCCAGCTCAAGCACCGTGCGGATCGATCCGCCGGCAATCACCCCGGTGCCCGGTGCGGCGGGACGAATCAGCACGCTGGCGGCGCCGTCGCGGCCATTGCTGAGGGTGGGGATGGAGTTGTGACGGGTCAGGGGCACCTTCACCAGGTGCTTCTTGCCATCGGCCACGCCCTTGCGGACGGCGCCGATCACATCGCCGGCCTTGCCGACACCCACGCCCACCTGGCCTTTTTCGTTGCCCACGACAACGATGGCGCGGAAGCTCATCTTCTTGCCGCCTTTCACGGTTTTGGAGACGCGGCGGATCTGAACCACCCGTTCCTGCCATTCGGAGTCCCGCTCCTGGCCGCCGCGGCGATCACCCCGGCCACCGCCGCGGCGGTCACCGCGGCGTTCGCCACCCCGGCCGCCACCGCGGCGATCCTGCTGGCCGTCTGCAGCTGCAGGCACGTCCGCAGCGCCGGGAATGTCGTTTGTCTGGATCTGGTCGTTGGTTTCGGTCATGGTGAGAGCAGGGATCAGAACTGAAGGCCCGCTTCCCGGGCGGCGTCAGCCAGGGCCTTGACCCGGCCGTGGTACAGGTTGCCGCCGCGATCGAAGACCACCTGGGAAATGCCCTTGGCGAGGGCGCGCTTGGCAACAAGCTGACCTACGGCCACAGAGGCATCGCAGGTGCCACCGGTGGCCGTGGTGGAGCGGAGCTCCTTGTCGACGGTGGAGGCCGAGCAGAGAGTGCTCTGGGCCGCGTCGTCGATCACCTGGGCGTAAATGTGGTTGTTGGAGCGGAACACCGCCAGGCGCGGACGTTCCGAGGTGCCACTGAGATGGCGGCGCAGACGGCGGTGGCGCTTCTGGGTCTGCTGTTTGCGAGAGATGGAAGACATGGGTATTCAGGGTAACGGCGCTTGAGCAGACCTCATTTCTTGCCGGTCTTACCGGCCTTGCGCAGGATGCGCTCACCCTCGTATTTGATGCCCTTGCCCTTGTAGGGCTCAGGCGGGCGAATGGCGCGGACCTTGGCGGCCTCATTGCCCACCAGCTCCTTGTTGGGGCCGGAGACCAGCACGGTGGTGTTGTTCTCCACGGCGAACGTGACGCCGTCCGGGGGCAGCATCTCGACCTGATGGCTGTAGCCGGCGCTCACCACGAGTTTTTTGCCCTGAACGGCGGCGCGGTAACCCACCCCGACGATCTCAAGCTTGCGCGTGAAGCCCTGGCTGACGCCCTCGACCATGTTGGCCACCAGAGTGCGGCAGAGGCCGTGGCGCTCGCGGGAGCGGCGGCTGCCATCAGCGGGACTGACCAGCAGGTTGCCGCCCTCCTGGGCAATGGCGACCCCTTCCGGAAGGGTGCGATTGAGTTGGCCCTTGGGCCCTTTCACGGTGACGTCCAGACCCTGAAGGGTCACTGTGACGCCGCCTGGGACGGGGATGGGGGCCTTACCGATACGTGACATGAAACGATCTCCCTGTTCAGTAGACGTAGCAGAGCACTTCGCCGCCGACACCCTGCTTGCGGGCGTCGCGGTCACTCATCACACCTTTGGAGGTGGAAATGATGGCGACTCCGAGACCACCCAGCACTTTGGGCAGCTGACGGGTGTTCTTGTAGATGCGCAGACCGGGCTTGCTGACCCGTTGCACAGAGCGGATGGTCGGCAGCCGGTGTTTGCCGCTGTACTTCAGCTCCAGCACAAGCTGCTTGGTTATGCCGTCGCCCTCTTCGCTGATGCCGGCGATGAAGCCTTCCTGTTGCAGAACATCGGCGATGCTGCGCAGCAGGCGAGAGGCGGGGATTTTGGTGTTCTCGTGACGTTTTTCACTCGCATTACGAATGCGGGTGAGCATGTCGGAAATCGGGTCGTGGTTAGCCATGGTCAGGTCCGAAGAGGGCTCAGTTGCTGCGGAACGGCATTCCCATCTCGCGGAGGAGGGCCCGGCCCTCTTCATCGTTACGGGCGGTGGTGACGATCGTGACATCCATGCCACGGATCGCATCGATCTTGTCGAAGGAGATCTCCGGGAAGATGATCTGTTCGCGAATCCCCAGGGTGTAGTTCCCCCGGCCGTCAAAACTCTTGGGGCTTACGCCGCGGAAGTCGCGGATCCGAGGCAGAGCCAGGTGGATCAGGCGCTCCAGGAAGGCATACATCCGTTCACCCCGCAGGGTGACGGCCACGCCGATCGGCATTCCCTGGCGGATCTTGAAGCCGGCGATGGCCTTCTTGGCGCGGGTCACCACCACCTTCTGACCGGTGATGGTGGCCAGCTCCACGATGGAGGCTTCGAGCGCCTTGGCGTTCTGCGCGGCTTCGCCGAGGCCCCTGTTGACGGTGACTTTCACCACCTTGGGGACTTCGTGGACGTTGGAGAGGTTCAGATCCTTAAGCAGCTTGGGCTGGATCGTCTCCCTGTAGCGCTGTTTGAGTGACATGACGGGGGAGGGGAGTGCGCTTCTGGTCTGGGTCAGAAGGCGGACAGGAACAGGGTTGGTCGACTGCCGGGGAACGGTCAGTGAAGTGGTTCAGTGGAGTGGGATTGCCTCAGACAGGCGTTGAAGGCTCAGACGGATGTTCGGAAGGAACATGATTGTTCCAGAACATCAATCAAGCACTTCACCGGTCTTCTTGAGGCGCCGTTTCTTGGTGCCGTCTTTGTCGACGACAATCTCAACGCGGCTCGCCACTTTTTGGGTGGTGGAGTAAATCATCACGTTAGAGGCGTGAATGGAAGCCTCTTCGGTCACGATTCGGCCACTCTCACCTTCCTGAGTGGGTTTCACGTGACGGGTGCGCAGGTTGATCCCTTGCACGATCACGCGATTCTCATAGGGGAGAGTGCGGAGCACCTCGCCCGTCTTGCCACGGTCCTTGCCGGTGATGACCTGGACGGTGTCTCCTTTGCGAATGCGCATCTTGGTGCGCACAGCAACCTTGGCTTTTGGGGTTGCAGTGGCCATTTCAGATCACCTCCGGAGCGAGGGACACGATCTTGGTGAAGTTGCGCTCCCGCAACTCGCGGGCAACAGGACCAAACACCCGCGTTCCCTTGGGATTGTTGTCGTTGCCGAGAATCACGGCAGCGTTGTCGTCGAAGCGGATGGCATTCCCGGTTTCCCGGCGCAGTGTGGCTTTGGTTCGAACCACAACGGCCTTGACGACGTCCGACTTTTTAACGCCCATATTGGGCATGGCGTCCTTGACGGCTGCCACGATCACATCACCAACGTGGGCATAACGCCTGTTGGTTCCCAGCACACGAATGCACTGAATGCGCTTGGCGCCACTGTTGTCAGCGACGTTGAGGAAGGTTTCCTGTTGAATCATCGGTTTGTCCTCCTCAGTTGGCGACGGTGCTGGTGAGCACCTCGGCCACGGTCCAGCGCTTGGTACGGCTCAGGGGCCTGGTTTCGGTGATGCGAACTTGGTCGCCCACCTTGCAGCTGTTGGTTTCGTCGTGCGCCTTGTAGCGCTTGGTGCGGCTGACCGTCTTCTTGTAGATGGGATGGGGGAAGCGGTTTTCCACCGCCACCACCACCGTTTTATCCATCTTGTCGCTGACGACGGTGCCGACCCGTTCCTTGGTTGCCATGGGATTGAGGGGGGTCAGGAGGCTGGGGTTGCCGTGGAGGCGCGCTCACGCTCGCTCTGCACCGTCAACAGGTGAGCCAGCTTGGTGCGGGCCTGCTTGAAACGATGGGACTGTTCCAGGCGGCGGGTCGCCTGCTGGAAGCGGAGCTCGAACAGTTCGCGCCGGGTGGCGTCGATCTGGGTGCTGATCTCGCTGTCGGCGAGACTGCGCACATCGCTGATGGAAGGAAGGGCCATGGTCAGGACTCCACGGTTGTGGCCATGACGGCCTGATTGCTTTCGGCTTCAGCGGCGGGAGCAGGTTCCTGGTCCTCAAGGGTCAGGAACTTGGTCTTCACTGGCAGCTTGTACTGCGCCAGGCGCATGGCCTCTCTGGCGATCTCGGGAGTGATGTCGGGTCCTCCCATCTCGAACAGAATCCGGCCAGGCTTGATCACCGCCACCCAGAATTCCGGGTTGCCCTTACCGGAACCCATCCGGGTTTCGGCGGGACGCATGGTGACAGGCTTATCCGGAAAAATCCGGATCCAGATCTTGCCGCCCCGCTTGACGTAGCGGGTCATCGCGCGACGACTGGCCTCGATCTGGCGCGAGGTGATCCAGCCGCATTCCTGGGCTTGCAGAGCAAACTCACCGAAGGCGATGGTGTTGCCGCGGGTTGCAACGCCGCGCATGCGGCCGCGTTGCTGTTTGCGGAATTTGACGCGTCTTGGACTCAGCATGGTTCAGGCCTCCTGATCACTCCTGGTTGGAGCGGTCTTCAAACTGTTGGGGCTGCCGGCTGGTCCGGCGGCGGGGCGCGGCACCTACGGGCACCTGTTCCTTCTGCCCTGGCAGAACCTCGCCCTTGAACACCCACACCTTGATGCCGAGCACCCCGTAGGTGGTGCTCGCCAGCTTGGTGGCGTAGTCGATGTCAGCCCGGAGGGTGTGCAGGGGCACACGGCCTTCGCGGGTCCACTCAGTCCGGGCGATCTCGGCGCCATTGAGGCGACCGCTCACCTGGATCTTGAGTCCGAGCACGCCGGCCCGCTGGGCCCGCTGCACGGCCATGCGGATCACGCGGCGGAAGGCAACGCGCTTCTCCAGCTGCTGGGCGATGTATTCGGCCAGCAGGAAGGCGTCGGCATCAACCCGCTCCACTTCCACCACGTTGATGCGCACCTGACGGTTGGCATCGCCGAGGGTGGTCTGGATTCCGGTGCGCAGTTCCTCGATGCCGCTCCCTTGGCGGCCGACGAGGACGCCAGGGCGGGCGGTTTTCAATTCCACCTCAAGCTGGTCGGCCTTGCGGGCGATCAGCACATCAGAAATACCGGCAGCGCCGTATTTCTTGTGGATGAACTTGCGGATCCGCTCATCCTCCTGAAGGAGGGTTGGGTAGGTCTTGCTGGGGGCATACCAGCGGGACCGGTGCTCCTGGGTGATCCCCAGGCGCAGTCCGGTTGGATGGATCTTGTGTCCCATCGGTCGGTGTCCTCGAGGGTCAGGGGGCAGGAGCCACAGCAATGCTGATGTGGCAGGTTTTTTTCTGGATCGCGTAGGCGCGACCCTGGGCGCGAGGCCTGAAGCGCTTCATCACCGGACCCATGTCGGCCGAGGCCTGGCTGATCACCAGGGTGGCCGGATCCAGTCCGAGATTGTGCTCGGCGTTCGCCACGGCGCTGCGCAGCACCTTGGTGATCGGACCAGTGGACCGGTAAGGCATGAACTCGAGCATGATCAGGGCGTCGCGATAGCTGCGGCCGCGGATCTGATCGAGCACCCGGCGCACCTTGGAAGCTGAGCCTCGGATGTAGCGCCCGTGAGCAAGGGCCTGATTGGCAGATGCGTTAGCCATGATTTCAGCGGCCTCCTTTCTTATCCTTGATGTGGCCCTTGAAGGTGCGGGTCGGGGCGAATTCCCCGAGCTTGTGACCCACCATCTGTTCGGTCACGTAGACCGGAACGTGTGATTTGCCGTTGTGAACGGCAATTGTGTGACCGATCATCATCGGCAGGATGGTGGATGCGCGTGACCAGGTCTTGATCACGGATTTGTCGTCGTCGGCGTTCTGCTTTTCAACCTTGCGCAGCAGGCTGTCGGCAACAAACGGACCTTTTTTGAGTGAGCGTCCCATAGCGGTTTAAGCGGCGAGCAAAGCGGTGTGGTTCATCAGGAATCGCGTCCGCCACGGCTCCGCTTGGAGGTGCGGCGACGTTTCCGGAGCACAAACCGATTGCTGGGCTTGTTCCGCTTGCGGGTTTTCAGGCCCAGGGCAGGTTTGCCCCAGGGGGTGACAGGCCCTGACCGGCCGATCGGAGCGCGGCCCTCTCCGCCACCGTGCGGGTGGTCGCAGGGGTTCATCACCGAGCCGCGCACCTCGGGGCGGCGACCAAGCCAACGCTTGCGACCGGCCTTGCCGAGGCTGGTGTTGCGCACCTCGGAGTTGCCCACTTCACCGAGGGTGGCGTAGCACTCGCGACGCACCAGCCGCACTTCGGTGGAGGGAAGTTTCAGAGCGACATAGTCACCCTCCTTGGCCATCACCTGCGCGCTGGCTCCGGCTGTGCGCACCATCTGGCCGCCGCGGCCGGCATAGAGCTCAACGTTGTGGACGTTGGAACCGAGCGGGATTGCGGAGAGCGGCATGGCGTTGCCGGTCTCAATCGGAGAGTCGGGACCTGAAACAACCGACTGGCCGATCTGAATCCCGGCAGGGGCAAGGATGTAGCGCTTCTCGCCATCGGCGTAGAAGAGCAGCGCCAGACGGGCGTTGCGGTGTGGGTCGTAGTGGATCGCAGCCACCTTGGCCGACACGCCGTGCTTGTCGCGGCGGAAATCGACGATGCGGTAGAGGCGTTTGTGACCACCGCCACGGTGGCGGCAGGTGATCACGCCGCGGTTGTTGCGGCCCTTGCGTCGGTGTTTGGCGACCACCAGGCCACGTTCCCGCCCGCGGCCAGTGACTTCAGCGAAGTCTGTAGCGACGCGGGTTCGGGTACCGGGGGTGATCGGACGGTAGTTACGGATTGCCATGTGTTGTTAACCCCTCAGGACTCTGGGAACAGCTGGATGGCGTTGCCTTCGGCGAGGCGCACCACGGCTTTTTTCACCTGGGCCCGCTTGCCGGCGAACCGGCCGACGCGGCGGGTACGCCGGGGTGGATTCATCGTGCTGATGCCCACCACCTTCACGTCAAAGAGGGATTCCACGGCCGCCTTGATGTCGGGCTTGGCAGCCCGATGGTCGACTTCGAAGGTGTACTGGTTCAGTTCAAGGGCGCGGGTGGCCTTTTCGGTGATCAGCGGTCGGCGGATCACATCCGCGAGCCGCCCTGCAAAACGTTCAGCCATCGCCGTAGACCTCCTGAATCTTCGCGAGTGCCTCATCGCTCACAACCAATTTCTTGGAGTTGAGCAGATCAAACACATTGAGCTGATCAGCGGCGATCAGCTTGACCTTCTCGAGGTTGCGCACCGAGCGGCGAACCACCTCACTGGGGTTGTTGAGCACGACCAGCACCTTCGTGCCATCGGTGATGCCGAGGCGGCTCAGGCCAGCCACGATTTCACGGGTTTTCGGGGTGTCGAGCCCGTTGCCGAAGCCTTGCACCACGATCAGATCGTCGATGCGGCTCATCAGCGCAGTCCGGAGGGCGAGGCGGCGTTCCTTGCGGTTCATCGCCAGGTTGTAGGAGCGGGGCTTGGGCCCGAACACCACACCACCACCGGGACGCAGAGGGGTGCGGATGGAGCCCTGACGAGCCCGCCCCGTCCCCTTCTGCTTGTAGGGCTTGCGACCACCGCCGGCCACTTCCGCCCTGGTGAGGGTGCTGGCAGTGCCCTGACGGGCATGTGCCAGCTGCCTCACCACGGCGCGGTGCACCAGATCGGTGGCAGAGCTTTCCTTGGCGACCTTCAGATCAAGGCTTGCCTTGCCGGCTTCCTTTCCTTCCCAGTCGCGAATCACACAGTTAGCCATCGGTCTCCTTCTCAGTTGGCGGCCTTGGCGCCCACCCGGTTGGCCGGGCGGATGTTGAGCAGAGCACCCGGCTTTCCAGGCACTGAACCCTTCACCACAAGCAGGTTGCGTTCGGCATCCACCTTCAGAATCACCAGCCCGCGGGTGGTGATCTGTTTGCCGCCGTAGCGGCCGGCCATGCGCTTGCCGGGGTAGACCCGGCCGGGAGTGGTGCCGGCACCCGTGGAACCGGGTTCGCGGTGGTTCTTGGAGCCGTGGGTCATGGGACCGCGGCTGAAGCCATGTCGCTTCTGGTAACCGGCGAAACCGCGGCCCATGGTGTCGCCGCTCACATCGACCTTCTGGCCCGCCTCAAAGGCGGTGACGGTGACGGAGCCGCCCAGTTCGAGCCCCTCGACGCTGTCGACCCGATATTCCTTCAGGTGACGCAGGAGCTGATCGCCTGACTTGGCCAGGTGACCCTGAGCCGGCTTGTTCACGAGCTTCTCGCGCACGTCGCCGAAACCCAGCTGAACGGCGTTGTAGCCGTCGGTGCCGGTGGATTTGAGTTGGGTGATGCGGCAGGGACCCGCCTCGATCAGGGTGACCGGGATGGACCTGCCCTCGTCGTCGAAGAACTGGGACATGCCCAGTTTCTTCCCAAGAATGCCGATGGACATAGGAAGGGGAACAACGCCAGCTGGACCATCGACCCGACGTTCGTCGGGCCGACGTTGCTGATGCAGAAGTGGGAAACCTGGCTGAAGCCTGTGAAGGCGCTAGCGCAGCGGATCTGAATCCGGATCAGCGTTGGCTGGGACTTACGGGAACCGGACCGCGGACTCTGAAGCCGGGCGGCGCGTTCGGGCAGTTTCCCTGGGCCGGAGGGGACCACCACCACTGGTGATCCGTGGTTTGGACACTGGAGGCCCGGCTAGCGGACGGGCACAGGTTCCAAGCACAGCTGACAACCATACCTCATCACATCCCCCACCCCTTCAAAGTCCGCCGAGACGGATCTGGGCTGGCAGACTCAAAGGAGAATGTCGCCAGCCCGATGCCCCTCCTGCTCTCAGGCCGCGGTTTTCGCCAGGAGCTGGAGCGGGCCGGTGCGCTTGCTCTTTACGCCCCTCTGGAGGGGGGTGCTGAGACCCGTTTGCTGCGACGCCTGAGGGCGGCCGGTTACCGCGCTCAGATCACATCGGCGCGAGGTCTCGGTGACCCCGAGGCCACCCTGCTTCAGCTCCATGGTGTTCGCCCTCCCCACCTGGGCCATCAGAGTGTGGGACGGGGTGCCGCCGTCGGTGAGGTGCAGCGCGTGATGCCGTTGCTTGGCTCTCTGCTGGAGACTGCCGGGCCGATTGTGGTCTGGCTGCTGGAAGGGCAGGTGCTGTCCCGGGCGGAGCTGGGGTCCCTGGTCGCCCTGAGTGCCCGACGGCCTGGCCTTCGTTTTGTGGTGGAGATGGGTGGTGCGCGCGCCCTGCGCTGGCAACCGCTGGCGGAGCTGGTGTGAATCCTCCGCCTGGGACCGTGGGGCCTTCCCCTGCCCAGGCCCTCAACATGGTGCTGGTTGTGGCGGCGGTGCCGGTGCCGTGCTGATCGAGGCTGACCGGGGAGAGAGGGCGCTGGCCACCGGCCGGTGGGTCAAGTGGATCGGCGGCGCCAGCAATCAGGATCTGGCCGCGATCGAGGATCTCGCCGGGATCTATGCCCTGGCGGGGGTGCACTGTGTGGATGTGGCGGCCGACGCGGCGGTGGTGGCGGCGGCGCGGCGTGGCCTGGCCTGGGCCGAAGCCAGAGGCGCGTCGCGTCCCTGGTTGATGATCAGCCTCAGCGATGGAGAGGACCCCCACTTCCGCAAGGCCTGGTTCGCGCCGGACCACTGCCCGCCCGGTTGTTCCCGCCCCTGCGAACGGGTGTGCCCGGCCCTGGCCATCACCGCTTCCACCGGTGTGATCGCGGAGCGCTGCTACGGCTGTGGTCGCTGTCTGCCGGCCTGCCCCTTGGGGTTGATCGAGGAACGGGGCCAGGCTCTGGCGGCGGATTCAGTGGCGCCGCTGTTGCGCCAACTCCAGCCCGACGCGGTTGAACTGCACACCCAGCCCGGCCGCCAGCTGGCTTTCCGGCAGCGGTTGGAGCAGGTGCGTGCCAGTGGTGTGCCCCTGCGTCGCCTGGCGGTGAGTGCCCCGGCGGAGCTGGGTGCCGCCGAGCTCTGGCAGCGCTTCGGCGCTCTGCGGCGGCTTGGCTTCCGCCCTCTCTGGCAGCTGGATGGCCGGCCGATGAGTGGTGATGTCGGGGACGGCACGGCGCGGGCAGCGGTGGCGCTCCTGGTGAGGCGGCGTCGAAGGCTGCCGCCGGGGCCGCTGCAGCTGGCCGGTGGTACCAACAGGCGCAGCCTGGCGCAGCTGCAGCGTCACGGCGCCGATGCAGGCCATTGCGCTGGTGTCGCCTTCGGCGGGGTGGCCCGGCGGTTGCTGCAGCCGTTGCTGCTGCAGAGCCAGGCCCGCGCAGTGCCGCTGCTGCAGGCAGCCGATCTCTGGCCTCTGGCGCTCGCCCAGGCCCGGGAGCTGGTGACCCCCTGGCTAGAACGGTGCTGATCCTCCTGTCCGCCGCTGTCGGTGCCCGGCTCCGAACTGCAGTTTTCCCCGCCTGAACGCATCACCGACGACCTGGATCGGCTGCTGGATGTGTTGCCGGTTGCCGTGGCTGACGCCCTGCGGGGGCAGTCCGGCAGCGACCAGTTGCTGGAGGTGGTGCTGGATCTGGGGCGAGCTCCGGAAGCCCGCTACCCAGGTCGCTCTGTGGCACTGGCTGAGGCCCTGGTGGAACGGGCCGATCTGGCAGCAGTGGTGGAGCGGCTCGGGGCCTTCGGCGGCGATAACCGGGCCGGCATCGAGCGAACCCTGCACCGCATCAGCGCCATCCGCAACCGCAGCGGCGAGATCGTCGGCCTCACCTGCCGGGTGGGCCGGGCTGTGTTCGGTACGGTGGCGATGGTGCGCGATCTGCTGGATTCGGGCCGCTCCTTGCTGTTGATGGGCAGGCCGGGCGTGGGCAAGACCACGGCCCTGCGCGAGATCGCCCGGGTGCTGGCCGATGAGTTGGAGAAGCGGGTGGTGGTGATCGACACCAGCAACGAGATCGCCGGTGACGGCGACATCCCCCACCCGGCCATCGGCCGCGCCCGCCGCATGCAGGTGGCTCGGCCTGAGCTGCAGCACCAGGTGATGATCGAGGCGGTGGAAAACCACATGCCTGAAGTGATCGTGATCGACGAGATCGGCACGGAACTGGAGGCGCAGGCGGCGCGCACGATTGCCGAGCGGGGGGTGATGCTCGTGGCCACGGCCCATGGCAACGAGCTGGCCAACCTGATCAAGAATCCCACTCTCAGCGATCTGGTGGGGGGGATTCAGTCGGTCACTCTCGGGGATGAGGAGGCCCGCCGCCGCCGCAGTCAGAAAACCGTTCTGGAGCGCGCGGCGGAACCGACGTTTCCGATGGCGGTGGAGATGCACAGCCGCCGGCGCTGGCTTGTCCATGCGGATGTGGCGGCCACCGTGGATGCCTTGCTGCGGGGCCTGCAGGCCAGGCCCCAGGTGCGGGAGCTGGATGGTGGCGGTCGGCTGCGGCTGGCCGAGAGCGCCGTGGTGGAGGCTGAGCCCCTCCGTTCGCCCCCTCTGCGACCGCTGCCGCGCCCTCTGGCGACCCCGACCGGCACCGGGATCGGCGAGCCCCAGCTCCAGGAGCCGGCGGTGACGGCACCGCTTTGGCCCCTGCCTGCCCTGCCGGAGCGACCCCTGCCTCTGCGGGTGTACGCCGCCGGCATCAGCCGTACTCCACTTGAGCAGGTGGTGCGGGCCCGGCAGTTGCCGGTGGATCTGGTGGCCAGCGTTGAGCTCGCCGATGTGGTGCTGAGCGTGCGGGAGCGGCTCGGCCGGGATCCCCATGTGCGCCGACAGGCGCAGGAGCTGGGGCTGCCGATCCTGGTGATCAAGAGCGCTGCGCCGAACCAGCTTCAGCGAGGCCTGGAACGGTTGCTGCAGCGGCGGGAGCCCCAGGTCGACGCCACCGCCGTCGCCCCTTTAGCGGCTGCGCCTGCCGCTGGTGATGACGCGCTGGCGGCGCTCGAGGAGTGCAGACTGGCGGTGGAGCGGGTGGTGCTGGCCCAGGGGCAGCCGGTGGAACTGCTGCCCCGCAGCGACTGGGTGCGCCGGCAGCAGGTGGAGCTGGCCGAGCGCTACCGCCTGCGGACGGCAGAATTCGGTCTCGGAGCCCAGCGGCGGTTGCGGGTGTTCCCGGCCTGAACCGGCGCCAGCTCGTTTCGCGGCATCCGTTCGTCAATCTGTCGCCAGGCCGCAGCCAGGCCGTCGTCAGTCCGCCCTCAGGTCGCAGTCAGGCCGCCCTCAGGTCGCAGTCAGGGAGCTGGTGGCGCTGCGGATGTTGCAGAGTCGGGCGCTGCTGCTGCGGACGTTGACGAAGGGCCCGGCGCTGTGGGTAACTAGCAAAGCACTGGATCACTGGTGCGGAGACAGCCTTGGGGGATCTCCTCTCGGCAGGTTTCGTTGGGCCGTCGCCAAGCGGTAAGGCAGCGGGTTTTGGTCCCGCCATTCCTAGGTTCGAATCCTAGCGGCCCAGTTTTTTCCATCCCTGCACTGGGCAGCGGCTGGCGCCTGACCCGTCTTATGCGCCTGAGCGCGTACTGCTCCCCTTTCCGGTTCCGCGTTCCCATCGATGGCTCCTGCTCCGCTGCTGGTCTGCGACTTTGACGGCGTGCTCGTTGATGGCCTGCCCGAGTATTGGTGGTCGGCCAGGCGCGCGGCCCTGGATCTGGCTCCGAATCTTGTGCTGCCCGAAACCCTGCCTGAAGCCTTTGTGCGGCTGCGGCCCCTGATTCATCAGGGCTGGGAGATGGTTCTCGTGGCAGCCGAGCTGTCGCGTGCCGACGCGCAGGTGGAGGCGGCCCTGGCGGGGTACGCGACATGGCTGGCGGAGGCTCTGGATCGTTGGGGCTGGACCCCGGCGCAGTTGCAGCGGACCCTTGAGCAGGTGCGTGCCGCCGCGATCGCCACTGACTGCGCCGGCTGGTTGGCGCGGCACCGTCTGTATCCCGGTGTGCTCCAGCGCCTGCGGCAGTTGAAGGACGAAGACGCGCTCTGGGCGGTGCTCACCACCAAGGGTGAGGCGTTTGCCCGCCAGATTCTCGATGCTGCCGGCCTGCAGCCCTGGGCCCTCTTCGGGCATGAGCAGGGCAGTAAACCCGATGTGCTGGCCAGGTTGCTGCAGCAGTCCAGGCCGGTCTGGTTCCTGGAGGACCGGCGCCCGACCCTGGAACTGGTCTGCGCCCGTCCGGATCTCGCCGCGGTGCGTTGCTACCTGGCCAGCTGGGGCTACCTCGGTTCCCGGGATGGGCTGGACCTGCCCGCCACGATTCACTGGCTCGAGCCGGAACGGTTCGCCACCCCCCTGGCGCAGTGGCCCTGATCCGCTAGGGTACGTCTGTACTAAGCGCGATTGAGACGCTGGCCTCGCCTGGTGGCACTTGCTGTCAGGAAGCCGCAGGATGCTTGTCCGGAGCAGGGGCCATCACGGGTCGCCGCGCCAGATCAGATCTGTGGTCCGTTGTTTTCTCCTTCCGATTCCATGCCCGCCGATTCCAAGGTCACCGGCTCTGCTGGCGGCCCTTCTGCCCCGTCCCCTGCTTCCGCAACAGGATCCCCGGCCACTGCGGCTTCCGCCGCTGGCGGTGGTGCGGCTTCCGCCGCTGGCGGTGGTGCGGCGCCGGGTGCCACCTCGCTGAGTGGGTCCCGCCCCGCTCCTGCTGCCCTGTCTGCCGCCGAGGCCAAGGTTGCCGCTGAGCGGGACAAGGCCCTTGGCCTCGTTCTCAATCAGATCGAACGCAATTTCGGCAAGGGTTCGATCATGCGCCTGGGTGATGCCTCCCGGATGCGGGTTGAAACCGTTCCCACCGGCGCGCTCACGCTCGACCTGGCGCTGGGCGGCGGGTATCCGAAGGGTCGGGTTGTGGAGGTCTACGGACCGGAAAGCTCCGGTAAGACCACGCTCACCCTGCATGCCATCGCGGAGGTGCAGCGGCGCGGAGGGGTGGCGGCCTTTGTGGATGCGGAGCATGCGCTCGACCCGGTGTATGCGGCTGCCCTGGGCGTTGACATCGAGAATCTGTTGGTTTCCCAGCCGGATACCGGCGAGATGGCGCTGGAGATTGTCGATCAGCTGGTCCGCTCCGCTGCGGTCGACATCGTGGTGGTCGATTCGGTGGCGGCGCTCACCCCCCGTGCAGAGATTGAGGGTGAGATGGGCGATCTCGCGGTCGGTAGCCAGGCCCGGTTGATGAGTCAGGCGATGCGCAAGATCACGGGTAACATCGGCAAATCAGGTTGCACTGTGATCTTTCTGAACCAGTTGCGTCAAAAGATTGGTGTGACCTATGGCAACCCTGAGACAACCACTGGCGGCAATGCTCTGAAGTTTTATGCGTCGGTTCGACTGGATATACGCCGAATTCAGACGTTGAAGCGCGGAACCGAGGAGTATGGTATCCGTGCCAAGGTTAAAGTAGCCAAGAATAAAGTTGCGCCACCTTTTCGGATTGCTGAATTTGACATCTTGTTTGGCCGGGGCATCAGCACCCTCGGTTGTTTGCTCGATCTGGCTGAAGAAACCGGTGTGGTGACACGCAAGGGAGCTTGGTACAGCTACGACGGGGACAACATCGGCCAAGGGCGCGACAACACCATCACCTGGCTGGAGCAGAATCCAGATCAGGCTCAACAGATTGAGCAACAGACCCGCCAGAAGCTCATGGAGGGTCTGGAGGTCACCGCCAACTCCATGAAGCCGCTGGCTGCAGCTGCCAAGGCGGCAGTGGCGGAGCCCGCAGTTGTCTCAGGTTGAGTCGGCGTCGCTGAATCCTTCGGGGCGGGGCCTCTGCTGGCCCCACTTCCCGTCAGCGAAGCGATGAGGTCGTCGGAGCAGCCGACTTTGGGGCCGCGGCTCAGAGGGCCGCTGCGACCGGTTGTTGGAGTACTTCGCTCACGCGCTGCAGTTCCTGGATCGCCTCAGCGCCCTCCAGCTTCACGAGTTCGTGGCCGTCGCGGGACTCCACCCAGCTGATCCCGAAATCGGAGACCAGGAAGCGAACCATGTGGTTTTCGCCCAGGTTGGCGACAAACGAGGCACCCTGGCCATCCCGCCCATCGCCACAGGTGTAGCAGGTGGCGGCCAGTCCCCTGGCCTGCAGGCTCAGGGAGAGGGCCTGCAGGCTGATCACCAGGTCCTGCACGACGCTGCGGTATTGCTCTGCCAGACGGGGAAACATGGCTCGAAGGCCTCGGTTCCGGCAATCATAATGTTTTCTTCAGGATCTGGGGCTGGGGCTCGGTTGGCTCCGGGTGGGAGTCGCTGGCTTGTTTGTGCGCTTCAGCCGTCCGCCAGGGTCCACCAGCCGGCGGCCGGCCCGATGAAGCGCACCGTCAGCCAGAAGACCACCAGGGCGCCGATGCCGATCCAGGCTCCTTTGGTGGTGATGGCCACGAACCGATCGGCCTGGGAGCGGTTCAGCGGCAGCCAGGACGCCAGACGGGGCCCCGCATCACCGTCGCGTTCGGGGGACTGCCGCGGGTGGCGCGGTGGTAGGCCCTGGCTCTGGCGGCGCTTGGCTTCTCCCATGGTCGGGACCGGTCAGTTGCAATGACGCAACGCAGGCTAGAGAGCCTGGCCTTCCCTGCCTGCCCAACGGCTCCCCGCTGGCGGCAGAGCAGGGTCACAGGGGCATCAGCCGACTCAGTTGCAGCCAGGGGTCCAGGGCCTGCAGCACCTGTCTGCCCCAGCTGCGTCCGCGCAGCCGGCCATCGAGGATGGCCAACCGCCCGCCATGGCGGCGGAGGCTGGCAACACCCAGCTGCAGCCGCGTCAGACCATCGGGCAGCAGTCGCTCCCGGAACCAGTCGCGCCCCTGTTGACGCAGCCGCTGCACCTGCGCTGCTGTGAGGGGATCCTCCAGGCTGGCGATCGGCAGCAAGGCGACGATCACCTGATCGGGCAGCGGCAGTGCCGACTGATGCTCGAGCCACCAGCGCCAGCGGCAGCACAGCACGCCATTGCTGTCCGGTGCTGTGGTCTCCTCCACAACCCGACGGCCGAACTCGGCTGCCAGGCCACTGGCCAGTCGGTGGCGCAGAAGGTTGTCGTCGAGCAGCACCACGGAGAGACCAGCCTGGCCCAGCACCAGCCGTCGGCACTGGCTCAGCAGATGCTCGCTGTAATCAGGGCTGTTGGGCAGCGGTTGGCGCAGCGGCGCATAGACGGGCAGGGGATCGGCAAGCGGAGGATCGCCAAGCTCGACGCACACGTCAGGGTCCAGGCCGAGCAGAGCGGGCGCAGTGCTGTCAGGTCCGAGCTGGCCGATCAGCACCGCCCCGCGCTGCTGGAGCAGGCCGCTCAAGGTCTGAAGCGGTTCCAGTGGTTGCCGCTGCAGTGTCCACTGCAGCAGCCGCGCGTCCCGCTGGGCCATGCTGGTCCAGCCCTGGCCTGCTTGCTCGCGCCAGCGCTGCCAGGGGTCCGGCAGGCTGCCCAGTAGGGCGAGCAGATGGCGCAGCGGCGCCTCGGCATCGTCGGCGATCGGCACCAGGCCATCAGGGGTGCGGGGATGGCTGAGGATGCGTTGGTTGAGGCGCTGGTGGATCTCCAGCAGGGCGGCTTCAATCCGGGGATGGGCGCGGCGCAGCTGTTCCCAGTGCTCGGGGGCAAGCCGGATCTCCAGGGCCTGCCGCAGCTGCTCATCCAGTTGCTCAACTTCCGGAATCACCAGCTGACGCCCCCCGAGGCGGTTCTGTTGCCACGCCTGCACCAGCTGCTGGTGGTTCAGAAGCCACACCCGGCTGTCACCAGGGTCGTCTCCTTCGAAACAAGGCAAGGCCAGGTCGGGATCGGCGGCTTTCAGCCGCGGCAGCTCCACCCGCAGCAGTCGCTGGCGCAGGGGTTCGCTCACCACCAGTGCCAGTGGCGCTTCGCTGAGGGCGAGGGGTACCAGCAGGCCGATCAGCCAGCTTGGATCTGTACCGGGCACCAGGCGAACCAGCGTGTGATCCTGCCGGCGCAGGCTCCGTCCCACCAGGCGGGTGAGGCTGAGGTGATGGGGCCAGCGACCAGCTCCCTCGTGACGAAGCAGAGCCTTGAGCTGGTCATGGGCGCGGGCCTCAAGCACTCGCTGTCAGCCGGTGAGCACAATCGTAGGGAGCTGGCGGGATCACACTGCAGCAACCAGCACCACAGCCCTGGCAACCGCAATCACCACAGCAATCACCACAGCAGACACAACAGCAATCACCACAGCAATCACCAAAGCAGTTCCGATTGACTTTGTGCAGCTTGACTTTGTGTAGCTTGACTTCAGGCAGCTTGACTTCGTGCAGCGATGAGCCCAGCCGCGAGCCCTGCCGTCACTCCGCCCGGGGAGGTGCCAGCACCCCGTCCCGCTCCACCTGCCTGCCCTGCCGTTTCAGGGCCGGTGGGGATTGTCGGCCTGGGACTGATCGGCGGGTCGCTGGGCCTCGATCTCCAGGCTCTCGGTTTCGAGGTGCGAGGACTGGTGCATCGCCCGGTCACGGCGGCTCGGGCACTGGAGCGGGGCCTGGTGCAGGTGGTCTCCACCGATCCGGCGATCCTCAGTGGCTGTGGCCTGGTCGTGCTGGCTCTGCCGCTCGATCGTCTGCTCGAACCGGATCCGGCCTTGCTGGCAGCACTGCCGCCCCAGGCTGTGATCACTGATGTGGGCTCGGTGAAGCAACCGGTGCTGGCCCGTTGGCAGCCGATCCACCACCGCTTCGTCCCCTCCCATCCGATGGCCGGCACCGCAGAGGCGGGTGTGGATGCCGGGCAGCGTGGCTTGTTCCGAGGCCGCCCCTGGGTGGTCACGCCTGCAGCCGATGCCGATGGGGAGGCCTTGGCGGTCGTCCGTGCCCTGGCTGAGTCGGTGGGAGCCCGGTGGCTGGCCTGCACGGCCTCCGAGCACGATCAGGCTGTGGCCCTGATCTCCCATCTGCCGGTGCTTGTCAGCGCTGCTCTGCTCAGCAGCGCCGATCGGCAGGCGGCGGCGGTCGGCGGTGCGGCGCTCTCCGAGCTGGTGCGGGCGCTGGCCTCCAGCGGTTTCGCCGACACCACCCGGGTGGGCGGCGGCAATCCCGAACTGGGCACCCTGATGGCTCGCTGCAACAGGGAGCCGGTTCTCGCGGCCCTGGCCGGCTACCGCCGCAGCCTCGACGATCTGGACGCGTTGCTCAACGCCCAGGACTGGCCGGGCCTGCAGGCAGCGCTGGAGCACTGTCAGCGGTTGCGTCCCGACTTTCTCTGACGCGCTGTTCAGCCACCTTCCAGCTTCAGCTCCATGCCGCGCCGCTGCAGCAGCTGGCGGCAGGCCATCAGGGCCGAAAGGGTCACTCCGGCCGTTCCCTCGCCGGGGTGGATCGCATCGCCGCACAGCCACAGGCCCGCCAGGGGGGTGCGGCTGGCCAGGCCGAAGGGGCCGAAGCTGCTGGGGCGTTGTCCCAGGCCACCGACGAAGCCGAAGGGGCGGCCGGTCCAGCGGGCGAAGCCGCGCGGTGTGGCCAGCTCCTGGTGGCGCCATGCTTCGGCCCCGATGCCGAGGGCCCGCTCCAGCCCCAGCAGGATGCCCTGCCGGACTTTGGCTTTCGCGGCGTCGTACGCGTGGGGTTCCTGGCTGAACCAGGGGCGCGCCGCTGTGAACACACTGGCGATCACCGTGGCCTCTCCCAGCGGTGCCCGCCCATCGCCGTCGCTGCTCACCGACAGAAACAGGGAGCCTGGGTCATCCCAGGCGGTCTGCAGGTGGGCGGGGGTTGCGGCCGGCAGCCGGGCCCGCTCCACCGCCCCGTAGAACACGAGGGCACCCGAGGGATCCGGCAGGTGCTGCAGGCGTCGCCGGTAGCCGGCCGGCAGCCCGTCGCCCAGCAGGGCCGGCAGCGTCTGAGGCGGGATGGCCAGCACCACGTCGGCCGCCTCCAGCTGGAACCGGCCGTTCCCCCCCCGCTCACCCCAGAGGTGCCAGTTGTGGGCACCACACCGGCGCAGCCCGCAGAGCCGATGGCGCAGCAGCAGCCGGCCACCGGCAGCCGTCAGGGCCGCTTCGAGAGCCTGGCTCAATGTCTGCATTGATCCCTGCAGGTGCCACAGCCCCTGGGGCGCCTGGGCCATCGCCAGCACCGTGGCGCCGTAGAGCGCGGCTGTGCGATCAGCAGGCTCCTGGGAGTAGAGCCGCAGCTGCAGATCAAGAAAGTGGCGCAGCCGGCGATCAGCGCCGCAACCGCTGAGCCGCAGCAGATCAGCGACGCTGGCGCTGCTGACCAGGCTGCTGGCCAGGGTGTCGGCTCCGACTGCGCCCAGCAGCTGGGCCAGGTCCCAGCCATTGCGCGGTGGCAGCACCGGATCCCGGGCCGCGAATCGCCAGTTGGCCTGATGCAGCCGACTGCAGAGCTGCCAGAAGGGTTCGCTGCCGGGGAACTGCCGCTGGCGCTCCTCGCGCCAGCGGGCCGGATCCCGCCAGAGCCGCACAGGCGGCTGACCGTCACCCAGATCCACCACGCATGCGGGATCAAGGGGGATGGCGGCCGGCAGAGCGATGCCGAGATGGGCGAACAGGCGAGCATGGCTGCCGCCAGGCTCCAGTCCGGCCACCTGGGTGGCGCCCACATCAAAGGTGTAGGGGCCGCGGCGGAAGGTGCCGGCGCAGCCACCGCTCTGATGGTGAGCCTCCAGCAGGGTCACTGGCTGCCCCGCCCTGGCCAGCAACGCGGCCGCTGTCAGACCGGCGATGCCGGCTCCCACCACCACGACGGACTGGCCGCCGGCATCCCCGTTCGCTCCCATCCAGGCATGCTGGCAGCTCCCGCGTTGGTCCGCGCCATGAGGGAAGCCCTCGCCTCAGTCCTGGCCCCTTGGCTGGACAGCGAGCTCGGGGTGCGGCTGGTCTCCATCACGCCGGTGGGCGGTGGCTGCAGTCACGCCTGCTGGTGTCTGCAGCTCGCCGATGGCTCCCGGCTGTTCGCCAAGACCGACAGCCGCGCCCGACTGCCCGTGCTGGCAGCGGAGCGGGCCGGCCTGGAGGCCCTGGCCCCCTGGGCCGCTGCTCCGCTGCAGCTCCCCCGTCCCCTGGCCCTGGCGGCGGTGGCGGAGCACGCGGTGCTGGTGCTGTCCTGGTTGGATCTCGAGGAGAGCGGGGGGGGGCCTACAGGCTGGAGAGCGCTCGGGCGGGGCCTGGCGGATCTGCACCGCTCCAGCCGGGCGGGCAATGGCGGCCGCGGCTACGGCTTCGAGTGCGACAACTTCATCGGTGCCAGCCCCCAGATCAACGGCTGGAGCTCCGATTGGCCCGATTTCTTCGCTGCGGCGCGCCTTGGTCCCCAGTTTGCTTCAGCTGCTCGCCAGGGGCAGGCGCTCCGGGGCGCTGAGCTGTTGCTGGAGCAGCTGCCGGACTGGTTGGAACACCCCAGCGAACCGGTGCTGGTGCATGGGGACCTCTGGCGCGGCAATGCCGCCCTGGTGCGGGGCGGCGGGGCGGCCCTGTTCGATCCCGCCTGTCACTGGGCTGATCGGGAGGTGGATCTGGCCATGGCCCGGCTGTTCGGCGGTTTTCCGGCCGGATTCTTCGAGGCCTATGAACAGGCATGGCCCCTGCCTGCAGGGGCCGAAAGGCGTGTGCCGCTCTACAACCTCTATCACCTGCTGAACCATGCCAACCTGTTTGGCGGCGGGTATCTCCAGCAGGCCCAGGACTGCCTGACCACCCTGCTGACCACCCTGCTGGCTAGCCGCCACTGAAGAGCCGGCACTGAAGAGCCGGCAGACTGGGCAAAGCCGTTGCTCAGCCCAGATACTCCTGCTTGAGATGCTGCAGCCGGGAGACGACGGCCGAACGCTTTTCACCGGTGCTGAGGTTTTTCCAGCTCCACTGCCCCACCACCACAAGTCCCAGCAGTTCCAGCAGGCCAGGCAGGATCGGCAGCAGGTTGATGGTGTCGAGCACCCCCTTGATCAGCACTTGGGCGATGATCACCACCAGCAGGATGCCGATCGACTTGCCGATCCGCCCCATCTGATCCCAGTCCAGCTGGTCGAGGGTGTGGTTCACCTTGCCGAGTATCTCGCTGTAGCGCTCGGCGAAGTGGATCCCGCCTGCTTCCTGATCGCCAGCGGTGCTGGTTGGCGTTGGTTCAGAGCCGGGAATGGCGGTTTCCGCCGCGGCGGCCGGATCGGCAGGGGTGGCACTGGTATCGATCATGAATCCGCGATGGGGCACCGCCCTGGACAACGCCCATAAGGTATCGGTGTGTCCTGTCAGAAGCCAATCGCCCTGTTCGCTGATCAGGGGCTGCTGATCGTTCTTCGTCGCCTGCTGGCCTGCGCGGCGCCGGCGGAGGGGTGTGCTCTGCTGCTGGGCACCGCTGAAGCCGGCGGCTGGCGACTTCTGCGGATCTGGCCCTGCTGCAACGTCTGGCCGGAAGCAGGGGCGCGGGACCGCCGTTTCGCCGTGGATCCACGCGAGCAACTGGTGGCCCAGCGTTGGGGGCGCCAGCGGGGACTGCAGGTGCTGGGCGTGGCCCACAGCCACCCTGCTGCAGCGGCGGAGCCTTCCGAACGCGATTGTGCGCTGTGCGTGCCGCCGGCGCTGCTGGTGATTGCGGGAATCGACGGCGATCTGCGCGGCTGGTGGTTGGAGTCGGCGGAGGACGCCCCTCAGCCTTTGCCGTGGAGAATGGAAGATTGAAGGACTGCTCGTTCAGCGGCAGCCGGATTTTTTTCGTCATGCTTCCTCCCGACACCAGCGGCGTTCAGCTCAGCCCCGACGAGGTGGCCCGCTTCTCGCGCCACCTGATCCTGCCGGAAGTGGGCATGGAGGGCCAGAAGCGGCTCAAGGCGGCGTCGGTGCTGTGCGTGGGCACCGGCGGCCTCGGCTCACCACTGCTCCTTTATCTGGCGGCGGCCGGCGTGGGCCGGATCGGCATCGTCGACTTCGACGTGGTGGATCACTCCAACCTGCAGCGGCAGGTGATCCACGGCACCAGCTGGGTGGGCAAGCCCAAGATCGAATCGGCCAGGGCGCGCATCCTGGAGATCAACCCGCATTGCCAGGTGGACCTCTACGAGACGGCCCTCACCAGCGAGAACGCCCTGGAGATCATCCGGCCCTACGACATCGTCTGCGACGGCACCGATAATTTCCCCACCCGCTACCTGGTGAACGACGCCTGCGTGCTGCTGGGCAAGCCGAATGTGTACGGCTCGATCTTCCGCTTCGAAGGCCAGGCCACGGTGTTCAACCTCGACGCCGAGAGCCCCAACTACCGCGATCTCTTCCCCGAGCCGCCGCCGCCGGGCCTGGTGCCCTCCTGCGCCGAGGGCGGTGTGGTGGGCGTGCTGCCCGGAATCATCGGCGTGATCCAGGCCACCGAGGCCGTGAAGATCATCACCGGCATCGGCACCACCCTCGGCGGCCGGCTGCTGTTGTTCGATGCCCTGGGCATGAAGTTCCGCGAGCTCAAGCTGCGGCCCAGCCCGGAGCGGCCGGTGATCGAGCAGCTGATCGACTACCAGGAGTTCTGCGGCGTCGGCGGCACGGCTCCCGGTCAGGAGGAGGCGGGCTCAGTGCCGAGCATCACCGTGGCCGAGCTCAAGACCGTGATCGATGGCCAGATCGAGGAGATCCTGCTGCTGGATGTGCGCAACCCGCAGGAGGCCGACATCGCCGTGATCCCGGGCTCGGTGCTGGTGCCGCTGGATCGGATCGAGAGCGGCGAGGCGATCGAGGATGTGCGCCGCCTGGCGGAGGGCAAGAAGCTCTACGTGCACTGCAAGCTGGGCGGCCGCAGCGCCAAGGCCCTGATCGCCCTGGGGCGCCACGGCATCGAGGGCGTGAATGTGAGCGGCGGCATCGACGCCTGGAGCCAGGAGGTCGATCCCGGCGTTCAGCGCTACTGAGCTTGCCCGCAGTGGGGCTATGGCTCAGTAGTCCACGCCCCGCTTCAGGTCCACGCCGCGCTCGGCGTAGTGCTTGTGGCACACCATCTCCGAGTGCACGGAGGCCAGGTCGAAGTAGGCCGGTCGGTTCTTGCAGCGGCCGGTGAGGATCACCTCGGTTTCAGCCGGTTTGCGCAGCAGGGTCTGCACGATCGGCTCCACCGGCAGGAGTTCCAGATCCACGGTGGGGTTGATTTCATCGAGGATCACCGTTTTGTAGAGGCCGCTGGCGATGGCGGCGCGGGCGATCTCCCAGGCCCGCTCGGCCTCCACGTAGTCGATCGGTTGCTGCTGGCCGCGCCACACAATCGCGTCGCGGCCGGAGCGCAGGTGGTCGACCAGGTGGGGGTAACTTTCGCGCAGGGCGGCGATGGCGGCGTCTTCCGTGTAGCCGCTGCCACCCTTGAGCCACTGCAGGATCAGCACCCGGTGGCTCTTGTCCTGGCTGATGCCGCGACCGATCGCCTGCAGGGCCTTGCCCAGGGCGCTGGTGCTCTTGCCTTTGCCCTCGCCGGTGTAGATCTCGATCCCATCGAGACCCTCGGGGATCGGACCATCGCTGGTCTGGCTCTGGCGCTGGTGCGGACGCATCTCGGAGTGCAGGTCGGCCAGCTGCACCAGCTGCCGCGGCGCCCCCCGGCCCGTGCAGATCACCTCCATGCTGGGGGGTTTGGCGGCCAGGGTGCGACACACCTCATCGGCGTCCAGCAGGCCCAGGTCGAGCACGGGGTTGAGCTCGTCGAGCACCACCACGGAATAGAGGTCGGAGGCGATGGCGCCCCGGGCAATGTCCCAGCCGCGCTGGGCTTCCTGACGGTCGAAGCGGGTGGCTTCCTCGGCTGTGAAGAACTCGCCTCGGCCGGTGCGCACCTGGTCGATCAGGTGGGGGAACCCCTGCTGCAGGGCCTCAATGGCTCCGTCTTCGTCGTAGGCCCGTCCCGGCCCCTTGAGAAACCGTAGCAGCAGCACCCTGGTGCGTTTCTGCTCACAGATACCCAGGCCGATCGTGCGCAGCACCACGCCCAGAGCGGCCTGACTCTTGCCCTTGCCGTCGCCGTCATAGACGTGCAGCTGGCCGTGGGCCCGCTCGTCGCTGCCCGCCGCGGTGCGGATGCCGATGCCCCGGCCTGAACCCCGCTGCGGCGTCTGAGTGCTGCTCGGGGTCATGGCGTGAGTGACGCACAGCGAAATGCTACCGAGGTTGGCACCGACAACAGAGATCGGCAGCTTGCCAGGATTCCGACGCGGATCGCGCGCCATGGCCTACACCCTGCTCGACTCCCTGCCCACCGATCTGCAGCGGGCCCTGCGTGAGCTGCGCAGCTCGCTGCGCAGCCTGGGCCGGGTGGTCGTCGCCTATTCCGGTGGGGTGGACAGCTCCCTGGTGGCGGCGATCGCCGTGGAGCAACTGGGTGAGCAGGCCATCGCCATCACCGGTGTCTCGCCGGCCCTGGCGCCCCATCTGCGTCGGGAAGCGGCGGAGCAGGCCCGCTGGCTGGCCATCGCCCACCGTGAGATTCCCACCGCAGAGCTGGCCGACCCCGCCTACTTCAGCAATCCGAGGGAACGCTGTTACGCCTGCAAACGGGAACTGCACACCCTGCTGGCACCGATCGCTGCCGCAGCCAGCGCAGCCCAGGTGCTCGATGGCGTCAACCTGGATGATCTCGGCGATCACAGGCCCGGCATCCAGGCCGCACGGGAGTTCGGTGTGCGCTCCCCGCTGGCGGAGCTGCGCATCGACAAGGCTGGGGTGCGCCAGCTGTCCCGGGCGCTGGGCTTGCCCTGGTGGGATAAACCAGCCCAGCCGTGCCTGGCCTCGCGCTTCCCCTACGGCGAATCGATCAGTGCGACCCGGCTGGAGCGGGTGGCCGCCGCCGAAGCTTGGCTTCGGCAGGGGGGATGGTCGGAGGTGCGGGTGCGCAGCCAGGGGGAGACCGCCCGCATTGAACTGAGGGCCAGTGATCTGGCCAGGGCCCTGAACACCTGGAGTTGCCCGCAACAGCGCCAGGCCTTGGTCGACGCCTTCCTGACGCTTGGTTTCACCGCAGTGGCCGTGGATCTGGAGGGTCTGGTGAGCGGCAAGCTCAATCGCATCGCCGGCGTTGCCGGCAGGAGCGAGGCGTCACCAGACCAGCCCGGCCGGCTGTTGCCCTAGCCGACCAGAACAGGCTCGCGGCTGTCGCTGGCGACCGCGGCCGGCGTCTCGCGCCGGAAGCTGGTCAGCTTGTGATCGCTGGCCGCCAGTTCGGCCGCCAGCACCGCGCAGGCCCGCTCCGGCATCGTGTGGTCACCACAGGTGAACACGTCCACCGCCGCATAGCCCGATTCGGGCCAGGTGTGGATGGAGATGTGGGACTCGGCCAGCAG
>CAMDLO010000005.1 GCA_945901765.1 Cyanobium sp. NIES-981 | reverse complement strand
CGGGCTGGTGGAGCGATCTGGCCGGAGTGCCGAACGATCAGGACATCCAGCGCTTTCAGACAGCCGGTTGTTCGACCTCACGCTTCAGCAGGGCGTAGAGGTAATCGGGTGATTTGTAGCGGGTTGGCAGACACTTCTGGAGCAAGCTCAGGCGCTCCCAGCAGACCGTGCGCTGGATGGCCTCGAAGCTGCGACCGTTGCGGATCAGCAGGCGGAGGGCCTTGCAGTAGGTGGGATACCCCGCCTCCAGTTCCCCGATCGTGAGCTTGGCGTCAGCCATCGGTTCCTGGTGGTTCTGCCAACTTTAGGCAGCGGGCTGACCAGCCCTGGGTGCCGGTCGCCACAGGTGCACCAGGCCGTCACGAATCCTTACGGCTCCATGGCAACGCTCTGGCAGGGTGGATCTCACATCTCCGAGGGGGAGCATGGCTGTTGACCAGGCCGGTCTGCAGAAACCCACTCTGCAGACACCCATTCAGTAGAAACCCATGCGGAAGGAGCTCAGCCTGCGGACGCCCGACGACTGGCATGTGCACCTGCGCGACGGCGACCTGCTCACGGTGGTGGCACCGGCCACGGCGGCCCAGTTCGCCCGGGCGATCGTGATGCCGAATCTGCGGCCCCCGATCAGCAGCGTGGCGGCTGCCGCGGCATACCGTCAGCGGATTCTTCAAGCCCTGCCGAGCGGCAGCGGGTTTGAGCCTCTGATGACGGCCTACCTCACCGACAACATCGCTCCTGCGGAGATCGAGCGCGGGTTTGTCGAGCGGGTCTGGACGGCCGCCAAGCTCTATCCGGCGGGTGCCACCACCAATTCCGATGCGGGAGTGACGGCGATCGACCGGATCGAACCTGTGCTGGCGGTGATGGAGCGCATCGGCATGCCCCTGCTGATCCACGGGGAAGTCACCGACCCTGAGATCGATATCTTCGATCGTGAGGCGGTCTTCATCGAGCGCGTGCTGGAGCCGCTGCTGGGGCGCCATCCGGGCCTGAAGGTGGTGCTTGAGCACATCACCACCAGCGATGCTGCCGACTTCGTGCGCAGTGGCCCCCCGACCCTGGCGGCCACCATCACCCCCCACCACCTGCACATCAACCGCAACGCCCTGTTCGCCGGCGGACTTCGGCCAGACTTCTATTGCCTGCCGGTGGCCAAACGCGAGCTGCATCGCCTCGCCCTGCGGGCGGCGGCCACATCCGGCAACCCCAGGTACTTTCTCGGCACGGATTCAGCGCCCCACAGCCGCGCCGCCAAAGAGTCGGCCTGCGGTTGCGCCGGCATTTTCAATGCGCCTTTCGCGATCGAAAGCTATGTGGAGGTGTTCGACCAGGAGAACGCGCTGGAGCGTTTGGAAGGGTTCGCCTCTGAATTCGGACCGCGCTTCTACGGTCTGCCCCTGAACCAGGGCCGCATCACCCTGGTGCGGGAGCCCCAGCCCGTGCCTGCCCTGGTGGAAGGACCGGCCAACGATCAGGCCCTGGTGCCGTTCCACGCCGGCACCACCCTCAACTGGCAGCTGGTCAGACGCCAGACGGGTTGAGCTGCCAGTCGATGGTCCCAGGGGAATGGACGCCAAAGCCCACCGTCACCCGCATCACCACCGTTTGGAATGGTTCCAGGTTCTGAGCTGACCTTTGGGGGCCGCCCCGCCGGGAGCGGGTGGACGCCAGGGTTCAGGCATGGGCCGGAAGATCGCAGGCAAGGGTGAGCGGGCGGGACTGCACGTTCCAGATGTGCTCGGCGTAGTCGCGGATGGCGCGATCGGAGGAAAAGAAGCTGCTGCGAGCCGTGTTCAGCACGCTCATGCGCTGCCAGCAGGCCTGGTCTCGCCACACCTGGGCCAACCGATCTTGGGCAGCCAGGTAGTCGTGGAAGTCTGCAAAGACGTAGTACGGATCACGACCCACCAGGTTCTCCACAAGGGGACGGAAGAGGCCGCCATCGCCGTCGGAGAACAGGCCGCTTTCGATCACCCGGATGGTCTCCTGCAGCAGGGGGTGCTGGCCCACCAGTTCCCATGGCCGGTAATGGGGCGCCAGGTCGGCGATCTGATCCGTGGTGTGGCCGAAGAGGAAGAAGTTCTCCGGGCCCACGCGCTCACGGATCTCCACATTGGCCCCGTCAAGGGTGCCGATGGTGAGGGCCCCGTTCAGGGTGAACTTCATGTTGCCGGTGCCGGAAGCCTCCAGGCCAGCCGTGGAGATCTGTTCGGAGAGATCGGCCGCTGGATAGACCCGCTCCCCGAGCTTGACGTTGTAATCAGCCAGGAACACGACCCGCAGCAGCCCCGCGGTGGCAGGGTCAGCATTGACCACCGACGCGATGCCGTTGATGAAACGGATGATCAGCTTGGCCATTGCATAGCCGGGGGCCGCCTTGCCACCGAAGATCACCGTGCGGGGCACCAGGTCGGCGGTGTCTCCGTTCTTGATCCGCAGGTACTGGGCGATCACCTGCAGAGCATTGAGGTGCTGGCGCTTGTACTCGTGGATCCGCTTCACCTGCACATCAAACAGGCTGGTGGGATCCACCAGCAACTCAGACTGGCGATGGATGATCTGAGCGAGCCGCTGCTTGCAGGCGTGCTTGCAGGCCGCCCACTGCTGCTGGAAGCCCGGATCGGCCGCCAGGGGCTCGAGCCCGGACAGGGCGTCAGCGCGACCAGGCCAGCCATGGCCGAGCTGGTTGGTGAGCAGGGTGTTCAGCGAGGGGTTGGCCAGGGCCAGCCAGCGGCGGGGGGTGACACCGTTGGTCACGTTGGTGAAGCGCTCGGGGAACAGGCGCGCAAAATCGGCGAACAGGGAGGTGCGCACCAACTCGCTGTGCAGTGCTGCCACCCCATTGACGTGATGGGAAGCGACCACGGCCAGGTGGGCCATGCGCACCTTGCGGCCGCCTGATTCATCAATCAGTGACACGCGACGCAGCAGGTCGGTGTCGCCGGGCGCCTTGATCCTCACCTGCTGGAGAAAGCGGGAGTTGATCTCGAAGATGATCTCGAGGTGGCGGGGAAGCAGATCGCCGAACAGGGTGATATCCCAGGTCTCGAGGGCTTCCGGCAGCAGGGTGTGGTTGGTGTAGGCGATGGCCCGGCTGACGATCCGCCAGGCTTCATCCCATCCCAGCTGGCGTTCATCGACCAGCAGGCGCATCAGTTCCGGCACGGCGATGGCCGGATGGGTGTCGTTGAGCTGGACAGCCCAGTGATCGGCGAAGCCATCGACCGGCAGTCCCCGCTGTTCCAGGCTGCGAAGCATGTCCTGCAGCGAGCAGCTCACAAAGAAGAACTGCTGTTGCAGCCGGAGGCGCTTGCCCGCATCGGTGCCGTCATTCGGATAGAGCACCTTGGAGAGGGTCTCGCTGGCGACCTTCTGCTCCACGGCTCCGCTGTAGTCGCCGTGGTCGAAGGCATGGAAATCAAAGGCCTCCGATGCTTCAGAGCGCCACAGACGCAGCCGGTCGCAGCTGTTGACCCGGTACCCCAGCACAGGAACGTCGTGGGGAATGCCGACCACCACCTGGGCGGGATGCCAGCGGTGCTGCAGACGGCCGGCGCTGTCGGTATGGCACTCCACCTGGCCGCCGAAACCGACCCGACAGGCCTGATGGGGGCGCACGATTTCCCACGGCCAGCCGCCCTTGAGCCACTTGTCGGTGATCTCCACCTGCCAGCCGTCCCGGATCACCTGGTCGAAGATGCCGAACTCGTAGCGAATGCCGTAGCCGGTGGCGGGTATCTCCAGACTGGCCAGGGATTCGAGATAGCAGGCAGCCAGCCGCCCCAGGCCGCCATTGCCAAGGCCAGGCTCCTCCTCCACCGCCAGGATCTGATCGAGATCCTCGACCCCGAAGCGGGACAGAGCCGCTGCAGCCGCATCCCGGATGCCCAGCATCAGCAGGTTGTTGCCCAGCTGGGGACCGATCAGGAACTCGGCGGAGAGGTAGGCCACCACCCGGGTGGGGGAGCTCTGGAGCGCATCGACCGTGGCCAGATGTCGCGCCATCAACCGGTCGCGCACGGCGTAGCTGAGCGCCATGTAGAGGTCGTGGGCCGTGGCGACGCTGGCCCGCTGGCCGAGGGTGAAGAACAGATGCTCGGTGATCGCGTCAAAGATGTCGTCAGCGGTCAGGCCATTGCGCTGGGGATCGCCGTAGGTGGCGGGCTCGGGGATCCGGTGACGCGTTGACAGCTGAGCGGTCGGCAGGCTGGCGGTCATGGCAGGCGGGTCGCACTGTTGCTCACAGGCTGCACAGAGCCGGCTGGGCAAGGGTTAAGGATCGGTGGTGATCCCGCGGCTGCAGGATGGCGACCTGCTGCGGTGGCCGCAGCAGAAGGCGCCACTAGCGTGAGGCCAGCGAACCGGTGTGGCGGCTGCGGCGAACGGAGCCATCGGAGCCATGGGAGCGACTGAAGCCAGGGGAGCCAACCCAGCCGATCCAGCCCCTGATCGGTGCACTGCCGGACAGGACAACGCCGTTGCCGCTGCGGCGGCGGGCGGGGCTGCTGACAGCCAGGACCAGGGCAGACGCGGGCCGGGCAGAGCGGCTCCGGGGAGCGATGGCTCCGTGCTGGTGTGCGGACTCGGGGCGCTCGGGCAGGCCTGTCTGCAGAGGCTGCTGGCCTTCAACGTTCCCCTGCGCTGTCTCGACCTGGCCGAACCCAGTTGGCGCGATCCCGATCTGCAGCGACGGCTTGCCGACCGACTGCTGCTCGGGGACATGCGCCGGGCCCACGTGCTGCGCGCCGCCGGGGCGGAGCAGGCGCGGGCCGTGCTGCTGCTCAGCTCCGAAAGCACGGTGAACATCGAGGCCGCACTGCAGGTGCGGGTGCTCAATCCACAGGCGGAAATCGTGGTGCGCTCCACCAGCCGGCAGACGAGCCTCGGTGCCCTGCTGGAGGAGCGGCTGCCCGGAATCGCAGTGGTGGATCCCCTGCTGCTCTGCGCTGGAGCGATCGCCTCGGCCCTCAGGCCCGACACCATTCCCGCGAGCTTCGAAGCCGACGGCATCGATCTGCAGATCTGTGCGGAGGATGACGTGGTGGAGCGGCTGGCCCGGCCACTGCAGCAGGCCGGAACCGAGACGAGCGGGGCGCTGGTGGTGATGCCCCGGCGCGATCTGACGCAGGGGGAGGGCGGCGAGGACAGTGGGAGGCGGCGCTGGCGTGGCCGCAGGCTGCGGCAGGGAATCGAACGCTGCCGCCGCCGCATGGTGCGGCTGAGCCGGCCCCAGCAACTGCTGCTTCTGGCGCTTGTGGCCTTGGCCCTGATCGGCGTGGCGGTCTTCTCCGGAGCAGGTGGCTGGCGCCAGGGCGTGTTCGTCACCCTGGGGTTGCTGAAGGGTGAATATGTCGATCCAGTGAATCTGCTCCTCACTGGGGAAGCAGGCGTGCGCGGGGCCAGTGGCTGGCTGATCGGCGGCACCCTCTTCTATGCCCTGGTCGGCACCTTGCTCACCTCGGCGCTCGCGGCGGTGATCCTGGAGTGGCTGCTGCGGGACAGGCTGGGGTCGAGTCGGCCCCGGCTGCCCCGGCGCAGCCGGCGGCCGATTCTGCTCGTGGAGGGCGGCGTCCTGGCCGAACGGGTCGGCCAGCTGATGCGCCGCGATGGTCGTCCCGTGCTGCGCGTGGGCGAAGCCGATGCAGCGGGCGGCCCGGATCTGCTGCTGCCAGACCTGCCATCGGCCCTGAAGCTGCTGGCCGACCGACCGGCGCAGGCAGTGGCGCTGCTGTCAACCGACCTGCTGGCCAACCTCCAGACCGCCCTCACCCTGCAGCAACGCTGGCAGGGGGTCCGGGTCGCCTTGCTGGCCCACAGCTTCGGTGCTGCAGAGGAGCTGGGCAATCTGCTCGGTGGCATGGCCGTGGTCTCAGCGGTTGATCTGGTGGCCGATGCGGTGGTGGCCACCGCCTTCGGTGAACGGATCGAGGCCGTGCTGCGGCTCGGCGGCAGCAACCTGTTGCAGGTGCGGTTCCGCATCCGCCAGGGAGACACCCTCTGCGAGCGCAACGTGTCGCGCATCCAGAACGGCTATGGCATCACGATCGTGTCGCTGCGGCGCCAGCGCCAACGGCAACCGCTCTGCCTGCCCAAGCTGGAAACGGTGGTGAGCGACGGCGATGAGCTGGTGGCGCTGGCCACCGCCGAGAGCCTGAGGCGGATCGAACTGGGGGATGCGACGGCGCCGCAGTGCCGGCTGCGGCTGGAGCAGGCCGGAGCACTGGGATCCGCAGGCCGCTTTGAGGTGCAGCGCACCCTGGCGCGCTGGCTTGGCTGCAAACCCGGGGAGGTGCTCGGACTGTTGGATGGCACCGAAACGCTCACACCGCCACTCGATGCTGACCTGTGCACGCCACTGAGCGAGCAGCTGAGACGCCTTGGGGTGAGCTGCCGGATGGAGACAATCCCTTGAAGGCGAGCAAGAATCCTGGCGAGGGATGCTCGGGCCAACTTCCGCTCCCATGGGCCCCGAAAGGCCGCACCCCGCTCGATCTATCGTGAAGAGGCGGCGTTGTCTGCCGCTGCAGCAGCAACGATCCAGTCGCAGCGGTCGAGGGCACGCCAGGGCATGGGCTTCTTCATCCAGCTGACCGATGCCATGGCCGACCGGCAATCCCTGCTGGTGACCGGTCTGGATCCGAACCCGGAGATGCTGCAGAGCTGGGCGGCAAGACGCGGGCTGGCCGGCCGTTCCTTTCTCAGTCAGGCCAGACACTGGATCAAGACGGTGATCGATGCCACCGCCCCCCACGTGTGTGCCTACAAACCGAGCCTCGGCTTCTATCAAGCCCTCGGACCGGTGGGGCTGGAACTGCTGCTCGAGGTGCGGGATCTGGTACCGCGCGACCTGCCGCTGATCATCGACAGTAAGCACGGAGACCTCAACTCCTCCTCGGCACTCGCCCAGTACCTGTTCCGGGAGCTCGGTGCGGATGCGGTGACGCTCTCACCCCTGGCCGGCCAGGACATCGCCGCCCCGTTCCTGCTCTACCCAGACAAGGCGGTGGTGATGACCTGCCACAGCTCCAACCTGGCGGCGCGGCAGATCCAGCACTACCCCAATGAGGAGACGCCCCTCTACCTGCGGATCGTGCGCGAGACCCAGCTGTGGGCGACGCCGGAACAGCTGCTGCTCGAGGTCGGCACCAGCGATCCGGCGATCCTGGCGCGGGTGCGGCAGGAAGCACCGGAACGGTTCCTGATCCTGCGCAGCCTCTGGGGCGAGGAGGAGCGGCTGGAGGCCATGCTCCACGCGGGGCTGAGCGAGGCCGGTGACGGGCTGCTGCTGCCACTCCCCCAGAACCTGCTGGTGGAGGACGACATCGGCGAACGCAGTGCACGGCTGAAGCAGCAGATCCAGCAGAGCCGCCAGCGCTGGTTGGCAGCGCGCGCCGTGGCGGGTGACTGTTGCAGCCTCTGGCTGCCTGCCGCCACTGAAGCGGGCGAGTGCGGCGCTGAGCTGGCCCAGGCGCATCGGCCACCCCAGTCCGACCCACTGGCCTCCCTGATCGTCGATCTGTTCGACATCGGCTGTCTGCTGTTCGGGGAGTACGTGCAGGCCTCCGGGGCGGTGTTCAACTACTACATCGATCTTCGTCAGATCATTTCCGATCCAAACCTGTTCCATCGGGTGCTGCACGCCTATGCGTCAGCGATGGCTGAGCTGGCCTTCGATCGCATCGCCGGCATTCCCTACGGCTCCCTGCCCACCGCCACGGGCCTGTCCCTGCTGCTCCACAGGCCACTGATCTACCCCCGCAAGGAAGTGAAGGCCCATGGCGCCCGCCGCCTGATCGAAGGCGACTTCGAGGACGGGGACCTGGTGGTGGTGGTGGATGACATCCTGATCACCGGCGGCAGCGTGCTGGAGGGCATCGCCAAGCTGGAGAGCTCAGGCCTGGTGGTGAACGATGTTGTGGTGTTCATCGACCACGGCGGCGATCACGATCGGCAGGCCCGGGAGCGGCTGGCGGCCGCTGGCTACCGCTGCCATGCCGTGCTCGACATCGCCCGGATCACGGCCGTGCTGCACCGTGCCGGTCGCCTCGACGATGCCCAGGTGACCACACTCCTGAGGGATGCCCGCCTGGCCTAGGACTGCGGCCCAGTCCGCAACCACCCCCATCTGGCCGCCTGAAGCTGCCGTGACCCCGCTGCCGTGACGTCGTTTTCCGAGCCCTTCCTGCGCCGGCCCGTGCTCACGCTGGTGGCAACCGTGCTGGTGCTGCTGGCTGGGCTTGTCGCCCTGCCAAGGCTGGAGGTGGAGAATCTGCCGGCGATCGCCCCCAGCCGCGTCACGGTGCGGGCCACCTACCCGGGCGCCAGCCCGGAAGTCGTGGAGCAGGGGGTGACAGCCCTGCTCGAGAAGCAGCTGAACGGAGTGGACCGGCTCGACCAGATCCGCTCGACCAGCTCCAACGGTGGCAGCGCGATCAACCTCACCTTCTCCGGCGGCGATCCGGAACTCAATCAGATCAACACCCAGAACGAGGTGGCGGTGGTGCAGCGGCAGCTGCCGGCCCCGGTGGCCCGCTTCGGCGTGCAGGTGCGGCGCAGCTCCGACGACCTGCTGATGGTGTTGAGCTTCAGCGCCGATCGCGCCACCTACAGCGACACCTTTCTGAGCGGCTGGGTCGATCAGGTGGTGAAGGACAGGCTGCAGCGGGTACCGGGTGTGGGCAACGTCAACCTCTCCGGCGGCAGCAGCCTCGCCTTCCGGCTCTGGCTGGATCCGGTTCGCCTGCAGGAGCGGAACCTCACCCTGGCAGACGTACGGCGTGAACTGCAGGCCCAGAATGTGCTGGCCGCTCTGGGGCAGCTCGGCGAAGCCCCCAGTCCACCGGGGCAGGAGCTGACCCTGCCGCTGCGGCTGGAGGGCCGGCTCCGTTCAGCTGAGGCCTTCACCCAGTTGGTGGTGGGGCGTGCTCCGAACGGAGGCGTGACCCTGCTCGGCGATGTGGGCCGGGTGGAGCTTGGCAGCGAGAGCTACGACACCCTGGCCACGAACCTCGACGGTGATGCCGTGGTGGCGGTGGTGGTCTTCCAGCGCGACGGCAGCAACGCCCTGCAGGTGAGCGAGGCCGTCAACAGGGCCCTGGAGGAGCTTGCGCCCCAGTTCCCGCCGGGTGTGAATCTGCAGCTGATCGTCGACGAAGCCGACTTCGTGCGCGGCAGCATCGACGCCACCACAGCCAGCCTGCGCGATGCGGTGCTGCTGGTGTTCCTGGCACTGCTGCTGGGTCTGGGCAATCTGCGCCTCGCCCTGATCACAGCAATGGCGGTGCCGGTGGCCCTGGTGGGCTCGCTGATCCTGCTGCTGCTGAGCGGGCAGTCGATCAACAGCCTCACCCTGTTCGGGATGGTGCTGGCCACCGGCCTGGTGGTCGACGACGCGATCGTGGTGAGTGAAGACATCGGCCGAAGGCTCGAACAGGGCACGGCTCCGCTGCGGGCGGCCAGCGAGGCGATGGCCGAACTGGGCAGCGCGGTGATTGCCACCTCGCTGGTGCTGGTGGCGGTGTTCGTGCCGGTGCTGGGCTTGGGAGGGAGCGTCGGCCGGCTCTACGCACCGATCGCGATCACGATCAGCGCCACGATCACCTTCTCCACCTTCAACGCCCTGACGTTCACGCCGATGGCCGCCAGCCGGCTGCTGGGCAGCGGAGGGGCTGAACCTGGCTGGCTGCAGCGCTGGATTGACCCACCGAGGCGCTGGCTGGAATCGCTTGAAGCTCCCTATGGACGTCTGCTGGAGAGCTGCCTGGCGATGCGGCGTCGGCTGCTGGCGCTGCTGCTGGTCGGTCTGCTGCTGACCGGCGTGGCGCTCCAGCGGCTGCCGCGAGCGTTCATTCCCCAGGAGGACAACGGCCAGCTGCGGGGAGTGGTGATCCTCGCCGACGGCATGGGTCTGCAACCGACTGCGGCCGTGTTGGAGCAGGTGCGCCGCGTCGTGGCGGCGGAGCCGTTGATCACACGCGCCAACTTCTATGCGGGCCGCTCCTTTGGCGACAACAGCCCCAACAAGGGAACCTTCTACCTGCGCCTCAAGCCGATCGAAGCACGCCGCCGCGCCGACCAGAGCACGGCGGCCGTGGCCACAGGTCTGAATGCCCGCCTGCGGCGCCAGGTGAAGGGCGCGGTGGTGCAACTGAGTGAAGCCCCCTCGGTGCGGGGTTTCAGCGCCGAAGGGGGACTGGAGCTGGAGCTGCTCGACAGCAGCGGGGGCCGCCTGAGCCTGACTGCGTTCGCCGATCAGGTGCAGGACTTCATCCGGGCCGCCATGGCCACCGGTCAGTTCGAGCGGGTCTCCACCCGGTTCACGGCCAACGCTCCCACCCTGCAGCTGGTGCCGGACCGACTCCAGCTCGCCTCGCTCGGTGTGGATCTGGCGACCGTGGTCGACACCCTGGGCAGTGGCATCGGCAGCGACTACGTCAACGACAGCTTCGAAAGTGAGCAGGTCCGCAAGGTGATCCTGCAGCTCGAAGGGTCCAGCCGCCGCGACCTCGACGACCTGCTGGCCCTGCCGGTACGCAGCGCGAGCGGCCGGCTGATCCCCCTGGCCCAACTGGTGCGGATCGAGCAGAGCAGTGGCCCGACGAGCATCAACCGCACCCGCCTGGTGCGCTCGATCAGCGTGCGCGCCCTGCCTGTGGCGGGCGTGAGCAGCGGTCAGGCGATGGCCACCCTCGAGCAGGTGCAACGGGAACGCGGAGCCGGCACGGAGCTGGAGTGGGCAGGTCTGGCCAGGGAAGAGGCCAGCGCCGCAGGGGGAAACACCCTCACCTTCGCTCTGGCCGTGCTTGTCACCCTGCTGGTGCTGGCAGCCCTCTACGACAACTTCCTCGACCCCTTCATCATCCTGATGACTGTGCCCCTGGCGGTGCTGGGGGCGCTGATCGGTCTGGCCTTGCGTGGCGTTGCCCTCGATGTCTACGGCCAGATGGGTCTGCTGGTGCTGGTGAGCCTGGCCGCCAAGAACGGGATCCTGATCGTTGAATTCGCCAACCAGCGTCTGCGGGACGGGCTGGCTCTCGACAGCGCCATCCGCGAAGCCGCCCGCTCGCGCCTGCGGCCGATCCTGCTCACTGCCATCTCCTCCCTGGCGGGGTTCGTGCCGCTGCTGCTGGCCACAGGCTTCGGCTCAGGCAGTCGGGTGAGCATCGGCACGGTGGTGTTCTCCGGCCTGCTGGTTGCCACCGTGCTCAGCCTGTTCGTGGTGCCGGTGCTTTACCGGATCGTGAAGGGCTGGGAACTGCGCCTGATCAGCCGTCGTGCCGCCGGTCTGCCTGGGTCAGGCGACTGATCAACACCCCCAGCACGACCGCCAGATAGAACGTGCCCGCCATGGCAACCGTGACGCTGAGAATCTGAGCCAGAGCGCTGACTGGATACAGATCGCCGAAGCCCGTCGTGGTGAGGCAGACAAAGGCGAAGTAGTTGAGCCGCACGAAGTTCAGACCCCACACCGGCCCATTCGGTGCCATCTCCGGGGTGCCGAGGATGTCGCTGCTGAAGCTGCCCGGCTCGATGGTTTCCAGCACGGAGAACACCAGGCCGGCGCTCAGGCCGAGCATCAGGTACCCGGCGAGGGCGCCGCGCAGCACATCGAAGTTGACCTGACGTTCCTGGGACAGGGCCTCGATCAGGCGAATGGCGCTCCAGACGCTGAACAGCCCCCAGAGAGCGAGCACGGGCAAACCGCTGCCGCGCATGCCGACCGGAGTGACGTACCAGAACATGCCGGTGATGAGCGCCGCGCCACCGACGATGCGAAAGAACAGACCAGGCCAGGGTCCTTCACCGGGGCGAGCCCGCACCGGGGCGAAGGTCAGCAGCATCACCAGCCCGAGCAGCTGATAGCCGATCGCGGACAAGCGGTTCCAGGGGCCGGGCAGGGTGAAGCTCACCAGCACCGCCAGGCAGATGCTGAGCAGCAGGCGGTAGCTGATGGCGCGGCTCAAGGCAGAGGCCCGGGGAATGCCGTCAGCATTCCGCCAGGACGGCCCGCTGGCAACTACCAATCCACAACCACCAACCACAACCGCCCCGCCTACAACAGCCCCGCCTACAACAGCCAACCGCGGCAGACCAGAGCCAGCCCGGCCGCGCAGGGATCAACAGAGCTCAGCCTCAGGGCCCTGCATGGATGGCAGCGAGGATCTCCGCCAGATCAGTGTGCGGAGTGATCGACAGGGCTCGCTCCCGTTCGGTTGCATCCAGCGGCTGCAACTGCTGCCGCTGCCGCTCCAGCACGATCAGATCGGCATCCGAAGGGTCCACGCCTGTCTGGACGCGCCGTTGAATCCGATCGCACATCAACGGCAGGGGCGTGCGCAGGTCGAGCAGATGCCAGGGCAACGCCAGGCGCTCCGCCACGGCGGCCATCGCTTGGCGCTGGCGCCGCTGCAGGAAGGTGGCGTCGACAATCACGTTGAAACCGCTCGCCAGCAGGCGGGTCGCCAACGCCGGCAGGTGTTGCAGATAGAGCTCCTCGCTCACGGCGTCGGCATACGGATCACCGTGCCGCCGGGTCTGGAGCGGTATGCCCCAGCGACCGAACCAGCGCTTGCGCTCCACATCTGAGCAGAGGCGAATGGCCGGCAGGGCGGCGGCGAGCCGGATCGCCAGATGGGACTTGCCGGAACCGGACAACCCATGACAGAGCAGCAACCGCGGCGATGCCGGCGCCAGTTGACGCTCGGCGACAGCCAGGTAGGCCGCCAGGGGGCCCCGCTCATCCCGGTCACCGCTGAGGGCCGCCACCTTGGCCCGCACCAGGGCCCGGTAGCTGACGTACCAACGCCACAGTTCCAGGCCGCCATAGTCGCCGCTGTGCTCCAGCCACCGGTTCAGCAGGCGGCTGGCGAGTTCCGGCTGGCGACGCTCCTGCAGATCCATCACCAGAAAGGCCATGTCGCTGATCACGTCGATCCAGCGCAGGTCGGGACTGAAGGCCAGGCAATCGAACACGACGATGCGGCCGTGCTCCAGCAGCATGTTGCCCAGGTGCAGATCACCGTGGCATTCCCGCACGCGGCCCTCCTGCTGACGCCGGTGGATCAACGGGATCAGCAGCGGAAACCGGCTCTCGGTCCACTGGCGAATCCGATCCAGACGGGGGGCAAGGGTGGCAGGGATGCGGGACTGCAGCGCCTGAAAGTTGGCGCGCACCGGATCGAGCACGGCCGCCGGGCTGCCGAAGACGCTCCCCGCCGGCGCCACCGCCGCCTCAGCATGAAACCGGGCAAGGCTGTGGGCCAGGCCATCGATCTGGCCGGCCTGCACATCCCCCCGATCGAGCGCCGCCGGCAGCAGGCTCTCCTGGGGAAACTGACGCATGCGCACCGCCCAGGCCAGCACTTCGCTGGCAGCCAGGCCTCCGGCCGGCGCCGGCAGCACCCGCGGACTGTCTGCGGGTGCAAGCACAACCGCCAGATCGAGATACAGATCGCTGCAGAGGCGGCGGTTCAGCCGCAGTTCCTCGCGGCAATCCCCCAGGCGCTGCTCGAGGCTGGTGAAGTCGAGAAAGCCGAGATTGAGCGGCTTGGGCAGCTTGTAGGCGTAGAGCCCGGTGAGCAGCACCCAGGAAATGTGGGTTTCCACCAGCCCGATCGGCTCCTGCACCGGATGGGGCCAGGGAGCGGGGGTGCGCAGCCGGTCGATCAGGCGCTGAGCATCGGCGAGCAGCGCGCTCTGGCGGTCTGCATCGGCAGCCGGGCGACTGCTGCCGTCGTCAATCAAACCCCAGCAGGTCGAAGATCTCCCTGTCCTTGAGCGGTTCAGCCTCCAGGGGCTCAACGCTGTCGAGCATGGCCTGGGCGAGCTTGATGTATTCCTTCTGCACCGCCTCCACCTCCGGAGTCGACTCCATCTCAAAAATCGTGCACTTCTTGAGACGGGAGCGGCGGATGGCGTCGAGATCGGGGAAATGGGCCATGGTCTTCATGCCGACCCGGGCATTGAACTTATCGATCTCGTCGGTGTCCCTGGAGCGGTTGGCCACCACTCCGCCGAGCCGCACCTTGTAGTTTTTGGCCTTCGCCTGGATGGCGGCCATGATCCGGTTCATGGCGAAGATCGAATCGAAGTCGTTCGCCGTGACGATCAGGCAGTAGTGGGCGTGCTGCAGGGGTGCAGCGAAGCCGCCACACACCACATCGCCGAGCACGTCGAAGATCACCACATCGGTGTCCTCCAGCAAATGGTGCTCCTTCAGCAGCTTCACGGTCTGCCCGGTGACGTAACCACCGCAGCCGGTGCCGGCCGGCGGCCCCCCGGACTCGACACACTGAACGCCGTTAAATCCCTCGAACACGAAGTCTTCAGGCCGCAGTTCCTCGGTGTGGAAATCAACGGTTTCGAGGATATCGATCACGGTTGGCACCATCCGCTTGGTGAGGGTGAAGGTGCTGTCGTGCTTGGGATCACAACCGATTTGCAACACCCGCTTGCCGAGCTTGGAAAAGGCAGCCGAAAGATTGGAGCTGGTGGTGCTCTTGCCGATGCCCCCTTTGCCATACACGGCGATCACCAGGGCGCCCTCTTCGATGTGAAGGGCAGGATCCTGGTGCACCTGCACACTGCCATCCCCATCGGGGCGGCTGAGGGTGGCTGTCATGACAATGGTTCCCGACTCCAAACACCATCCAACTCAGGCCTGGGTGCACCTTGTGGGCTGCTGGTGCAAAGCGAAACATCAACGCCTGCGCAGATGGGGATCCCCGCACAGATGAGTGGGTATCCATACTCAACAAGGGTGACATTCAGCCGTTTCGCCGCCTCTGGGCAGCATTCCTGACCGCTGCTCGCTCGCATGGTGCGGCCAGCGCATGGTGCGGCCAGGCCGTCAGCGGCTGAAGTGGGCCTTGGCGTCATGCAGGGTCTCGGCATCGATGGTGGCGATGCCTCGCTCGCGGGCAAAGGTCTCGGTGTTCCGCCGCACCTTGTTCCGCACGAAGAAGGGAATGCTGTGCAGCTCGGCCTCGCCATCGGCGCTCCAGACCAGAGCCTCCGCCGCGGCTGCCGGCAGGTCCAGCGGCTGGGTTGCTGCCGGCGTGTGTGCGGCGGCCGGCGCCCCCTCGGCCAGGTGGCTGCGGTGGCCTTCCACGAATTCGAAATCGTGGCGGAACATGCCGATCAGGTGTTCCTCCAGCCCCATCATCAGGGGATGGACCCAGGCGTCGAAGATCACATTGGCCCCTTCCCAACCCATCTGCGGGGAGGTCCGGGCCGGCACATCCTGCACATGCAGGGGCGTGCTGATCACGGCGCAGGGGATGCCCAGGCGCTTGGCGCTGTGGCGCTCCATCTGGGTGCCGAGCACCAGCTCCGGCGCCGCTTCGCTCATGGCGGCCTCCACCGCCAGGTAGTCGTCAGTGATCAGGGCCTCCAGACCCAGCGCCTGGGCAGCAGCGCGCACCTCACGGGCCTGCTCACGGCTGTAAGTGCCCAGACCCACCACCTTGAAGCCCAGTTCGCGGCTGGCGATGCGAGCGGCGGCGATGGCATGGCTGGCGTCGCCGAAAATGAACACCCGCTTGCCGGTGAGATAGGTGGAATCCACCGAGCGCGAATACCAGGGCAGGCGTGAGCGCCGTTCGGCAGCACAGACTGCCTCGGCACCAGGCCGCAGCTCGGCAGGCAGCTCCATCCCCAGCACGGCGTGAACCTCGCGCAGGAAATCGAGGGTGGCGCCCACACCGATCGGTACCGTGCGCACCGTCGCCATGCCGAAGCTGCGCTCCAACCAGCTGCACAGGGTGCCCGCCACCTCGGGATAGAGGCAGAGGTTGGCGTCGGCCGAGGGGATGCGCTGCAGGTCTGCTGGCCGGGCCCCCAGCGGCGCCACCACGGCCACATCGATGCCGTAGCTGCCCAGCAGGTGGGTGATCTCACGGACGTCATCACGGCAGCGGAACCCCAGCAGCGAGGGGCCCAGCAGATTGAGCCGGGGCCGGCGACCCTCAGCCCGCCAGCGGCCTGGATCGGGCTTCGGGCTGCCGGGTGGTGGCAATTGCGGTTTCAGCAGGCCGCGCACCAGCTGATACAGCGTCTCAGCGGCGCCCCAGTTCTCCTTCTTGGAATAGGCGGGCAGCTCCAGGCTCACCATCGGGATGCCGCCCAGGTCCATGCCGGCGGCCAGGGCGCCGGGCTGGTCCTGAATCAGCTCGGCGGTGCAGCTTTCGCCCACCAGCAGGGCCTCGGGCGCAAAGCGCTCCACCGCCTCGGCGATCGTGCGTTTGACCAGCTCAGCCGTGTCGCCCCCCAGATCCCGGGCCTGGAAGGTGGTGTAAGTGACCGGGGGGCGCTTGTCCCGCCGCTCGATCATTGTGAACAGCAGATCGGCGTAGGTGTCGCCCTGGGGCGCGTGCAGCACGTAGTGCACCCCCTCCATCGAAGCGGCGATCCGCATGGCGCCCACGTGGGGCGGGCCTTCATAAGTCCAGAGGGTCAGTTCCACGGCAGTCGGTTGAAGGGGGCTTCAGGCGAAAGGTCAGGAGCGGTGAGGCGCTGGTCAGGCAAAGGAGATCGCGCGATGGCGGCGCAGGGGACGGGCGAACAGCTCGGCCAGATCGCCGGCCTGGTCGATGCCGTGGATGGGGCTGAACACCAGCTCGATCGACCACTTGGTGGCCATGCCCTCCGCCTCCAGGGGATTGGCCAGACCCAGACCGCACAGCACCAGATCGGGGTGGGCCTGTCGCACCCGGGCGAGCTGGTTGTCCAGGTGCTGCCCCTCGCTGAGCTGGGTGCCCGCAGGCAGCAGGGCCAGCTCCTCGGCCATCAGCTGGCGGTCGAGGTAGGGGGTGCCCACCTCGACCAGCTCCATGCCGCACTCAAGAGAGAGGAAGCGGGCCAGGGGGATCTCCAGCTGGGAATCGGGCAGCAGGAACAGGCGCTTGCCCGCCAGCACCTCGCGCTGGGGAGCCAACGCCCGCCGCCCCCGCTCCACCAGGGGATCCAGCACCTCCGCCACCCGCTCGGGCGCCACGCCGAAGGCGGTGGCCGCCGCCGCCATCCAGGCCCGGCTGCCCTCCACGCCGAAGGGGTAGGGAGCGCGGATCAGCGCGGCGCCCCGGTCCACCAGGGCCCGGGCGGTGCCACTGAGATACGGCTGGGCGAGAAGCAGCCTGGTGCCAGGGCCCACGGCCGGCAGCTCGGTCGAGCGGCGCGGCGGCAGGCTGGCCACCCGCGCGATGCCCAGCTTGTGAAACAGCGCGATCAACCGGTCTTCGACCGCATCGGCCAGGGTGCCGACGATCAGCAACTGATCCGTTTCGCTGCCGGACTCGACGCGTGGCATCAATGGGATCAGGGCCTGCAGGGCGCCGTCCTCGCCCTGGGTGAAGGTGGTTTCGATGCCGCTGCCGCTGTAGTTGAGCACCATCACGCGGCCGGCGTGGGCCCGGTTGAGCCGCTCGGCCGCCTTGGCCAGATCGAGCTTGATCACCTCGCTGGGGCAGCTGCCCACCAGAAACAGGGTGCGAATCTCTGGGCGGCGCGCCAGCAGCTGGGCCACCAGCCGGTCGAGCTCCTCATTGGCATCAGCCAGGCCGGCCAGGTCGCGCTCCCCCAGGATCGCTGTGCCGAAGCGCGGTTCGGCGAAGATCATCACGCCGGCGGCGCTCTGAATCAGGTGGGCGCAGGTGCGCGAGCCCACCACCAGGAAGAAGGCATCCGGCATGCGCCGGTGCAGCCACACGATCGAGGTGAGCCCGCAAAACACTTCCCGCTGTCCGCTCTCGCGCAGCACCGCCGTCGGGGCCGGATCACCCAGCTGCTGTTGGGGTGCGTTCTCCTGGCTCAGGACGCCTGTGCTGGCGGCCGGGGAGCTTGCGGCGGTGGACATGCCGGACTGCAGCGGTGCACAGGCTTCAGAGTGCCGCGCGCCCCAACGGCTTGGGTCGGCTGCGGCCGAAATGACGGGATTTATTCGGGATCAGCGCAGCGCCGCCAGGTCGGTTGCATCGCCTCCAGCGGCGCGGGGGTGGGGGGGCACTGAGCGGCCTCCAGCAAACCGGGCAGGAATCGCGAGCGGATCCCCACCAAGACCTGTTGCCATCCAGTCCGCTTGGTTGAATGGCGCTTGATGGCTTTCCTGTTCAGACGCCGGCGCCGGCGCCGACCGCCACCACCACCCTCCAGCCGCACTCGTCGGCCCTGGCGTGCGCCGCTTGCCCTGGCGTGTCTGATCAATGTCGGCGCCGCCGGCTACCGACTCACGGAGGGCTGGGACTGGGGTGATTGCTACTGGATGGTGCTGATCACACTCAGCACGCTCGGTTTCAGCGATGGGCACACCAAGGTGCTCAGCAGCTCAGGTCGGCTGGTGACAGCCCTGCTGATCCTGGGGGGCCTGGTTGTGGTGCAGATCAGCATCCAGGGGGTGCTGAGGCTGAGTGAATCGGGGTATTTCCGCCGCCTGAGTGAACGACGTTTCCGCCGCTGGCTTCAGACCATGAACAACCATGTCATTCTCTGCGGTTACGGCCGCATCGGTCGCGAGATCGCCGAGCAGATCGCGCGAGAAGGGGTGCCCCTGTTGGTGGTGGAGCTGGATGAGGATCGCCGCGAGGCCGCGGAGAGCGCCGGTCTGCCGGTGCTGATGGCTGACGCCACTCTCGACGAAACACTGCTGGAAGCAGGGGTCTCGCAGTGCCGGTCGCTGGTGGCCGCCCTGCCCAGCAATGCGGCCAATCTCTACGTGGTGCTGAGCGCCAGAGGACTGGCTCCGGGGTGCCGGCTGATCGCCCGCGCCGACAGCGATGAATCGGAGCGGAAGCTGCGGCTGGCCGGAGCCGATGAGGTGGTGAGCCCTTATGTGAGCGGCGGTCGCATCATGGCGGCCACGGCACTGCGACCGATGGCGGTGACCTTCATGGATCTGCTGGCGGGCAGCGACAGCGAGGTGGAGGAGCTGCAGCTGAGTGAGGAAGCCGCCAGCCTCGGTGAGTTGAACGGCATGACCCTCGGCGAACTGGACCTGGGCCGTCGCACCGGCGCGCTGGTGCTGGCGGTTCGCCTGCCTGCCACCGCCAGTTCGCCGTCGCCCGGGCGAGGCAGCGGCTTCTCCGGCAGGGACAGCACCCTGATCACAAATCCGGGCCGCGATCTGCGTCTGGCACCCGGACAGCTGCTGGTGGTGATGGGCAGCACGGCCCAGCTGGCGGCAGTAGCGCGGATCCTGGGCAGCGGCCTGCGCAGCATTGAACAGCTGCCAGGCTGAGAGGCACCGATCAGGGCTCCGCCTCCTCGAGGATCTGACGTTTCAGTTCGATCTGGTACCCCTCCGCCATCGCCTCCACGGCCTCAGCCTCCTGGTGATCAACCTGGAGCGCTTCCGCCAGGGTGAGATCCGGCACCTGAGTGGCACCGACTGCGGTGAGAGCCATGCCCAGCGAAGCGCTGTCGCGGTGCCAGATTGAGGCCGCCTCCGCCAGTTTGGTGAGCGTGTCCTCGCCGACGGCGCCACCGCGGCGGTGATCAAGGGCGGCGCTGAGGCGACGGTCATCGAACACGGCAGCGGCGGCCATGTGGGCCGCGTGCAAGGCGCCGAGGCTGTACAAAGCCTCGGCGCGCAAGGTGGCGAGGCTCTTGCCGAGAGCCCGTTCGCGAACGTCCTGCCAGGGCTCCGAAGGAATGGTCTGCCGATCGGCGGCCGGGCCCAGATCGGGATCGGCCAGATCCGGCAACTTGGGGCTGGCGGCTGGCAGGCCCTGGGCAGCACCGTCGGGATCAAGCCGCTCCCCCAATTGCCGGAGCAGACGAGCAAACCAGGAACTGATTCCCCCGTGCCAACGCATGCTGCCTGCCATCTCTACACCCACTGTGGCGCGCGCGCAGCAAGCAAGGCTGGACTGGCCTGAAGCACGGTTCAACCAGGCCTTGGCGGGGCTGCCGGTCGGTTCAGCTCTGATCGCGGGGGTCCAGCAGGACAGACGAGCTGCCGAGCGTCAATCCAGAGCATCCGTCAGGGATTGAGGCGGGTTGCCACGCCGAACCGGCGCAGCCAGCGGTTGACACGGCGGCGGAGGCGGGGCGGCACTTCCTGAAGCAATGCCGACAGCTCGCAGGCGGCGAGGCGATGCATTTCGCGGACGTCCACGTGCCAGAGAGCTTCAGCCTCGCGGATCAGTCGGGCCCAGGTGCGACTGCCCTGCCAGCGCAGCAGGCGACTGTGCAGGACGTCGCCGGCGGGGGCTCTGCGTGGAGGGTCAACCATCGCCCGGCCCCCTGAGGTGGTCATCGGAAGCATGGCCAGCCGATTGCCTGCGGGCTGGGATCAACCGGAGGACTTCAACTGGTGGAACAAATGGCGAACGTTCAGGCGGCCGTGGCGGCAGCCTGATCGGAGGGGTTGGAACTGGGGTTGGAGCTGGGGTTGGGGTTGGAGGCGGGCAGGGCCGCCACCGGGAACGGCAGGGCCGCCGCTTCCCGCTCGCTGAGACGCCGGGTCCAGGCACCGGCTACCGGATCGTTCCAGCGGAAACCAGCCTCCTTGGCCTGCTGGCGCTCGTTGTAGGACAGGCAGGCGCGGAACAGACGGCGAGGTTCCACTGCAGCGGCCAGCAGCTGCTCGAGATCGACACAGCGCTCGAGCACCTGGGCCAGATAAATGCAGTCGGTGAGGGCCCGATGGGCAGCCCACACCGGCACGCCGTAGGCCAGAGCGAGATCACGCACCGAGGGACTGGCGCGCAGATGGCGCTCCGCCGGCCAGCGGATGTCCTCCATCGAACAGATCCAGGGCTTGGTGATCGCCGGCAAGGGTCCGTGGCCGAACCACTGGCGGTCGAAGGCGGCGTTGTGGGCCAGCACCGCTTCGGCGGCGGCCAGCATCGCCACAAAGCACTGCAGACCCGCCTGCCAGGGCTGGGGCAGCTGGGTGATCGCCGCCTCAATGCCGTTGACGTGGGCCGCCGCGTTGCTGGTGGCCGGCAACAGGAATGAGACCTGGCCCAGCACTGCCCGCTGAGCCACATGGAAGAGGATCGCCCCCACCTCGATGCACTGCCCCTCAGACGGCGAAAGGGCCGTGGTTTCGGTGTCGAGGATCAGCAGGGTGGCAGGGGCGGCGGGGCTGGATGCGGCGGACTGACTCTGGGGGTTGCTCGAGGAATGAAGCGGCGGCAGGGTGGGGGAGCTGGGCGCCTGCCTGCCCTTGGCGTCAGCAGCTGGCTTGTCTGAACCGCCTGCGCTGGCCGGAGCGGGGACCGTTGAGCACTCCGGCGCAGCAGGTCCCGAAGGGGGAGGTGACGCCACCGGCGCCGGCAGTTGCGGCGGCTGTCCGAACAGGTCGGCCTGCAACCAGGGGGCACTGGGTTCGGCGGAATGGGCCGTCACGGGCTGGGCGATGGACCTGCACCGCCATTCTCCCAGGTCCGGCGAGCCGATTCCTAGGGTTGAACTCCTTCCATTTCAGGCTGCATGGGCCTCAGCGCCGGCGACACCGCACCTTGGATCGATCTGAGCGATCAGCACGGCCAGCAGCGACGCAGTGACCAGCTTGATGGCCGCGCCCTGGTGCTGTTCTTCTACCCCAAGGACGACACCCCAGGCTGCACGATGGAGGCCTGCGCGTTCCGCGACAGTTATGCCGAGCTCCAGGCCCTCGGTGCCGAGGTGTGGGGGGTGAGCGGTGATGACGCCGCCAGCCACCAACGTTTTGCCCAACGCCATAACCTGCCGTTTCCCCTGCTGGTTGACAGTGGCAACAATCTGCGCCGGGCCTTCGGTGTGCCCAGCGTGCTTGGTCTGCTGCCGGGGCGGGTTACCTACGTGATCGATGGTCAGGGCGTGATCCGCCACGTGTTCAACAACCTGCTTGACGGAGCAGCGCACCGGCGTGAGGCGATCAGCGTCCTCATGGGCCTGCAGCGGTGAACACCTGGCGGCAGCAGGAGGGGCTGTGGATTCTCGAGCCCAGCCGTCCGACCTGCGGACTGATTGAGTTCATCGGAGGCAGCGGTCTGGCGGCCACACCGCAGTTCAGCTATCGGCGGCTGCTGCAGGCCCTGGCGGAAGCGGGCTGGTGGATCCATGCCTGGAGCTATGTGCCGGGATTCGACCATCAGGCCCAGGCCAACACCGCCTGGCGGTGCTTCCGGGAAGCGCGCCTGGGGATCAGCACCACGACCTGCCCCGCCAGGCTGCGCGTTGGTCACAGCCTCGGCTGCAAACTGCACCTGCTGGCTCCCGATGGCGGAAGGGGCTGCAGTGGTCTGGTTGCATTGAGTTTCAACAACTTTTCCGCGGAGCGATCAATACCACTGCTGGCGGAGATCGGCCAGCAATTGAATGTACGCAGTGAATTCAGCCCCTCGCCGCGGGAAACCTGGCGTCAGGTGACGCTCAGCTACAGCCAACCCCGGAATCTGCTGGTGCGATTCAGCCGCGACAATCTCGATCAGAGCAACCGGCTGCTGGCAGCCCTTCGCGAACGGCCCGAAGACAACAGCACGTTGGTGGAGCTGCCGGGAGACCACCTCACCCCCAGCAGCGCCGGGCTGCGCCGCCAGCTCCTCGGAGACTGGGCCGACGATCCCAGCCGGCAGCGCGATATGGAGCGGCTGACGGCACTGATCAGCGGCTGGCAGCCGGTTGCCTGAGCGGCACCCCTGGCCGCGACTGACGCTGTGCAACCAACGCGGGGCGCTCGCAGATCAGCTGCCAAGATCAAGAGATAGTTGCCTTCCCTCATGGCCGATCCCTTGGCCAACCAACCAACCTGGGTGAAGGTCGGAAGCTCAACCGAACGGGACACCCTCTCGGCCCTGGAGGAAGCGCTCAGGGCGATGCAGCCGCTGCATCCTCCGAAACTGCTGGTGGTATTCGCGTCACCGCTTCACGATTTCGGCCGTCTGGCGGAACACCTGCAGGCCGCCATGCCCGAGAGCACCGTGATCGGCTGCAGCAGCGCAGGGGAAATCGCCGGCAGCGGAGCCCTGCGTCAGGGGCTCGTGCTCTGGGCTCTGGGGGGCAGCGCCATCACTGTCTGCAGCGGCTGGGGTGAGGCCGACCAGCAGGGGCTGCGTGGGGCGGCGGCCGATGCGGCCGCCTGCCTCAACCAGATTGAACGGCGTCGCCACACCGTGCTGCTGCTGCTCTCCGACGGTCTGGCCGGCAACCAGATGGATGTGGTGCGCGGGGCCTACGACATCGCCCATCACGATGTGCCGCTTGTGGGGGGCTGCGCGGCAGACGATCTGGCGATGCGCCGCACCCGGCAGCTGCACGGAACCCGGGTGCTCAGCAACGCTGTCGTCGCGGCCGCCATCAGCTCCGACCACCCCCTCGGTGTCGGGGTCAGCCATGGCTGGAGGCCGCTGAGCGCGCCGATGCTGGTGACCGACAGCCGTGGCACCCGTCTGGAGCGGTTGGATGACCAACCTGCCCTGGATGTGTATTGCCATTTCTTCGATCTCGATGAGGCGGTGCGTCACGACGCCACGGCCTTCGCGACGTTCGCCGAAACCCATCCGATCGGCATCCGGCGGCGAGATCGCATCGAAATGCGCCACATCACGGGCCGTGATCTCGAAAGCCGCACGCTGCTGATGGTGGCTGAAGTGCCGCAGGGAGGGCTGGCGTTTCTGACACAGGGTGATGTGGGATCGGTGCTCGCGGCCGCAGCCACGTCCACAGAGGAAGCCATCAACGCCCTTGGCGGCCGGGAGGCTGTGGGTCTGCTTCTGTTCGACTGCGTCTCCAGACGCAGCGTCTTCGGTGAGGAAGGAGCCCAGGAGGAAACAGAGCGGATCTCGGCCTGCAGCGGCGGCGTGCCCATGGCGGGCTTCTACACCTATGGAGAGATTGCCCGCACGAGTGGATCGGGGGGCTTTCACAATCAGACCCTGGTCACCCTGGCGATCGGCTGATGGAGCCCTCCTGGTCGCTGCATCTGCTCTCGGAGGTGCTGTCAGCCTTTTCCACCGATGACCCCGACAATCTGTGGGACGTGCTGAACCGGGTTGCTGAATCCGTCGACGCCGAGGTCTGCGCGGTGACGAACGCCGGACGCATGGAGTGCTGCATCGGGCTGGCGGAGGAGGAGCGCTCGCGGGTGCTGGAGCTGGCACCGTCCCGCCCGCACACCATGGGGATCAGCGGCGGAACGCTCTGCAGCTGCTGGGCGCCGTTGGGGGGAGAGCGCCAACTGCTGATCGGCCGGATCGACGTGCCTTTTGAGCTGGAGGAACGCAGCCTGCTGCGCGCCATGGCCCGCAGCATTGAACTGAGCCTGCGGATGCTGGAAGCGATCACCGCCGAGCGCCAGGCCCGCCGAGATGCCTCCCACCAGGCCCGGCACGATCCGCTCACAGGACTTCCCAACCGGGTGCTGGTGATCGAAACCCTGAACCGCTGGCTGCAGCGGCGCCCCGGGCTGATGGACAAGCCGATTGCGGTGTTGTTCATTGATGTGGACCGCTTCAAGTGGGTGAATGACGCCCACGGTCATGCCGCCGGCGATGCGCTGCTGGTGCACGTGAGCCGAATCCTGCAGACAGCAGTGCGGCGGGACGATCTGGTGGGCCGCCTGTCCGGTGATGAATTCATCGTGATCACCAGGTCCAGCAGCAGAGATGGCGCCAGAGATCTGGCCCAGCGGATTGTGAAGGCCGTGCGCAAGCCGCTGCGATTGGCCGGCACTGAGCTCAGCCATTCAGCCTCGATCGGAATCTGTTTCGCTGGACAGACAGACACTGCGTCCACGCTGATTGAGAACGCCGACATGGCGATGTACCGGGCCAAGGCCCAGGGCCGGGGTCGCTACGCGGTGTTTGAACCGATACTGCGCGAACAGGCCCGTGAGCGGCTCGAGCTGGAGGAGGCACTGCGCCATGCGGTGGACCAGATGCAGATCGAAACCCATCTCCAACCTGTGGTGCAGATCCGAACAGGCCAGCTGGTCGGGTTCGAGGCGCTGGTCCGCTGGAACCACCCGCGCCGTGGACTGCTCAGCCCCCAGCATTTCATCAGCGCTGCCGAGGAGAGTGGCCTGATCGAAGAGATTGATCTGGCCGTGTTCAGCGCGGCCACCGCAGCGGTGGCGCGTTGGCAACGATTACCTGGCTGGGACCACCTGCGCATCTCCAGTAACGTCTCCGCTCGCACCCTGGCCAGCGCCGATCTGGTGAAGCGACTGCAGAGCAGATTGATGAGCAGCGGCATCAACGCCGCACAGGTCTATCTGGAAATCACGGAGACATCGCTGGTCGATGACATCCAGGCCACCGGGGACACAATCAAGGGCCTTCAGGACCTTGGCTTGAAGCTGGCGATCGATGACTTCGGCACGGGATATTCCTCCTTGTTGTATCTCAAGCGCTTTCCAGTCGGTCTGCTCAAGATCGACCAGTCCTTTGTGGCCGATCTTGGTCGTGATCCCGATGACGAAACCATAGCCCGAGCAATCGTATCCCTGGCGCGAGCACTTGGTGTTCAGGCAGTTGCAGAGGGAGTGGAGACCGCGGATCAGGAAAAGAGGTTGCGAAAAATGGGCTGTGAATGCGGCCAGGGCTACCGCTATGGCCGGCCACTGCCAATCGCCATAGTGGAAAGGCAGTGGTTCGGCGCGGCGATACCGGTTCAGACGCGCAGCTGATCCAGCACGGAGCGATCCTCCAGCGTCGAGGTGTCGCCGTTCACCTCCTGGCCTGAGGCCAGGGACCGCAGAATGCGACGCATGATCTTGCCGCTGCGGGTCTTGGGCAGCGCATCGCTGAACCGGATCAGGTCGGGGCGGGCGATCGGCCCGATCTCCTTGCCCACGTGGCTGCGCAGTTCCGCCACCAAAGCGTCATCGCCTGTGCGGCCGGCCTCCAGGGTGACGAACGCCACGATCCCCTCGCCCTTGAGGTCGTCGGGCCGGCCCACCACGGCGGCCTCGGCCACGGCGGGATGGCTCACCAGGGCACTCTCGATCTCCATCGTGCCCAGGCGGTGGCCACTGACGTTGATCACATCGTCGACACGGCCCATCACCCAGAAGTAGCCGTCGGCGTCGCGGCGGGCGCCATCACCGGCGAAATAGAGGTGGGAGCCATCGGTGGGTCGCACCTCCTCCCAGTAACTGCGGCGGAAGCGCTCCGGATCGCCATGCACCGTGCGCATCATTCCTGGCCAGGGCCTGCGCACCGCCAGATAGCCGCCGGCATCGGCCGGTTGGGAGTTGCCGTCATGGTCGACGATGTCGGCAACGATGCCCGGCAGGGGCAGGGTGCAGGAGCCTGGCTTGGTGGGGGTGGCGCCGGGCAGGGGGCTGATCATCACACCGCCGGTCTCGGTCTGCCACCAGGTGTCGACCACCGGGCAGCGGTTGGCGCCGATCACGTCGCGGTACCACATCCAGGCCTCAGGGTTGATCGGCTCGCCGACGGTGCCGAGGATGCGAAGGGAGCTCATGTCGTATTGGTCGGGCACGGCGCGGCCGCTCTTCATGAAGGCGCGGATCGCCGTGGGCGCCGTGTAGAAGATCGTGCAGCGATGCTTCTGGATCACCTCCCAGAACGCGCCGGGGTTAGCGGGGCGCGGCGCCCCCTCGTACATCACCGTGGTGGCGCCATTGGAGAGCGGGCCGTACACGATGTAGCTGTGGCCGGTGATCCAACCCACATCGGCCGTGCACCAGTGGATGTCGTCGTCCTTGATGTCGAAGATCCACTGGAAGGTGAGGTGGGCCCAGAGGTTGTAGCCAGCGGTGGTGTGCACCACCCCCTTGGGTTTGCCGGTGGAGCCGGAGGTGTAGAGCACGAACAGCCGGTCTTCGCTGGCCATCGGCTCGGCCGGGCAGTCCGGGCTCTGGGGCCCCACCAGCTCATGCCACCAGTGGTCGCGGCCCTTTTCCATGGCGCAGTCGCCAGCCGCTCCGGCTGCGTCGCCCGATCCGATGCGCCGCACCACCAGTACGGCCTCCACACTCGGGGCGCCTCCCCTGGCGCTGAGGGCCTCGTCCACCGCCGGTTTGAGCGGCACCGGCTTGTCCTTGCGGAAGCCGCCGTCGGCGGTGATCACCGCCCTGGCCTGGCCGTCGATCAACCGGTCGCGCAGAGCATCGGCCGAGAAACCGCCGAACACCACCGAGTGGGGGGCGCCGATGCGGGCGCAGGCCAGCATGGCGATTGCCGCCTCGGGGATCATCGGCATGTAGAGCGCCACCAGATCGCCCTTGCCGATGCCCAGCGCCTTGAGAGCATTGGCGGCCTTGCACACCTCGGCATGCAGCTGGCGGTAGGTGAACGTGCGCGTATCACCGGGCTCGCCCTCCCAGATCAGCGCCGCCTTGTCGGCGCGGGGGCCGCTGAGGTGGCGGTCGAGGCAGTTGAAGCTGAGGTTGGTGGTGCCGCCTTCGAACCAGCGGGCGAAGGGGGGATTGCTCCAGTCGAGGACGGTGTGGAAGGGCTCGAACCAATGCAGCTCACTGCGGGCCAGGTCACCCCAGAAGCCGTCGGGGTCGGACTCAGCCCTGGCGCAGAGGGCGTGATAGGCCTCGAGCGAACCGATCCGCGCAGCCGCGGCGAGCTCGGCCGGCGGGTCGAACAGCCGCTGCTCCTGCAGCACCGACTCGATCGTGGGGGCCTGGCTCATGGCGGCGGCAGCGGCGGACGGAGGTTGGCTCATTCAAGCGGGGAACGGCCGGCGCATCCGGGCCTGTAACAGGCTGGCGTCGCCTGATCATCAACAATGGCGTGATGGCCAGACCCGCCGCCTGTCTGTTCGATCTCGACGGACTGCTGCTCGACACCGAACCCCTGCATGGCCAGGCCTGGCAGCAAGCCGCCCGGGCGTTCGGACTGGAGCTGGATGGAACGCGCCTGCTGGAGCTGCGGGGCCGCAGACGAATGGATTGCGCTGAACAGGTGCAGCAGTGGCTGGCGGAGGCGGCGCTGGTGGTACCGACAACAGCGGCGCTGCTGGCCGTGCGTCAACCGATTGCCGAGCGGTTGCTGCCGGCGGCCCGGCCGATCCCGGGGGCGCCGGAACTGCTGGCCCGCTGCCAGGCGCTGGGCATCCCCATGGCCCTGGTGACCAGCAGCAGCAGGCAGGCGGTAGCGGTCAAGACCGCTGGCCATCCCTGGCTGGCCGGAATCAGTGAGCGGGTGTTCGGCGACGATGCCGACCTGAAAGCCGGGAAACCGGCGCCGGATCCCTTTCGGCTGGCCGCCCGACGACTCCATCTGCCTGCTGAACACTGCTGGGCATTTGAAGACTCCCTGGCCGGGGCCCGATCGGCGATGGCGGCAGGTTGCCGGGTGCATGTGCTGCTGCCGGACTCCCAGAAGCTGGCCGACCGCATGGTTGCCGCGCTGCCGGCTGGGTGCCTGCTGGTGAAGGAACTGGGAGCGATCGACCTCAGTACAGACGACTGAGGACCGAATCGGGCATGGCGCGCAGGGCACGAGCCGCTTCACCGGCCGGCAACCACTCCAACGCCTGCATCGCATCACGGGCGAATTGCTCAGCCAGGGCGCGGGAGCGGGGAATGGCCTCACAGCCGCGCACCAGATCAAGGGCCTGCTCCAGATCCCCCTCCTGGCTGAATTCCCGCTCGATCAACCCCGCCAGAGCGGGACGTTCCTCCAGGGCGTAAAGAGCCGGGGCGGTGAGGTATCCGGAGGCGAGATCGCTGGCGGCTGGCTTGCCGAGCTGTTGGTCGCTACCGGTGAAATCCAGGATGTCATCAACCACCTGAAAGGCCAGCCCGAGCTGACGACCGAAGTGGTGCAGCTGATCCAGCTCGGCGGAACTGCGGCCGCTGAGCACACCGGTGGCGCGCGCGCTGTTGGCGATCAGAGAAGCAGTCTTGCAATAGCTCTTTTCGAGATAGGTCTCGAAACCCTGGCCGGTGTCATAGCGATAAAGCCCCTGCTTCACCTCGCCGTCAGCGAGATCCATGATCACGCGGGACAGCAGCTTGACCGCCTCAAGATTATCGAGATTGGCCAGGTGCCAGCTGGCCTGGGCGAACAGGAAATCACCGGCCAGCACAGCCACCCGGTGGTTGAAGCGGCTATGCACCGTGTCGACGCCACGCCGGGTGGCGGCTTCATCGACCACGTCGTCATGCACCAGTGACGCGGTGTGGATCATCTCGGTGATCTCGGCCAGTCGCCGCTGGCGGGGACCAAGATCCGCACAGGGATCAAGGGCGCGAGCCAGCAGCAGCACGATGCCGGGGCGCAGACGCTTGCCTCCGGCCGCGAACAGATGTTCAGCGGCCGCCTGAAGAATCGGATGACCAGCACCGATCAGGCTGCGCAGATCGGCAAGAAGAGCATCAAGATCATTCTCCACCGGCTGGAGCAGCTCTGCAACCGTTGCCACAACACCTCCCTGGAAGCCAGATCCTAGGGGGCGTCAGCGGTCAACCGCAGATCCACCTGCTGCACATCCGGCCTGTAGCCCAGCCAGGGCAGGGCCGAGGCCTCGAAGCTGGCGGCACAGCCGGTGACGCAGACCCTGGTGCTGGCCTGGGCCTGGGTGGCATCCTGCTCACCCTCCGGCACGTCGCCGAGGCTGGCCAGCAGCGGCCCGAGACGGGCAACGGCCGCTTCGGCGGGGTCGACGAGGCGGACATCAGCTGGCAGCAGGCGACTGAACAGCTCACGCAGCAGCGGGTAGTGGGTGCAGCCCATCACCACGGTGTCGACCTGCGCCTCCACCAGCGGCGCCAGGTAGGCGTTGGCTGCCTCCTGCAGTTCCGAGCCAGAGAGCACACCCGCCTCAATCAGGGGCACGAAGGCCGGGCAGGCGACCTCCGTCACCACCGCCTCCGGACGCACCGCATGGATCGAGCGGCGGTAGGCGCCGCTTGCCACCGTGGCCGTCGTGGCCAGCACCCCGACCCGATCACTGTCGATGGCCGCGGCGACGCTGTCGATCAGACCCACCACCGGCACCCCCGCCTCGGCCACCGCCACGTCCAGCGCCAGGGCGTTGGAGGTGTTGCAGGCCATCACCAGGGCACCGACGCCTTCAACACGCAGCCAGCGGACCACCTCAGCAGCGATGGCGCGGATGTCTTCGACGCTGCGGGTGCCGTAGGGAACTCTGGCCGTATCGCCGAGATAAAGGCAGGGGGTGTGGGGATAGTGGCGCTGCACCTGGCGCAGCACCGTCAGACCGCCCAGACCACTGTCGAACAAACCAACCAGCAGGGTCATCAGCGGCCCCCCAGGTAGTCAAGGATGCCGGCGGCGATCGCCTGCGCCAGGTTGCGGCGGAAATCCGGGCTGGCCAGCCGCGGTGCATCGATCGCGCCCGTGACAAATCCCATCTCGACCAGTGCCGATGGCATCACGCTGCGGCGGATCACAAAGAAACGCCCCGCCTTCACGCCGCGATCGGGCGTCCCCGGCGACACCGCCATCAGGCGCTGCTGCAGGGAGGCGGCCAGGGCCTGGGAACCGCCGGATCCACCGCTGAAAAAGAACGTCTCCACACCGTTGACATCAGGACGCGCCATGCTCAGGGCATTGGCATGCAGGCTCACGAACACCGTCGCTCCGGCGCTGTTGGCCATCGCCACCCGCGGTGGCAGGTCCACATCCACCTCGCTGGTCCGGGTGAGCATCACCTGCACCCCCCGCGCCTGCAGCAGGCGGGCCGCCTGCAGGGAGACATCAAGCACCACATCGGTTTCCCGCAGGCCACCGATACCGACGGCTCCGGGATCCGGACCGCCGTGGCCCGGATCGAGCACCACCAGGTAGCGACCGCGGGGCACGGTGGGCAGGCCATCGGCGGAAAGGGGGGTGCGGGAGGTGGGCACAGGCGCACGAGGCGTCCAGCTGCCGGCACGGCTGACTGCCACAGCTGCCGTGAGGTCCCCTTCACCCAGGCCGAAAGCGAGGCGCCGATCCAGGCCCCGCAGATCCATGCGCCAACGGTCACGGGCCGTACCCACCAGGCGCAGATCAGCCGGGTTGAGGCGAGTGCCAGGTGCAAACTCCAGCACCAGGCGAGTGGTGAGCGCATCGGGGCGACCGATCCGAACCTCCCGGATCGGTCCATTGCCCCGGATCGTGCGCGTGCGGCCGGGAGCGCCAGGCAGGTCGATCCACACCCGGGGGCCGCGGTCGCCGCCGCCGGCTTCGAAAAAGGCCTGGGGCGCCACATCTGCGCTGGTGCGCAGTTCAAGCACCCCTTGGCGGCTGATGGCCCAGGCGGCAAGGCTGGAGGCCAGAGCGGGCAGATCGGCCAGAAGAAGGGCCAGCGCCAGCAGGACACGGGCCGGCCAGCGCCAGCGGAGAGTCGGTGCCATCAGCCGGCCAGGAACAGGCCGGGTCGGCGATGCTGCAGGCTCGGCATCTGGGCCCGCACGCGCTGACCATGGCCGGAGTCGATCGGCGCCACCGCCAGACCCGGCAACACCCCCGCATCGGCCAGCACCGTGCCCCAGGGATCAATCACCAGCGCATGGCCGTGGGTCTGGCGGCGGCCGTAGTTGACGCCGGTCTGGGCGGGGGCGATCACGTAGGCGGTGTTCTCGATGGCCCGGGCCTGCAGCAGAACCTGCCAGTGATCCTTGCCGGTGAAGGCGGTGAAGGCGGCAGGCACCATGAACACGTCCGCTCCGCGAGCCGCCAGGTGCCGGTACAGCTCCGGAAAGCGAACGTCGTAACAGATCGAAAGGCCGATCCGCCCCAGACCTGGCACATCGACCACGGGAGGCAAGGCCTCACCCGGCTGCACCGTGGCCGATTCGCGGTAGGTGATGCCGTCTGGAAGGTCGACATCGAACAGATGAATCTTGTCGTACCGGGCCAGGATCTCGCCTTCGCGGTCGACCAGCTCGGCCCGGTTGCTGGTGAGCCCATCTCCTGCCGGCACGGGAAAGCCACCACCGACCAGGGCCACCTGGTACCGGCGCGCCATGGTCACCAGGAAGCTGCTGCAGCGCTCGCAGAGAGACGGGGCCAGTTCGAGGCGCAGGGCGTCATCACCCATGAACGCGAAGTTCTCCGGCAGACCTACCAGCTCGGCGCCGCGACGGGCGGCCAACTCAATCTGTTCTTCGGCAGCGGCGAAATTGGCGTCAGGATCCGGCGTGCTGGTGAGCTGCACCGCTGCCGCCAGAAAACTGCCCACCCGATCACCCGTCAGAACGGCCGAACTGTAGGGGACATGCCTGATCGCGCCAGCATCAGGCGGCCTGCAGCACGCCGGGCTCGAACTGCTGAGGCACGACCGTGAGGCTGTCAACGGCGCTGCAGCAGGCGAAGTCGGCGTCGTGGTCGCCGAGGCCGATCAACCGCTGGCCATGGCTGGCGGCGCGCAGGCAGGTTTCGCTGTCGTGATGCCACTGCTGCCAGAGGGCCAGCGCGGCCAGCATCTCGTCGTTGGCAAATCGCACGCCCCGGTGGGGGGCCACCGCGAGCTCCGTGGCTGCAGAGGCCACTGCGCCGGCGGCAAGGCTGTCCTCGAGCGAGTAATCGCCCTCCCAGCCACTGCCGACGATCCAGACCCGCTCGCAGCCCAGGGCGATCAGGCGACGGGCGACGGCGGTGCGGTTGGGCAGACAGGCGGTGACCAGCAGGGGCACCGGGCGCACAGCTGCAAGGGAGCGGGTTCCATTGGTGGTACTCATGAAAATGCGCTTGCCCCCGACCACCTCGGGCGTCACAGCCAGGGGGGAGTTGCCAAGGTCGTACCCCTCCACCCGCTGACCACCACGCTCTCCAGCCCGAAGCCTGCGCTCGGCCGGCCAGGCGAGTGCCGCCGCCTCGAGTTCAGCCAGGTCGGCGAAAGCCTGGATCGCCTCGGCACCGTTCTGCAGGGCCCAGGCGATCGTGGTGGTGGCGCGCAGGACATCGATCACGACTGCGGCATCAGGCCCACCCTCAGCGACAGGGAGCACAGGCGGCACGGCTTCGGAGCTGTGGAAGTAGGAGAGCTGCACGTCCCATCTGGCGCGGATGGACGCCAGGCTAGGCACAGTCGGCCAGCGACTCCGCTCCTGCCGCCCCCTCCCGCGTGCCGATGTCCACAACCCCGATTCCCGCTTCTGCCGGCAACCGCAGCCGCCGCGACCTGCGCGGCTTCCTCCAGCTGCTCGAGGCACGGGGCCGGCTGCGGCGGATTACGGCGCCGGTGGATCCGGACCTGGAGCTGGCGGCGATCGCCGACCGGGTGCTGGCCGCCGGCGGACCCGGCCTGCTTTTTGAGAACGTGATCGGCTCGTCGATGCCGGTGGCAGTGAACCTGCTCGGTACCCAGGAGCGGGTGCTGTGGAGCCTGGGCATGGAGCGGCCCGAGGAGCTCGAAGCGCTGGGCGAGCGGCTGGCGCTGCTGCAACAGCCCCGGCCGCCGAAGGGGGCCAAGGAGGCGGTGCGTTTCGGCTCAGTGCTGCTGGATGTGCTGAAGGCCCGGCCCGATCTCGATCTCACTCCCCCCTGCCGCCAGCAGGTGTTCAAAGGGGAGGCGGTGAATCTCGATGCCCTGCCGCTGCTGCGCCCCTGGCCGGGCGATGGCGGGCGGATCATCACCCTGGGCCTGGTGATCACCAGGGATCCGGAAACGGGCACCCCGAATGTGGGGGTGTACCGGCTGCAACAGCAATCGGTGAACACGATGACCGTGCACTGGCTGAGCGTGCGCGGCGGCGCCCGCCACCTGCGCAAGGCGGCGGCCATGGGCAAGAAGCTGGAGATCGCCATCGCCATCGGTGTGCATCCCCTGCTGGTGATGGCGGCAGCCACGCCGATTCCGGTGCAGCTGAGCGAATGGCTGTTCGCCGGCCTCTACGCCGGTGAAGGGGTGCGCCTGGCCAAGTGCAAGACCGTGAACCTGGAGGTGCCGAGCCACAGCGAGGTGGTGCTGGAGGGCACGATCACGCCCGGTGAGGAGCTCGCCGATGGCCCCTTCGGCGACCACATGGGCTTCTACGGCGGCGTGGAGGAGTCGCCCCTGGTGCGGATCCAGTGCGTGACCCAACGCCGCGAGCCGATTTACTTCACCACCTTCAGCGGCCGGCCGCCGAAGGAGGACGCGATGCTGGCGATTGCCCTGAACCGGATCTACACGCCGATCCTGCGGCAGCAGATCCCGGAGATCGTGGATTTCTTCCTGCCGATGGAGGGGCTGAGCTACAAGCTGGCGGTGATCGCCATCGACAAGGCCTACCCGGGTCAGGCGCGGCGGGCGGCGATGGCCTTCTGGAGCGCCCTGCCCCAGTTCACGTATACGAAGTTTGTGGTGGTGGTCGACAAGGTGATCAACATCCGCGATCCACGCCAGGTGATCTGGGCGATCAGCGCCCAGGTGGATCCGCAACGGGATCTGTTCGTGCTGGAAGACACCCCCTTCGACACGCTGGATTTCGCCAGCGAACGGCTGGGGCTGGGCGGCCGGCTGGCGATTGATGCCACCACCAAGATCGGCCCGGAGCGGCGCCACCCGTGGGGTGAGCCGCTGCGGCGGCCCGCGGAGTTGGAGGCGCGGCTGGATCAACGCTGGGCGGAGCTGGGCCTGGCCGACATCGGCGGCAGCGAACCGGATCCGGCCCTGTTCGGCTACACCCTCGAGCATGTGCTGGAGCGGCTGGCGGCGGCGGCGGCGGCGGGCTGAGCCGCGCCGGAGGTTGCGGGTGATGTTGTCGCGCCAAGCCAGCCACGCGCTCAAGGCTCTGCTGGAACTGGCAGCGGAGCCAGGGTGCTGGCGCTCCACCCAGCAACTGGCCACCGCCCAGCAGCTGCCCCAGCCGATGCTGGAGCAATTGCTGCTGCGGCTGCGGCGAGCTGGAGTGCTGGAAGCGCGCCGCGGCCGGAAGGGTGGGTTTCGGCTGGCCCGACCGGCAGCGGCGATCAGCCTGGCAGCGGTCCTGAGCGGATTGGGGGAAACGAGCGGGCTCAGCGCTGCCGAGGCTGGAGCCAACTCCGACATCTCGGCCGCAGACATGGTGACAAGCGCCCTGGAGCGGCGCCTGGAGCGAGCCCGGCAGCAGGCCCTGGCCGCTCTCAGCCTGGAGGATCTGCTGTTCGACCTGCGCAGTGCCGAAGCGAGCACCGACAGCGAGACGGGCCTGCTGCTGGGCTGAGTTGCCCCCCACCGCCATCCGTTGCCGTGCGCCCGGTGCCTCAGGCCTGCGTGCCACGACAGTGCCGACAGGGGGGGGCCGCTTCGACGGAAGGGGGCAGGTCAGGTGCACCCCCAGGTGACGCTCCTGGCGTCTGGGTATGGGTCTGCCGGTTCAGGGCCCCCTGGACCAGCAGGCGTGGCGATGGTGGTCACCCTGACCGAGCTGCTGCACGGCGGCCCCATGACGACAGCGACACGCAGACCTTCGAGCAGAGCCGGCCGGGGCCGCGCGGTCTGAAGCTGGCGATCCTGCTGGTGACGATCAGCCTCAGCAAGGGCATCGTCAGTCAGTGCCTCTTCAACACCAACCGGATCGCGGTCCGCAGCGCTGCGCTGGCCCGGCACAGTTTCCGGCACGGTTACCGGCACAGTTTCCGGCACGGTTGAAGGATTCCAGCTCCAGGCTGCTCACGGTGGAGGCCGAAACAGCTGACGGCACGCTGACCCATCGGCGCGCCATGCTGCAGAAGGCCGGTGGAAGCCCTCGGCTCGACCAACTGTCGGTGCTGATCCTGTCGGTGCTGGTTCTGTCGGTGCTGATCCTGTCGGTGCTGATCGGGCCACCAACAACCTGATCAGCTCCCCTCCCCATCTCGAGCGAACCGATGAGCGACTGGCAACCCACCGGCGCCGGCGTTGCCCAGGCCCTGCTGGATCGTCTGAGCGGCGTTTCAGGCATGGCGCCCGGCCGCCGCCGGCTGGTGGTGCTGGTGGGCCAGCTCGGCGATTTCGACAGCCTTGAATACGCCCAGGCCCTGGCCGCGGTCCTGCCGAGACTGGAAACGGCCGGGATCGGCCTGCTGGTGATCGGCATCGGCCATGAGGCGGGGGCCGAACGGTTCTGCGCCTACACGGGTCTGCCACGGACCCATCTGCAGGTGGATAGGGAGCCGCTGCTGCATCGCCAGCTGGGGCTCTACGCCGGTCTGCAGAGCCCGGCCGGCCCTTGGCCCGCCCTGCTGCTGATGTGCGCGGGCATCGGTTCGCCCGGCACGCTGGCCGAGGTGCTGCGCGGCTACAGCGGTGACCGCCAGGCGCCGCAGCGGCTCGACCTGCCGTTGTTCAACCTGGTGGGCCGTGGTTATCTGCGGCCGTTCGAGCTCGCCACGGTGCGACTGCGAAACATGGTGGAAGTGCTGGGACATTGGCGCACCTACGTACCCAGCGATGCCCATCTCACCCAGCGGGGCGGCACGGTTCTGCTCGAAGCCGACAACAGCGTGCTCTACAGCCACCGCGACGCCGGCATCCTCGGTTTCTCGGCCACGATGGCGCAGCCGCTCAGCTTTCTCGATCCCTTTCTGCCGCTGCCCTGAACCGTTGAGGGTCAGGGGTTGAGCCGTTCCTCCGCCCAGTCCGCGGCAGCGCGCCAGCGGCGACGGGAATGGGGATGGTCGGTGAGCTCCAGCAGCTCCACCTGGGTGAGATCGATCCGCAGCAGCGCGAAGGTGTGAGGCGGCGGCCCATCCGCGGCCAGCGTGGCTGGAAAGCAACCGTCGTCCTGCAGCGGTTCGCCCGGGGGCGGCCAGCCCCACAGGGCGCGGCCCGAGGGGGTGAGCTGGCGCCAGTGCCGCGACCGCTCCTGGTCAAGCTGCAGCGGCGGCAGCGCCAGCACCGAACCACGGAGCCGAAACTGGCAACGGGCGCGGGGTAACAGCCAGCAGAGCTCCACGGCTGGCTGCCCGATCAACTCCGTCACCTTGGCGCTGCGAGCATCGCTGAGCAGATCCAGGGCCGCAGGCCCTGACCAGCCTCGAAAGACCAGGGTGCGGACCCGGGGTGTGCCGTCGGCGGCGATGGTGGCCAGCTGCAGCCAGCGCGCCAGGGGGGAGCGACCCTCCCGCTCACGGGCGCCGCGCAGCAACGGCCGCCAGGGCGGCAGGGCATCAGCTGGAGCCATGGCCCGGATGGCACAGATCGACAGCGATCATGGCGGCATGATTCCTGCCATCGCCCTCAGCATCGGCGGCAGCGATTCCGGCGGCGGCGCCGGCATCCAGGCCGACCTCAAGACATTCACCGCCCTTGGGGTGCATGGCTGCTCAGCGATCAGCTGCGTCACGGCCCAGAACACGCGGGGCGTCTTTCGGGTGGACGCCCTGACCCCGGATGCACTGGTTGCCCAGATCGAAGCGGTGCTGAGCGATCTGGCGGTGGGCGCCCTCAAGACGGGCATGCTGCTGAATGCGCCACTGATCGAGGCCGCGGCATCCGCCCTGGCGCCACTCTCGATCCCACGCCTGATCGATCCGGTGATGGTGTCACGGACGGGGGCGGTGCTGCTGGAGCCAGCTGCCATCGATGCCTACCGGGTGCTGCTGCCGATGGCCGAACTGCTCACCCCGAACCTGCACGAAGCCCAGCTGTTGAGCGGCGTCGCCATCAGCGAAGCCGCCGATGCGGAGCAGGCGATGCAGCAGGCCGCCGAGCGCCTGCTGGCGCGCGGCCCGGCTGCGGTGCTGATCAAGGGCGGCGGCCGACCGGAGCTGCGCGGCCGCGACTACCTGCTGCAGCGGCACCAACCCGGGCGCTGGCTGATCCATGGCGCGATCGACACCCCCAACAACCACGGCAGCGGCTGCACGCTCGGCGCCGCCATCACCGCCCACCGCGCCAGGGCCATGCCGCTGGAGGAAGCTGTGCGAGGCGCCAAGCGCTATGTGGAGGGTGCCCTGCGGCATGCCCTGGAAATCGGCGCAGGCCAGGGACCGCTCTGCCACTGGCACGCGTCCGTGGACTGAGCGGCGATCGCGCGGCGATCGCACGGCCGAGGGGATTCGCTACCTCAGCAACACGCGGTTTTGGCTTGGCCAACGCTCGCACCCAACGTTTGCGCCCGGCAGGGACCGACCTGATAAGGAACCCTCAACGATTCACCCTCAGGACGGAACCTGGCAGCGCATCAACCACTGCAGCCGGCTCAACCGCTGCAGCCGGCACAACCAATGCTGCCGGTGCCTGGTCTGCGGCCACTGTCGGCTCGGGCTGGTCCCTGCGGCAGGTGTACTCCTCGATCGCGCCGCGACGCTGACGGAACTCAGGCTGTTCAGGATCGGCGACACGCCACCACCAGCGGCCATCGGTGAAGCTGGGTGGGCCGGCATTGTTGGACCGTGGCAGCTGCAGCGTCCCATCGCGCCAGTGCAGCACCACATACGAACCGGGCACCGTGCCAGCGCTGCTGTTGGTCATGCCGGGCGCATCGACCGCACCGGCGAAGACCTCGGCAAGCAGCGGGTCACCAGCACAGCGATAGTGATCTACACGAAGGGGAGCGGCAGCCACGGGCCAGACCGGCAGCGGCAGGATCAGCAGTAGCGACAGGAGCAGCGACAGAAGCAGCCCGCGGCAGAGGAGCCAGAACCCCATGGTCATCGGCAGCAGGGTGCCCGATCCGGGCGGCGGCGTACGGAATCAATAGGATCGCCCCACCCGCGCCAAATCTGCCTGTGGTACCGAGCCAAGCCCCCTCGACTCCGCTGCAACTCAGCGGGGGCGGCAGCCTGCGCGGCACGGTGGGGGTTCCAGGCGACAAATCGATCTCCCATCGGGCCCTGCTGTTCGGCGCCATCGCCGAGGGGGAAACCCGCATTCAAGGCCTGCTCCCGGCTGAGGACCCCCTCAGCACCGCCGCCTGCCTGCGGGCGATGGGGGTTGAGGTGTCGCCGATTCAGGCCGGTGGGGAGGTGACCGTGCAGGGGGTGGGCCTGGATGGTTTCCAGGAACCGGCCGAGGTGCTCGACTGCGGCAACTCCGGTACCACCATGCGCCTGATGCTCGGGCTGCTCGCCGGCAGAACAGATCGCCATTTCGTGCTCAGTGGCGACGCCTCGCTGCGGGGCCGGCCGATGCGCCGGGTGGGGGCACCCCTGGCCCAGATGGGTGCCGTGATCCATGGCCGCAAACAGGGCAATTTCGCACCGCTGGCGGTGCTGGGCCAGCCGCTGCGGGGCACCACCATCCGCACGCCCGTGGCCTCAGCCCAGGTGAAGAGCGCCATCCTGCTGGCTGGCCTCACCGCCTCAGGGCCCACCACCGTGATCGAGCCTGCCCAGAGCCGCGACCACAGCGAACGCATGCTGCGCGCCTTCGGGGCCCGGCTGGATGTGGGCGGCCCCGGCCTGACTGAAGTGACGCTCACGCCCGGCTCCAGCCTGCGCGGTCAGACCGTGGTGGTGCCAGGGGACATCAGCTCGGCTGCCTTCTGGTTGGTGGCCGCCGCCATCACCCCCGGAGCCGAGCTCACCGTGCGGAACGTGGGCCTGAACCCCAGCCGCACCGGCATCCTCGCGGTGCTTGAGCAGATGGGAGCGCAGATCACCGTGCTCAACCCCCGGGAGGTGGCCGGCGAACCGGTCGGGGACCTGCAGGTGAGCCATGGTCCTCTGCAGGCCTTCGAGATCGGCGGTGAGCTGATCCCCCGGCTGGTGGATGAGATCCCGGTGCTGGCGGTGGCGGCCTGCTGCGCTGAAGGCGTGAGCCGCATCCGGGATGCCGGCGAGCTGCGGGTGAAGGAAACCGATCGGCTGGCGGTGATGGCCCGCCAGCTGGGCGCCATGGGCGCACGCATTGAGGAGTGGGAAGACGGCCTCACCATCACCGGCGTCACGGCCCTGCGCGGCGCCGCGGTGGACAGCGAGACGGATCACCGGGTGGCGATGAGCCTGGCGGTGGCCTCCCTGGTGGCCGAAGGCACCACCAGCCTGGACCGGCCCGAAGCGGCGGCGGTGTCCTATCCGGGGTTCTGGGATGACCTGCAGCGACTGCGCGTCTGACGACCTGCAGCCCCAGTTCGGCGCCGACGGCAGCTTCAGCCTCTACAGCGGGCGCTTTGGCGAGGGATTCCACGGGTCGATCGGCGCCTTGCAGGAGGCCCGCCTGAAGTTCGTGGAGCCGGCTCAGCTGGAACGCTTCAGCCCCGGTCACACCCTGCTGGTGGTGGATGTGGCCTTCGGGCTGGGCACCAACAGTGCCGCCTTGCTCGAAGTCGCCGCAGCGATGGGCCTGGCGGTCGTCATCCATGGGCTGGAACTGGAGCCAGCCCCCCTCGGCGCAGCCCTGGCCGCTGAATCCTTCCGTCGCCAGTGGCAGCCATCCACCCTGACGATGCTGGAGCAGTTGCTCAGCGGCGGCCAGTGGCGCAGCGCCGGCCATGCCGCCAGCCTGCACTGGGGCGATGCCCGCCAGCGGCTGGGTCCGCTGCTGGATGGACTGCACCTGGCAGGACGCTGCGATCTGGTGCTGCTCGATGCGTTCTCGCCGCAGCGCTGCCCGGAGCTCTGGAGCCTCGAATTCCTCAGCCAGCTGGCCCGCCTGCTCAGACCGGACGGCCGGCTGCTGACGTACTGCAGCGCCGCCGCCGTGCGCCGCAGCCTGCAGCTCGCTGGCCTGAGGCTGGCCTCGATCGCTCCCCTGATCGCCGGGCCCGGGGCCGTCCCAGGGCGGGCCAGGCCGATCACCTGGAGCCTCGGCACCGCCGCCAGCCCCAGCGATCTGCCCGAGCACGGCCCGCTGCGCGCCCTCTCGCCGATGGAACTGGAGCACCTCACCACCCGGGCCGCCGAGCCCTACCGCGACCCGGACGGGCGCCAGCCTGCGGACGTGATCCAGGCGACTCGCCGCCTGGCCCAGGCCGCCAGCCCTGCTGCCTCCACAAGCGCCTGGCGGCGACGCTGGGGACTGAAGCATTCCGCGTAGATTCCCGCCCAGTCGAATCGTTCAGCCGATGCTCGCCGTTGCCGTCCTGGCCGCCGGAAAGGGCACCCGCATGAAAAGCGACCTGCCCAAGGTGCTGCAGCCCCTGGCCGGTGCCACCCTGGTGGAGCGGGTGCTGGCGAGCTGCGAGCAGCTGCAGCCTCAGCGCCGTCTGCTGATCGTGGGCCACCAGGCGGAACGGGTGGAACAGTCGCTGGCGCACCACCCCGGCCTGGAGTTTGTGCTGCAGCAGCCCCAGAACGGCACCGGCCATGCCGTGCAGCAGCTGCTTGAGCCCCTGAACGGTTTCCATGGCGATCTGCTGGTGCTGAACGGAGATGTGCCGTTGCTGCGCCCCGACACGCTGGCGCGGCTGCTCAGCCAGCACCGCAGCAGTGGAGCGGCCGTGACCCTGCTCACCGCCCGCCTCGCCGATCCCACCGGATACGGCCGCGTGTTCGCCAGCGACGACGGCCGGGTCAGCGCCATCGTGGAGCATCGGGACTGCAGTGCCGAGCAACGCCGCAACACCCTGATCAACGCCGGGATCTACTGCTTCAACTGGGAGGGGCTGGCGGAGGTGCTGCCGCGCCTGAGCAGTGACAATGACCAGGGTGAGCTCTATCTCACGGACACCGTGGCCATGCTCAGCCCGGCCATGCACCTGGAAGTGGCCGTTGCCGACGAGATCAACGGCATCAACGATCGGCTGCAGCTGGCTCAGTGTGAAGCGGTGCTGCAGCAGCGTCTGCGGGAGCACTGGATGCGGGAGGGGGTGACCTTCGTCGATCCGGCCAGCTGCACGCTCAGCGAAGGCAGCCGCTTCGGCCGCGACGTGGTGATCGAGCCCCAGTGCCACTTCCGCGGCACCAGCACGATCGGTTCAGGCAGTCGCATCGGCCCCGGCTGTCTGATCGAGGACAGCAGCGTGGGCGAACGCTGCCAGGTGGTGCATGCAGTGCTGCGCCAGGCCACGGTGGCTGCCGACTGTTCCGTTGGTCCGTTCAGCCAGCTGCGACCAGGAGCCAAGGTGGCTGCGGGCTGCCATGTGGGCAACTTCGTGGAGGTGAAGAACAGCACCCTGGCGGAAGGGGTGAAGGTGAACCACCTCAGCTACATCGGCGACGCCGACCTCGGTGCCGCCGTGAACGTGGGAGCCGGCACGATCACCGCCAACTACGACGGGGTGCGCAAGCATCGCACCGTGATCGGGGCAGGGAGCAAGACCGGTGCCAATTCGGTGCTGGTGGCACCGATCACCCTGGGCAACAATGTCACCGTGGGGGCAGGCTCGACCCTCACCAGAGACGTGCCAAGCGGTGCCCTGGCCCTGGGCCGCGCCCGTCAGCTGGTGAAGGAGAACTGGCCTGGTCCGGTCTGATCCAGGCGTTGCAGCAGCGGCAGCAACCGCTCCAACGCCACGCCACGGCTGGCCTTGAGCAACACCACATCGCCCGGCGTGAGCCAGTCGGCGAGGGGCTCGGCCGCTTGCTCGGGCCCATTCACCACGGCCAGCCTGGGCAGAGAGGCCGCAGCTGCAGCCATCGCCTCCGCTTCGGCTCCATCCACCACCAGCACCAGACCATCGAGACCAAGCGCCACGGCCCGTTCGACCACCGCCTGATGCAGGGCCACGCTGCGCTCGCCCAGTTCCAGCATCGTGCCCAACACCGCATAGCGACGGCCGCTGCCCTGGCTCGCCAGCAGATCAAGAGCGGCCAGCACGGCCTCAGGTGAAGCGTTGTAGGTCTCATCCAGCACCGTCACCCCGCCGATGGTGAGGCGACGGCTGCGACCGCCAGGCAGATCGACGGCGAGGGGCTGCCAACGCTCGCTGGCAAGCCCCAGCTCCGCGGCCACCGCCAGAGCCAACATCAGATTGCGGGCCTGGTGGCGCCCCTCCAGGGGCAGGGGCAGGCTCACGCCGGCAACGGTGATGCTGGAGGCAGCCCCGTTCAGCTGGCCGACCAGATCGGCAGCCGCCTCGCCCGGATCGCCGGCCAGGGCAACCCGCCGCACCCGGCCGCTCCAGACCCGCGCCAGGGCGGCATCCAGCAGGGGGTCGCCGGCAGGGATCACGACCACACCGGCGGGAGCGAGGCCGGCGACGATCTCACACTTGGCCGTGGCGATCGCCTCGCGGCTGCCCAAGCGGCCGATGTGGGCGGTGCCGATGTTGGTGATCACCGCCACGTCCGGGGTGGCGCAGCGGCTCAGCCGTTCGATCTCCCCCAGCCCGCGCATGCCCATCTCCAGCACCACGGCGCAGTGCTCCGGCGTCGCCTTGAGCAGGGTGAGCGGCACGCCCACATCATTGTTCTCATTGCCACTGGACGCCAGCACGGCACCGAGGGGGCCCAGTGCCGCCTTGATCAGCTCACGGGTGCTGGTCTTGCCGGCGGACCCGGTCACGGCCACCAGTGGTACTGCCAACTGCTGGCGCCACAGGGCAGCGAGCTGCTGGTAAGCCAGCAGGGTGTCGTCCACAAGCCAGATGGTGCAGCCCGCCGCGGTGGCCTGGGCAGCCAGGACGGCCAGCGCACCGGCGGGCAGACGGTCGGCCTGAGCGATCACGGCACGGCAACCCGCGCCGATCGCCTCCGCCAGAAAACAGTGGCCATCGAATCGCTCGCCCACCAGCGGCACAAACAGACTGCCAGGTGCCAGGCTGCGACTGTCCGTGCTGATCGCCTGCAAAGGCTCCGCGGCGTTGACGCCCAGGGGCGCACCGAGCTGCGGTGCTCCCCACTGCTGCTGCAACAACTCAAGATCCACGGGCATCCGCTGGCAAGGGAGGAGCGAGCAGGATCATGCCTGAGCCGACGCGGGCTGCACGGGCCAGCAGGCGACCCTGGTCATCCTCCAGGTGCAGCCGCTCGTAGCCGAGCGCCTCGGCGCGTTCATGCCAGGTATCGGCCAGTCTCTGCCGTTCGGCCGGCTCCAGGGCGAACCAGCCGGCTGTCACCACCAGCACCAGCTGCCCTGCCCCGGGCTCGGTGCGGGCAGCCGCCAGGATCCCCAGCCGATCCGCCAGCGCCAGCTCAGCGAGCAACGGGCGCTCGGCCTCGGCCGCCAAGACCTGCTCGGGTGGAGCTGGAGGCGGTGAGGACGGCTGGGCCGGCAGGACGGCGGGCTGTGGGACAGGCTGTGGGGCGGCACTCGGCTCCGGCGCGGTGGGGGCTGACGGGTCGCGGGGCGGCGACACGGCCTCCGGCAAGGTCAGCGGTGCAGGCGTATCCACGGAAGGGGGCAGCCGGCCAACCAGCATCGGCACACCCAGCAGCAGCCCAGCTGCAAGCATCAGGCCGACCAGTGCCAGCGCCGGCCAGTAGAGCGGCGCAAGCGGGTGGGGCCAGAACGGGGGCAAGGGCAGATCCCCCGCACGGTTGCGCCGCCACAGCTCGCGGGCCTGGAGGCCGACACTGGCCACAACAGCCTGCAGGCTTCTCCCCAGCCCCAGCCAGGGACTCTCGTAAGGAGCGGGGAGCGCGGAGCGGGGTTGAGAATCTGGCTCGCCCATCAGCGCTCAGCCAACGGAACCAGTTCCAGTGCCAGTTCCAGTGGCAGTAGCAGTGGCAGTAGCAGTAGCAGTGGCAGTGCCAGCGCCTGACAAAGAGCCAGAACCATCCCAGCGATCGCAGCTGTTTCGCTTTAGCGGCGTTTGAGCAGGGCGGCCAGGCCCCGGCGACTCGGATCGGCATCCTGCCCCTGGGAAAACTGTTCCACGGCAGCCGGTGCCGGCGTCGGCTCCTTCACCCCGCAAACGTCTCGGTACATCGCGTCGTACGCGAGAGCCGAGCGGGCCCAGCTGAAGTCCATGGCCATGGCGCGCCGCTGCAACTGAGCCCAGGCCACTGGGTTGCGGTAGGCCTCCCACGACCGCACGATCGCCGTATAGAAATCGATCGGTTCGTAGCGATCGAAGCCGTAGCCCGTCCCCCGGTCAGCGGCAGGGTCGTTGGGGGGCACAGTGTCCACCAGGCCCCCGACCATGCGCGCCACGGGGATCGAGCCGTAACGCATCGCCAGCATCTGACTGATGCCGCAGGGTTCGAAGCGACTGGGCATCAGGAAAGCATCGCTGCCGCCGTAAATCTGGCGCGAAAGCGCGTCGTCATAGGTGAGGAACACCGCGAAGCGACCTGGATGCTTGGCGGCCATCTGCCAGAGGCCGCTTTCATAGGCCCGATCGCCCGTGCCGAGCACCACGAACTGGCTGTCGGTGTAGGCCAGGACCCGGTCGGCCACCTGCAGCAGCAGATCCACCCCCTTCTGGTCCACCAGCCGGCTCACCATCCCCATCAGGTAGGTGCGGGGGTTCACCGTCAGGCCGAAGCGCTCCTGCAGCTGGCGCTTGTTCTCCGCTCGCGGGGCCAGGTCATCGGCAGAGAATCGGGCCGGCAGAGCCTGGTCGGTGGCCGGGTTCCAGTCGTCCACATCAATGCCGTTGAGAATGCCCCGCAACTTGCCGCTGATGAAATTGAGCAGCCCCTCTAGCTTCTCCCCGTATTCAGCCGTGCGGATCTCCAGGGCATAGGTGGGTGACACCGCATTGACGCGATCGGCGTAGAGCAGGGCCGCTGCCATTGTGTGGTCGCCCTGCATGTACCAGGGGCACCAGGTCATCCGGTCGAGCTTCCAGCGCCAGGGCCCCTGATATTTGAGATTGTGAATAGTGAAGACCGTGCTGATCTCCGGGTCCTGGTGCATCCACACCGGCAGCATCCCCGTATGCCAGTCGTGACAGTGCAGCACCTGGGGTTTCCAGTGGTGCCAGCAGAATTCAGCCGTGGCACTGGCGAAGAATGTGAAGCGCCAGTCCTCATCGTCGCCGCCGTAGATGCGCTCAGCATCAAACACCGGATGGCCCACCAGATAGAGGGGCAGTCCGGTGGTGGGATGGGTCGATTCGAACACCGCGAAGTCGTTCCCCATCGTGTGGCCCCGCCACACCGGTTCCGAGCCGATCGCCAGCCGCGACCACAGACGGCCATACCCGGGCATGATCACGCGCACGTCATGGCCCAGCCGGGCCAGAGCGGGCGGCAGGGAACCGACCACATCCCCCATGCCGCCCACCTTGATCATCGGTGCACATTCAGCGGCAGCAAACAGGACGCGCATCCAGACCCCGGGTCAGGTGGCGGCAACTGTAAGGGGGGCAGGTCAGGGAACCACCGTCACCGGGGTGCCGAGCTCCACCAGATCGAACAGATCGCGCACGTGCTCATCGAACAGGCGCACGCAACCGTGGGACACCGCCTGACCGATGGACTCCCGCTGGGGGGTGCCGTGGAAACCGGCACTGACGCATCCCTCCACCACCAGGTGTTCGCGGCCGTTGAAACCGGCGCGACCGAGACAATCGCGATGGAAACCGATCCAGCGGCTGCCCAACGGGTTGGCAGGACCGGGCGGCACCCGTTGGCCGGTGGCCGGATGTTCCCAGATGGGGTCAGCGACACGCTCGATCACCCGAAAGCGCCCCACCGGCGTCTCCCAGCCCGGACGACCAACGGCGACGGGAAAGCGTCGCAACTCCCGGCCCTGGTCGAACACCAACAACTGGCGCCTGGACAGATGCAGCACCAGCTCCCGCTCTGCTCCGTCTTCCATCAACGCCTGGACCCGCTGTGGGCCGGCTCCGGACTCAGGCATGCGCTGGACGGCGGCGACCGGAGCAGGGCTGAGCGCGGCCACGGCCGCCAGGCCGATCAGGGCCTGCGACAGGGCGCGGGCAGAGGTGAGGAAGGGGCTTGATGGCAGCCGCAGCGGGCCCATGATCGGAAACGGGATGGGACCTTGGAACAGGAAGCAGGGCGGGCGTGGGCGGGCGTGGGCGGGCGGAGAAAGGCGTGGGCGGGCGTGGGAGGTCGGAGAAAGGCGTGGCCCAACCCATCGGATCACCCGTTCAAGGTAGCCAGGGCTCGGTGGAGAAATCCGGGGAGCGCTTCTCCAGGAAGGCGTCACGCCCCTCCTGACCCTCAGCCGTGCGATAGAAGAGATGGGTGGCCTGGCCAGCGAGCTCCTGAATGCCAGCCAGCCCGTCGGTCTCCGCATTGAAGGCCGCCTTGAGGCAGCGGATCGCCGTAGGGCTGTGCCGCAGCACCTCCCGCGCCCAGCGGACCCCCTCGTCCTGAAGCTGCTCCAGGGGTACCACCGCGTTCACCAACCCCATGGCCAGGGCCTCCTCCGCCCCGTACTGGCGGCAGAGAAACCAGATCTCCCGGGCCTTGCGCTGGCCCACCACCCGGGCCAGGTAGCCGGCCCCGAACCCGCCGTCGAAACTGCCCACCCGTGGACCGGTCTGGCCGAAGCGGGCGTTCTCGGCGGCCAGGGACAGGTCGCAGAGCAGGTGCAATACCTGGCCGCCGCCGATGGCGTAGCCCGCCACCAGAGCGATCACCACCTTGGGCAGGCTGCGGATCAGCCGTTGCAGATCGAGCACGTTCAGGCGTGGCAGGCCGTCGTCATCGACATAGCCACCGTCGCCGCGCACACTCTGATCGCCGCCGGCGCAGAAGGCCCAGCCCCCATCGGCAGCCGGCCCGGCGCCGGTGAACAGCACCACGCCGACCCGCGGGTTGTCGCGCAGCCGGGTGAAGGCATCGCAGAGCTCCACCACGGTGCGAGGCCGGAAGGCGTTGCGCTTGTGCGGGCGGTCGATGGTGATGCGGGCGATGCCCTCCTCGCTCAGTTCAAGGCGGATGTCCTCATAGGAGCCGGCGGGCTGCCAGACGACGTTCATGGCGCATCGACCAGGGCGTTGGCCATTCTGCGCAGCGCCTGTCGCCACTGGGCATCGGCGCGCCGGTCGGTGCGCAGACGCAGCAGGGCCAGGGGCTGCTCCAGCCCCCAGGCCAGGGCAGGGGCCAGGTCGGCCAGGGTCGCCACATCGCGGCTGGGCACGCCATGGGCGGCCGCGAGGACCACCTGATCCAGCGGCTGGGGCATGGCGAACAGCTGCTCGAACGCCAGCACGCCATCGGGCTGGGGCCGGATCGGTAACTGCTCGAAGATGCCGCCGCCTTGGTTGTCGATCAGCACCACCAGCAGACGGCCGCGCTGCTGGTGGTGCCACAGCCAGCCGTTGCTGTCGTGCAGCAAGGCCAGGTCGCCACTGAGCAGCACGGCAGCACCGGCAGCCTCGGCCACACCGCAGGCGATTGACAGGGTGCCATCGATGCCGGAGGCGCCGCGGCAGGCGTGAATCGGCCGGGGCGGCGCGGTGGCGGGGGTGAAACTCTCCCAGTCGCGCACAGGGGAACTGTTGGCGATCACCAGCGGCAGGCCTGCCGGCAGCAGCAAAGCCAGCTGGCGGGCGATCGCCGGTTCACCCCAGGGGGCCGCTGGAGCCAGCAGGCAGCGATCGAGCTGCAGCTGCAGACGTCCCTCGAGGTCCTGCCAGTCGGCAGCCCAGGCACGGCAGGCCAGGGTGACCGGTCCGGTCTGCAAGGCATCGGGGAGCTGCTCGATCCAGCTGACCAGGCCATCCGACCATTGGCGACTGCAACCGCCCAGGGGATCAAGCGGGCGGGGATCCCCTTCACTGACCAGCAACTGGGGACCGCCGCAGGCCTGCAGCAGGGCATGCAGCCGACGACTGGCCGGCAACGGCCCGAGCCGCAGCACCTGCAGCTCGGGCAGCAAGGCCTGGATGGAGGCGGGCAGGGGCTGATCGAGCAGGTCGTAGCCAGCCACCATGGTCAGACCGTCGCAGCCGCGCAGGCCGCTGAGGCCATCGGCCAGCAAGGGCCAGCCGCAGCGGTGCTGCCAGCGGCGCAGCGCCGCCAGATACCCAGGCCAGGCCGCAGGAGTCCCGCGCCAGGGCCCGGCCACCACCAGACCGGGCCGATCAGGATCGAGAACCGTCGGCTCGATGCCGGCTTGAGCCAGCGGCGCTCCGCTACCGGCCGGCGCCGGAGGGGCAGAGCCCGGCTCCTCGGCCAATGCGGCCAGCCGATGCTGCAGGAGGGCGGATCCGGGATGCAGGGGCTCCTCGAAGGGCAGGTTCAGGTGGACGGGACCCGCCGGCATGCCGCCGCTGCCGTGGCAGTGCAGCCAGGCGGCTTCGGCCAGGGCCTCCAGTGCCGATCTCGCCATCGACGCCAGGCCGCTGCCGTCGCCCTGGCCGACCCAGCGGGCACTGACCGCCAGAAACGCCTCCTGATTGACGGTCTGGTTGGCACCGCAGCCCTTCAGCCGCGCCGGTCGATCGGCGCTGAGCAGCAGCAGGGGGATCGTGCCGTGGTCGGCTTCCACCGCGGCGGGCAGCAGATTGGCAACAGCCGTGCCCGAGGTGGTGACGACGGCCGCCGCCTGACCGCTGGCCCGCCCTAGCCCCAGGGCATAGAAGGCGGCGGAACGCTCATCGATGGCGGTGTGCAACCGGAGGACCCCGCGCTGAGCCAGCAGGCCCGAGGCCCAGGCCAGGGGGGCCGAACGGCTGCCGGGACAGAGCACCAGCTGGCCGAGACCGCATCGGCAGAGGCCCTGCAACAGCAGCAGGGCGGCATCAAGATTGGCCGCAGCCCGCTCGGAACAGGCTGGAGGAGGATCAGCCACGGGCAGACCGGAGCACTGCAGGATGGACGTTCCATCCTCCCCTGCCCTTGTCTGCCGCTCCGGATCCGGCCGAATCCTCTGCCCAGCGGCCAGAGCTGCCCTGGAACCGCCAGCTGGTTGCCCAGCTGCGCAGCCTGCTGCTCTGGCTGGCCCTGGCCCTGCTGCTGCGCTGGGCGGTGATCGAACCGCGCTGGATTCCCTCCGGCTCGATGCTGCCGACCCTGCAGCTGCAGGACCGGGTGCTGGTGGAGAAGCTGCGGGTACGGCTGCACCGTCCACTGCCGATCGGCACGGTGGTCGTGTTCCACCCTCCCCCGCCCTTGCAGGCCGCCGGCTATGCCGCCGACAGTGCCTTGATCAAACGGGTGGTGGGCCTGCCAGGGGACCGGATCGCCGTGCGCGCTGGGGCGCTGTGGCGCAACGGCGAACGGCTGCAACCCGACTGGATCGCCGAGCCCATCGCCTACACCCTGCCCGAGCTGACCGTGCCTGCCGGCACCCTGATGGTGCTGGGCGACAACCGCAACGCCAGCCTCGACTCCCACCTGTGGGGACCCCTGCCGCAGCAGGAGCTGATCGGTACCGCCGTGCTGCGCTACTGGCCGTTATCGCGGTTTGGACCGATTCGGTTCTCCCCCACCCCAGGGGCGGTGGGGCAGCAGAACCAGCTCGATTAGGGTGCAGTTCGTGACGCGGCGTACACCGAGGATGTTCAACCCGGAGTTTCTGGCCAGCGACAGCGAGGCGATCAGCGGCAACGCCCTGATTCAGTACCTCCAGGAGCAGTCCCCTGATGTGCTGCAGCGGGTGGCTCGCTCGGCGAGCCCCGAGATCCAGGACATCATTCGCCACAACGTGCAGGGGCTGCTTGGCATGCTGCCCGGCGAGCACTTCGAGGTGAAGGTGCAGACCAGCCGCGACAACCTGGCCGGACTGCTCGCATCGGCGATGATGACCGGCTACTTCCTGCGCCAGATGGAACAGCGCATGGAACTGGACACCAGCCTGTTGGCCAGCGGCGGCAGCGACGATCTCGACAGTGATCCAGGACCGCTGTTCCTCTGAGCAAGCGGCTGTGGTCAGGGGTGTGGTGATCAGCCCTGGGGTTGGCGCGGCACCAGGCCGAACCGCAGCAGGGTCTGATCAATGCGGGCAAGGGTGGACCAACTGCCGGCATCGGGTGCCCAGGCGCGGTGTTCCAAGCCATCCGCCAGCGCGCTGAGCGCGGCAGGAGAACAGGCCAGCGGGGCCTCGTAGTGGGCCGGCACCAGCCAGCGCACCTCCTCCAGAGTGGAAAGGTCGCGGATCCAGGCGACCAGGGCGCTGCGGCAGCGCGGGAAGACCAGCCGCTCCAGCACCGGCGCCACCTGTGGCACAGGCTGCTCCCCGGGAACAAGGGTCCGGAATTCGTCCTGCCAGTCGTCGCGCCAGCGGAACGGGTACAGACCGAAATAGCTGCGACGGTTGCGCAGCCCCGGGGCCAGGGCCTGAGCCAGCACCTCCCCCCAACCGGGCACCTGCAATCGGGCTGGTCTCAGGTAGGACGCAAACAGCACCAGCCGTTGCCAGCCACGGCGCCGCGACTCAGGGCTATCGCTGAGCGGCTGGTCACCGCGGTCGCGGGCATGAAACAGCAGGGGCGTCGGATCGGCCTCGAACAGAGCTGGTGGTTCGGCAGCGATCCCCACCAGGGCGTCGGTGACCAGCAGCGTGCCGGTGGCGCGGTGTAGACAGGCCACCTCCATAAACGTGCCGAGGCCGAGATTGAGAGGCCCCAGCCCTCGCCAGGCCAGCTCTTCGCTGTGGGGGAGGCCCTGCTCGAACAGCACCCGGGTGCGGGCCGGCGGAAAGCCAAGCCAGCTGGCGGGCAAGCGCAGTGGAAAGCTCCACTGTCCCGGGGACACCCACACCGTCGCCGCGGGGAAGGCGCGGGCCAGGGCCGGGGTCGGCAGCTTGTGCTCCAGGCCGGAGGCGGTGGGCAGCACCACGCTGCACACCGGGCCGAAGCGCTGCTCCAGCTCCCGCAGGGCCGCCAGCAGTTCCCCTGTTGCCGGCAGAGGGGCATACAGCAACAGGCCCTGGCGCAGACGCACCACGGTCATGCGGATCGGCACGGCCACATAAAAGACCCCCTGGAGCTGCTCAAAGCTCCAGACCTGCTCAGGCACCAGTTCACGCACCAGAGTGCGGCGGCGTCCGTAGGGATACAGGGGGAGGAGCGGCCACCAGGGCCAGCGTTGCTCGGGGTCGCGCCTGGAGGGAGGTGGGTCTGTCTGAAGCACGGTGGCGTGGGAGCGGGATGCCTGAATTCAGGCCAGCAGCACGAGGCTGAGGCTCATCACCGCCATGCCGGCGAGCACACCCCCGATCATCAGATGGTGATGGGAGGCAAGTCGCTGGGCCGTCGGCAGGAGCTCATCAAGGCAGATGTAGATCATCACCCCGGCCACGCTGGCAAAGACCAGTCCCAGGACCATGTCATTGAGGCTGGATCCGAAAAACAGGTATCCGACCAAGGCACCGACCGGCTCGGCCAGGCCGGAGACAAAGGAAATCCAGAAGGCTTGGCGTTTGCTGCCCGTGGCGTAATAGATGGGGGCCGACACCGCCAGTCCCTCCGGAATGTTGTGGATGGCGATGGCGATGGCGATGCCGATGCCAAGGCGTGGACTGGAGAGGGCGCCGATGAAGGTGGCCAGTCCCTCCGGAAAGTTGTGGATGGCGATGGCGAGCGCCGAGAACAGGCCTGTGCGCATCAGCTCACGGCGCGGCCTGCCTTGCAGGTCCGGTGTGAGGGCACCGCCGCCTGTGGGCAGCAACCGATCGACCAGGGCGATGGCGGCGATACCGCCGAAGAAAGCGAGCACCGTGACCGCGTAGCCGAGCCAATCGCCGAGGGCAGCACTGAGGGATTGACGCGCCTTCGGGAAGATCTCCACGAAGGACACGTACAGCATCACGCCAGCGGAGAAGCTCAGGGCGAGGGTGAGCACTCGGGGGTTGGGGCGACGATTCAGCAGTCCGAGCAGGCTGCCGACACCGGTGGACAGCCCTGCCGCCAGGGTGAGCGACAGCGCGAACACCACCCGTGAGTCCATCTCCAGCAAGCCTTGCTCCGCGTGCGCTCATGCCAAGCGTCGATGATCGCAGGGGATGGACCGGCAAACTGCTGAAGCGCCGCCCGCGGGCAGCAAAAAGCCCCCTGGGGACAGGGGGCCGTAGCAGCGAGAGTGGAACAGCCGGCCACAAGGGCCGGAACTGAGCCATCAGCCGATCGCAGGGGCCGTCAGAGCCACCGGGGTGGCGCCGGTGGTGGCTAGATCCAGCGGGAAGTTGTGGGCGTTGCGCTCATGCATCACCTCCATGCCGAGGTTGGCACGGTTGAGCACATCAGCCCAGGTGGGCAGCACCTTGCCCTGGGCGTCGAGGATGGACTGGTTGAAGTTGAACCCGTTGAGGTTGAAGGCCATGGTGCTGATGCCCATGGAGGTGAACCAGATGCCAACCACCGGCCAGGCGCCGAGGAAAAAGTGCAGGCTGCGGCTGTTGTTGAAGGAGGCGTACTGGAAGATCAGCCGCCCGAAGTAACCGTGGGCTGCCACGATATTGTAGGTTTCTTCTTCCTGGCCAAATTTGTAACCGTAATTCTGCGATTCGGTTTCAGTGGTCTCACGCACAAGCGAGGAGGTGACCAGGGAGCCGTGCATCGCGGAGAACAGGCTGCCACCGAACACGCCCGCCACACCAAGCATGTGGAACGGATGCATCAGAATGTTGTGCTCAGCCTGGAACACCAGCATGAAATTGAAGGTGCCGCTGATGCCAAGGGGCATGCCGTCTGAAAATGAGCCCTGGCCGAAGGGATAGATCAGAAAAACCGCGAAGGCTGCCGACAGGGGTGCGCTGTAGGCCACGCAGATCCAGGGGCGCATGCCAAGGCGGTAGCTGAGTTCCCACTGACGGCCCATGTAGGCGGAAATGCCGATCAGGAAGTGGAAGACAACCAGCTGATAAGGGCCGCCGTTATAGAGCCATTCATCCAGGGAGGCCGCCTCCCAGATGGGATAAAAGTGCAGGCCAATGGCATTGCTGGATGGCACGACAGCACCGGAGATGATGTTGTTGCCGTAGATGAAAGATCCGGCAACAGGCTCGCGGATGCCATCGATGTCGACAGGCGGTGCGGCAATGAAGGCAACAATGAAGCAGATGGTCGCGGCCAGGAGGCAGGGAATCATCAGCACACCGAACCAGCCCACATAAAGGCGGTTATTGGTGGACGTGATCCATTGGCAGAACCTCTGCCAGCTGCTGGCACCGCCGCTGCGAACAGCAGTGGTCATGACACAGTCCTCAAGGAGTGGAGGGAATCAGAACAGGGTTCTTCCCCAGCGCCCGCCCGGCCTCACCCGCCTGACCTGAAACCTCAGACAACGCTCAGGCCCGGCCTATCAGGATCGGGTGAGGAGATCGGAACAACCGCAGGGAAGATGAACAAAACAATACGGACCACGGGCGGTATGACCTGCAGATGCAATCAAACGTGCAGGAGCTTCACCTCTCGACACGAGATTGATCAAGGAATGTGAAAACACGGGCCTGGCCGCGCTCAGGCGGAGGCTGACGTCAGCGGCCCAGCAGCCTGCTCGGACAGCCAGCGACGACCTTGCTGGACGAACGCCTGCCAGTCCAGACGCTCCCGTTCGGCGGCCTGGGCCACCAGCAGCGGAGCCTCACGGCGGATTCGCTCCAGATCGGGCTCGGCAACGCCGGCGGAACGGGCCAGGGTGTCGGCCATGGCATGACTGACCACCCGGGTGAGATAGGCGGCGCTGAGCGCCTGCACGGTGCTGCCAAGCAGCCAGGTGGCGCCGTGCCACTTCACAACGGCAGCCAGGCTCTGACCGGTCCACTCCACCAGGCCCAGGGTGAGGGAGGCGCGGGCCAGCTCCAGAGCCGTTGCCCGCAGCTGGTCGGCCGACCAGGGGCAATCCCACAGCCGTGCCATCTCCCTGACCATCAGGCCGTTGGCCACCGCCAGCACCAGCAGGTCGAGGCTGGGCAGCGGTGCCACCACCACGGCCGCCGCCACGATCCACTGGGTGCGCTGCTGCAGCACGCGGAGGCGCGAGCGGCGCAAGGTCTCGAGGTCGGCCTGCCAGCGGCGATGCTGGTCTGCAAGACAGCGCTCGCGGCACTGACGGCGCAGCTGCCTGCCCTCGCGCACGAGCTGGGCTGCCAGCGGCTGCAACGCCGCATCGACAGCACCACCATCCTGCAGACACAACAGCTGCAGCGTCCGCTCGGCCGGGACCTGATGCCGAAGCTCCCGCTCCGCCAGCGTGGCGTCCCCCCCGGGGGGGAGAAGCAGCAGGATCCAGAGGGGCTGACCGGCCGGGAGCGCCTGAAGCCAGCGCAGATCGGAAGCCAGCAGAGGTGGCCTGAGGCAGTACAGCAGGAGATCGCAGCTGGCGAACGGTTCCGGCCAATGCCAGGAGCCGGTGGCGGAAGGTAGGGGCCTGGACCAGTGCAGGGTGAGGGCCGCGGCCCCCTGCAGGCTGGAAGCGACCGCATCGCGCCAGGGCACCAGGGCGGGCACGGCCCCGACCACCGCCAGCTGCAGGCCTGGAGCCGTCACCTGCAGCCGGAGCTGCTCCAGGCGTTCGCGTCGGGCCAACGCCACCAGCGGAGCATCGCTGTCATCCGGCAGATCCGCTTCCAGCTGATCGAACTGGGTCAGGAGACGTTCGAGCCGCTGCAACCAGCCCGCCGCGTCCGTTGATCGGCTGCTGATGGGGTCCGCAGGCGCCCGACGCCAGGTCCAGACCAGCAGCAGGCCTGCAGCGCCAGCCCCGGCTGCCATCAGCGGCAGATGGAGCAGATGGCCGACCGCGTCGATCGCCACGCTGCCGGCGACCACAGCGGCGGCAGCCGGCCACCAGCGCTGCAGCACCGGCACGGCCAGGCCGAGACCGCTGAGAACCGGTTGGGGCTCCACACCGGAGCGGATCGCGAGACCGGTACTGGAACGACCGGTGGGCAGCGGGGAGGTCAACGCAGGGCCGGCAAGCATCGTCTCTTTAGCTCAGCGATCAGCGGCTCGGCCACCGTGACGATGCCAATACCCTGGATGGTCTGATGGCGACCCGGGACCGATGGCCTGCCCTTCCAACGGGAATTCGAACATCGATCAGCCTGACCCTGGCCACCTGAGCGATGGGCGACACCGCCATGAGCAGCCACTTGCGCCGCCGTCGAGCCGGTGCCGGAACGCTCCGCCAGACGACACACCACCTGCCATGGAGGCGTTCAGCCCTGGCCTGCTGGCCTGGCTGAGCCGCACCCAGCGGGCCCGCCTCGCCGGCTGGCAAGACGAACTGGCCCAGGCCACCCACTGGTGTGGGTCGCTGCCGGTGGTCCTGCTGGATCGCTGCTGGCTGCGGCTGTGGGCCGTGCCGGTTCAGGACCTGGCGCAGGAGCTGCCTCCCGATGCCAGCGCTGACGCACCGGAACTGGTGCGGTACCGCGAACTGGCCCGCTCTGGTCTGGACAGCTGGCAGGCGGAGTTGCTCTGCCGGCGGGACTTCGGCAGTGGGGCCTGGCAGCAGGCCCTGCGTCATCACTGGCGCCAGCAGGAGACGCACCCCCATCAGTGGACCCTCGACCGCTATCTGACGCTGCTGAGGCACTACCGCTGCCAGTTTCCCGATCAGCGGCGTCGGCTGCCGCTGGTGGTGCTCGGTCGAGCGGGCAGCCGCGAACCGCACCAGGTGCTCTGGCTACAGGGATCCCGTCAGTCGATGCGGCACACTTGCGCCTGACCCCAAGGTTGCCGTCATGACTGACGAGACGAGCAGAACGCCCCAACAGGGGGGGCGTCCCGGTGGGAACCGGGAACCGGGTGGATTCCGCATCCGGCTCAGCGACAACGAGATGCGTGCCGCGCGGGCTCTGCAGGAGGCCTTCCGGCTGCGCTCCACCGTTGCCGTGCTGGGTTTTTCGGTGCGGGCACTCGGTCAGATGCTGGAGGAGGGCAAGCTGGATGAGCTGATCGCCCAGCAGCGCTCCCAGCCGGACGGCCGTCCTCCCCGCGGGGAAGACCGGGATCGGGGTCCACGGCCGGAGCGGAAGCCCCGGGTTGATCCGTTTGCCCGTCCCTCCCGGCCTGCGCCGGTCGTCGAGCAGGAAGAGCCCGTCGCTGAGGCGGCGGCGATGGAGCCTGACCAGAGTGATCCAGATCGCACCGAAGCGCCGGACGACGAGCCCGTCGACGCGTCCTCGCAGGCCAGCCCTGCCGAGGAGATACCCCCCAGTGACCAGCCCAGCCCTGCTGCCGAGGCTGACCTGGCGGCAGGCACCGCCGCGGTGGAGGAGGCCTGAGCCCGATGAGCAGGCCCCGGGTTCTCTCTGGCGTCCAACCCACCGGGGCCCTCCATCTGGGCAACTGGCTCGGAGCGATCCGCAATTGGGTGGACCTGCAGCACAGCCACGACACCTATTTCTGTGTGGTGGATCTGCATGCGATCACCGTCCCCCACGATGCCTCCCGACTGGCGGAGGACACCCTCACCACGGCGGCGCTCTACCTGGCCTGCGGCATCGACCCCGAGCGCTCGACGGTGTTCGTGCAGAGCCAGGTGCCGGCCCACAGCGAGCTGGCCTGGCTGCTGAACTGCGTCACGCCGCTCAACTGGCTGGAGCGCATGATCCAGTTCAAGGAAAAGGCACTCCGGCAGGGCGATCAGGTGTCGGTCGGGCTGCTTGATTACCCGGTGTTGATGGCGGCAGACATTCTTCTCTACGACGCCGATCTGGTGCCCGTTGGCGAAGACCAGAAACAGCACCTGGAGCTGGCCCGCGACATCGCCCAGCAGCGCATCAACGCGCGCTTCGCTCCCAGAGGCAGCGATGGGGAGCCGGAACCGATTCTCAAGGTGCCTGCACCGCTGATCCTCAGGGACGGGGCCCGGGTGATGAGCCTGACCGATGGCCGCAGCAAGATGAGCAAGAGCGACCCGAACGAAGGGTCCCGGATCACCCTGCTGGATCCGCCCGAGCTGATCACCCGCAAGATCAAACGGGCCAAGACCGACGCGGCGCTAGGCCTGGAGTTCGGCAACCCCGAACGCCCGGAAGCCGACAACCTGCTCGGTCTCTACGCGCTGCTCAGCGGCAAGGACCGGGACACGGCCGCTCAGGAGTGCGCCGCCATGGGCTGGGGGAAGTTCAAGCCGATGCTCGCGGAGGCGACCTGCGAGGCGCTCAGGCCCGTGCAGGAGCGCTACCAACAGTGGCGCCAGGACCCAGGCGCTTTGAAGGCCGTGCTGGAGCAGGGCCGCCTGCGGGCCGACGCGGTGGCCCAGATCACCCTTGAACGGGTGCGCCGGGCCCTCGGATTTCTGCCGGTCGGCCGCTGATCGGCGGAAACGGGCCAGCCAGACAGTCCGCCAAGGTACTTAATCTTTTCTTCGGGATTGATCAGCGAAGCTGATCGTTGGTCCTGAGTGCTTCCACCTAGGCGTCCAGCTGAACAGCTGTCCCGACTTGGTCTCATCGTGTTCGATCTGCAAATGCACACAAACGGGGATCTGTCCAGATCGGATTGAAGGGGGTGGCAGGGACTGGGGGGCAACCCTCAAGGTCGGTGCCAACGACTCCGATCGCTTCTGACTCGCCTCTACTCCCTCACCGTCTGGTCCATGGGCCTGGCCTCGCTGCTGCCGATGGCTGCACCAGCCTTCACAGCGCGACCTGAACTGCCTGCGTCGGCAGCGACCTTGTCGGCTCGTCCGACCCAGCCGGCGGCCGCCGCGCCCTATGCCCTGACGCCGGAGCGGCGGGCCCTGCTCGACACGATCCGTTTTGCGGAGGGCACCTGGACCGGTGGCGCTGACGAGGGATACCGCATGATCTATGGCGGCAGCCTGGTGGAGCGGCTGGATCAGCATCCGCAGATCACCGTGAGGCGGCGATACACCAGTGCCGCCGCTGGCGCCTACCAGTTCCTGCCTGGCACCTGGAACGCTGTGGCCCGTCAGCTCGGACTGACGACCTTCGCCCCGCACAACCAGGACCAGGCAGCTCTGCACCTGGTGCGGCGGCGGGGCGCCCTCGATCAGTTCGATCGAAATGGGCTCACGCCGGGCGTCCTCGCCAAATTGGCGCCCGAGTGGGCATCACTGCCCACCATGGCCGGATTCAGTTACTACGGCCAGCCGGTGAAACGCCGTGAAGACCTGATGGCGTTCTATCGCACGGCCCTGTCCCGTCACCAGCGCCAGAGCTGAAGCGGAGCGCTCCGCACTCAGCCCCTGAACTGGGGTGGCTCCGGCCAGGACAGCTGCGGCAAGGGGATCTGCTGATGGCGGAGCCGACGAGCCAACGACCACACCTCCACCACCAGCTGGTGCCAGGGGGCCATGGCGTCGAGCCCCACAGCCATAGGCACCGGCGCAGCCTGACGCAGACTGCTGGCCGCAGCCAGCTCCAGGGTCGCCTGCCGCAGCCGCTCCCGCAGTCTGCGGCGATCAGCCGCGGCCATCACCTGGTCGGGGCAGAGATCCAGAAGCAGCTCACCCCGCTCGAACCAGAAGCGAAAATCGGCCAGGAGAGAACCCAGCAGGTGCTCAAGCAGATCAGCTCCGGACTCCGGCAGTGGCTGGGGTGTTGTCATCCAGGCAGCCTAGAAACCGCTGCGTAGGATCGGACCTCGCTTCAAGACGTTTTCCGTGCCCCCTGCCGCCTCCAGCTCCGATCAGGCCGCTGCGACTGGGAAGGCGATCCCATCCGGGCCGGGCGAAGCGGCGGCCATGGCCTTGCCAAAAACCAGCGAGAGCGAGCAGCTGCTCCGCATCCGTCACTCGATGAGCCACGTGATGGCGATGGCGGTGCAGAAGCTGTTTCCCAAGGCCCAGGTGACCATCGGTCCCTGGACCGAGAGCGGTTTCTATTACGACTTCGACAATCCGGACCCCTTCACCGAGGCCGACCTGAAGGCCATCAAGAAGGAGATGATCCGGATCATCAACAAAAAGCTGCCCCTCCAGCGCCTGGAGGTGGGCCGTGCAGAGGCCGAACGGCGAATCCAAGCCCAGAACGAGCCCTACAAGCTGGAGATCCTGGCCGGCATCAACGAACCGATCACCCTCTACACCCTGGGAGAGGAGTGGTGGGATCTCTGCGCCGGCCCACACGTGGCCAACACCAGTGAGCTCAATGCCAAGGCCTTTGAGCTGGAGAGCGTGGCTGGCGCCTACTGGCGCGGTGATGAACGCAACGCCCAGCTGCAGCGCATCTACGGCACGGCCTGGGAAACGCCGGAGCAGCTTGCCGAATACCAGCGCCGCAAGCAGGAAGCCCTGCGCCGCGACCACCGCCGCATCGGCACCGATCTGGATCTGTTCTCCATTGAAGATGAAGCCGGTGCGGGCCTGGTGTTCTGGCATCCACGCGGCGCCCGCATGCGCCTGTTGATCGAAGAACTGTGGCGGGATCTGCATTTCAAGGCTGGCTACGAGCTGCTTTACACCCCCCACGTGGCCGACATCAGCCTCTGGAAGACCTCAGGCCACCTCGACTTCTACGCCGAAAGCATGTTCGGCCCGATGCAGGTGGATGAGCGGCAGTACCAGCTCAAGCCGATGAACTGCCCGTTCCACGTGCTGACCTATGCCAGCAGGTTGCGCAGCTACCGGGACCTGCCGATCCGCTGGGCCGAGCTGGGCACCGTGTATCGCTATGAGCGACCTGGCGTGATGCACGGCTTGATGCGGGTGCGCGGCTTCACCCAGGACGATGCCCACGTGTTCTGCCTGCCGGATCAGATCAGCGATGAGATCCTGGCGATCCTCGATCTCACCGAGCAGATCCTCTCCACCTTCGATTTCCGCAATTACGAGATCAACCTCTCCACCCGGCCGGAGAAATCAATCGGCGAGGATGAAGTCTGGGAGCTGGCCACCAGGGGCCTGACCGAAGCCCTCGAACGCAAGGGCTGGGCCTACAAGATCGACGCAGGCGGCGGCGCCTTCTACGGCCCCAAGATCGACCTCAAGATCGAAGACGCCATCGGTCGAATGTGGCAGTGCTCCACAATCCAGCTCGACTTCAACCTGCCCGAGCGATTCGATCTGGAGTATGTGGCCGCCGATGGAACGCGCCAGCGCCCGATCATGATCCACCGCGCCATCTTCGGCTCCCTGGAGCGTTTCTTCGGGATCATGACCGAGAACTACGCCGGCGATTTCCCCTTCTGGCTGGCCCCCGAGCAGATCCGCCTGCTGCCGGTCACCGATGAGGTGCGTCCCTACGCCGAGCAGGTGCTGAGCCAGCTCCGGGCGGCAGGCATCCGCGCCACGGTCGATCACTCGGGCGATCGTCTCGGCAAGCTGATCCGTAACGGCGAACAGATGAAGATTCCAGTGCTGGCGGTGATCGGGGCCAAGGAGGCTGAAAGCGGCCAGGTGAGTCTGCGCAGCCGCCGCGAGGCGGATCTGGGTTGCTTTGATCAGGAGCAACTGGTAGGAGCCGCCATCAGGGCCGACCGGCTCAAGCTCGGGGGCCTCACCTGGGATACGGAGGCCTCAGAGGCAGACTGAGCTCAAGAGATGAACCCCAATTCAAGGTCCAAGGTGATAGGGATCGGCTTCCACAAGACTGGAACCAAAACCCTGGCCCACTGCCTGCGAACATTGGGCTATCGACACATCAGCCTTAGTCGCCATCATTTCGATCTTTGGCTCAAGGGGCGAACTGATCAGATCCTTACGGACATGGAATCCGCCGATTCATTTGATGATTGGCCATGGCCACTACTCTTTCGACAGGCAAATGAATATTTCCCCGATGCAAAGTTCATATTAACAACCAGGTGTGACGAACAAAAATGGTTTCAAAGCCTTGTCAATCAGATCATGCGTCAGGCGGCAACTGACAACATCTCGGCCGCAAGCTCCGGATCCCAGAAACCATTTCGCAAATATATCTATGGCTACGAGGATCCACTTTTAAATCCAGAGCACCATATCAATGTTTACAGATGTCACAACACGACAGTGCGAAACTATTTCACAGACCAACCCGACAAACTGCTGGAAGTGTGCTGGGAATCGGGCGATGATTGGCAAAAGCTGTGTGGTTTTTTAGGTGTTTCCGTCCCCGCTGAGCCATTTCCATGGATGAACGCCTCAGCCAAGACCATCTCAACAAGACCCACAACAAGCAATTGATGGCCACTCTTTTAGCAGCTGATATCGGCGGCACCAAAACACTGCTTGCCCTCTATGAAAACACAGGTGAACAGTTGAATTTACTGCGGGAAGAGCGCTATAGCTCGGCAGAGTGGGACAACCTCACGCCGATGGTGCAGCGGTTTCTCAACTCAGCCGGTGTGGGAATGCCAGGCCGTGTTGCCCAGCCAGCCGCCGCCTGCTTCGCGGTGGCCGGCCCAGTGGAAGGAGGCCAGGCCAGGCTCACAAACCTGCCCTGGCTTCTCGACCAGGACGAGCTGGCAGCCGCAGTCGGTCTGGGCAGGGGCAAGCTGGAGCTGGTCAACGATTTCGCAGTGCTGATCTACGGCCTGCCCCACCTTCAGGGCAACCAGCAGGCCACCATCCGCGCCGGCAACCCTGACAGCAGCGCTCCGCTGTTGGTGCTGGGTGCGGGAACCGGTCTGGGGGTGGCCTTCGGGATTCCGACGGCGAC